>SDAZ01000091.1 GCA_006212005.1 Sulfurovum sp. | reverse complement strand
AAACTATGCAAATTTGGTATTGGCAAATCTTTATCAACTCAAACCCTATTCTAAAACGCTGTCAACTTATGATTTTGATGGAAATGATATAACGATAACTTTACCAAAAGATACAATGCCAAATCGTATGAGTGAGCATTTTTTTAACATCGCCAAAAGGGCTAAAAATCGAGAAAAAAATCTTTACATCGAGCAAGAAAATCTTGACAGTAAGATAGCATTTTATGAGAACATCCAACATACAATAAAAGAGGCACAAGATAGTTATGAGATAGAATTTTTAGCACCAAAACGCTCTGTGGCAACGAAGAAAAAAGCCAAACTCAAAGAGGGAGAGCTTTTTTGGATTGATGATTATAAGGTCTTGATTGGTCGAAATCAAAAGGAGAATATCGCTATTTTGAAGATGGCAAAAGCCAATGATATTTGGATGCACATACGAGACATCCCCTCTTCTCACCTTATCATCATGACCGATAAACAAAATCTTCCAGATGAGTTGATGCAAAAAGTGGCGAAACTTTGTGTCGATTTTTCGATAAAAAATGCTGGAAATTATGAGGTAGATTATACAAAGCGAAAATTTGTCAAGATACAAGAGGGTGCAAATGTGCAGTATGATAAATATAAAACGATTGTGATAAAAAAGGGTTGATAGTTCTGAAATATTTTAAAATTTTTAGTATAATACTTTCATTTATGTTAGGAGATTATGATGAGTTACGAGATTTCAAGTGTTCACAAAGGTGAAAAGGTAGAGTTTACAAATCCAACACCAGCATTTTATGAGGCTTTGGGCGAAGATGGCATGAGAAAGCTTATGTATAGTTTTTATGATAAGATTTATGAGAGTGATATTTCGAATTTTTTTCCACAAGATGAGGAAGAGTTCAACAAAGTCAAAGAGAAAAATACAAAATTTTTCATACAAATCTGTGGTGGCCCAAAAGTTTATGATAAAAATACCAACGCTATGGAGATGAATGAGTATATGGTTCGACTTCATGATGACTTCTCTATCTATGAAAAATCTCGTACAGAGTGGCTTGGATGTATGCAAGAGGCGTTGGAAGAGTGTGATATCCCTCAGGAGTTAAAAGATAATTTTTGGAGTTATATTGAGAGATTTTCAAAGCTAACGGTCAATACTTTTAATGATGAGGGAAAATACTACGCAAGTTTGTAAGATTTTTGTGATAATTGACTTTTAATTTAAGTAAAATGCTAATATTATATAGATACAACTTCAATTTAAAAGAGTTATATTATGGGCAATTATATCAGATGGCAACAGAGATTTTCAAATTATCAAAAAGCATTTACGCAACTCAAAAGTGCTGTGGAGTTATCTCATCAAAGAGAGTTGTCTTTGTTGGAGCGACAAGGTGTCGTACAAGCTTTTGAATATACTCATGAGTTAGCATGGAAAACGATGAAAGATTTTTTGGAATATAGAGGTTCAACAGAGCAAATTTATGGTTCAAAAGATGCCACTAGACAAGCATTTAGTTTTGGACTGATTGATTATGCTGATGTATGGATGAGAATGATTCAAAGTAGAAATCTTACATCTCATATTTATGATGAAGCTATGGTTGCGGATATTGTTGATGAGATTTTATCAAATTATTTTTTCAGATTTGAAGAGCTTAAGATAAAGTTTTCAAAAATTTTAGAAGATGAAAATCAAATGCTATGAGATACGGTTTAAAAGAAGATACGATAGAGCGTATCAAAGAGGTCTTTTCGCTTTTCCCTTCTGTCCAAAAAGTAACCCTTTATGGTTCAAGGGCAAAAGGTAATTATAGGGATGGTTCAGATATTGATTTGACACTTCATGGAAAAAACCTACATTTTTCGACTTTGCAAGATATTGCGATAAAATTGGATGAACTCTATCTTCCCTATAAAATAGACCTCTGTATTTATGATAATCTTAAAAATCAAGAGTTAAAAGAGAGTATAGATAAGTTCGGAGTTGGGTTTTAATATATCTAGTGAGCTTTAAACACCTCTATCGCTTCTACTAATTCCGCCTTTATCTCGCCATCTGGCATATTTTCCAACCATCTATTAATCTCATCCCATCCACAATCAAGCTCTATATCACGATATTTTTCACTCCATAACTCTACGGTTATACCATAAGAACTATTTGTCGCTATAGAGCGTAAGATTCTAAGCATTTCATAGTACATCATCACCTTTTTATCATCTCCAAAGTGTAATAAAAATGGCTTTTCTAGGCTAAAGTATTGATTGAGTGTAAGTTGTAGTTCAAAGAGATTTATATAAGACATATAATCTTTAAGATTTATCTCAATAGCTTTTTGATAGAAAATTATAGCTTTATCGTACGCTTTTAAATTAGCATAAGCAAATCCTATATTATAATAAGCAACATCAAGTTTAGGATTTATCTCTATCGCTTTTTGATATGCAATGATAGCTTTATCGTACTCTTTTAACTCATCATAAGCAACTCCCATATTATTATAAGCACTATCATTTTTAGGATTTATCTCTATTGCTTTTTGATACGCAGTGATAGCTTTATCGTACTCTTTTAAATTGCTATAAGCATTTCCCATATTATAATAGGTATCAGCATTTTTAGGATTTATCTCGATAGCTTTTTGATATTCCTCAAGTTTTATTGAGTCATTTGATTTGATTAACATGGATATCCTTTTAAGAAAATATTTTTGATAAAAGTATTATACTCTTTTTACTAAAGAGATTTTATAAGAATCTAACTTTTAGAGTTTAATAGCTATTTTTAAAATCACAAAATAATCCCTCTCACGGTATAAAAAATGTATCTAAAAAAACTAAAAGGCTTTTGGATGGGACAAGTAGAAGAGAAAATCAAAACAAAACTTTTTAGTGAAATTTTTGCAGATAGTTTTAAAGTTTATGAGTTTATTGAAAATAGATTTGAACTAACGCATGAAGAGCAAGAGGTTATCATGAAAAGTATCAGCACTTGTATCAACGATATTACGATTTTTTTAACAGACAAAAAACTTTCATAACGAAGAGGTAAACGATGAAAATCACGATAAACGGAGAAGAAAAAACGCTTCAAAAGCGACAACGAGCCGTAGGAAGTGAAGCTCCAGCTGTAAAGTTGAAGCTAAAGAGTGGGGAAGATAAGGTGATAGGGATGATGGCAGATAAGATTCAACTTATTTGTACGCTTTCTCATAAGCCGAGTGATGAGTTGGTTGAGATTGTTAATGCAAATGAGGAGAAAGTTTTGAGCTATATCGTCTCTTCTGTCTCTTTTGATGCAAAAAATCTTGATGATGAGAAGTGTAGTTTTGATTTTTATAATCTTGCGATGAAATTTGGTGTTTGTATTGATGAAACACTTTGTGCAGATTCTATTTTTTTGATAGATAAAGAGGGGATGATAGTCTATAAAGAGATAATCGTTGAAGAGAAGAGAGATTTTGACTTAGAAGGCTTTAAAAAAGCCCTTGATGAAGCGGTTAATTTTAAACGAAAAGGTCATGTTCATGAGAATTGGATGCGATATTAACCAGCTCCAATTTTGGAGCAAAAGAGCGTTATTTTTTCATAAAGTAACGGTTAAAGTACTCATGATATAAGAATATCAACAAAAAATTATTATCTAAGATAATAATACCACAATAAATTCACAATAAATATATAGAATCTAAACTGTCTAAAGACATCAAAATAAAAGGAAACTCATGACTAAAATGACAAAAATCGTTCTTGCTTCAATCGTTGGATTGGCTCTATCTACAACTACTGCATCAGCTGATGCTGCTAAAGGTCAAAAACTTTATGCTAAATTTTTTAAAGCTCCTTGTGGAATGACTGGTGCTAAATTTGCAGGTATGAAAAAAGGTTCTGAGTGGAATGCTGGTTCATTGAGTGCTGAATTGGGTAAATGTAAAAATCCTGATATGACTAAAAACAAACCAGATTTACTTGATTTCGTAAAAGCGTACTCTAAAGATAGTGGAAAAGTTCCAGCTTGTTAATTTTTTAGTTCAAATCAATACTCTTTTGGCTTGATATATTGATTTAAACCCTTCTTGATTTATATTTCAGACCACCCAAGCGGTGGTCTTATCCTCTTACAGACAACCCTTAAAAAAACCAGCTTTAGCTTTTTCAGGTGCTTTATAATCAGTCATTACGATGATATTATTTTTCTCATCAAGTTTTCCATTAATCTTAACCAAATCTTTATTGATAGCCTCTTCTAAAAGGTGAGGAATCTTTGGTAAAAACTCTTTTGACGGCTCAAGATTATAGTATTGCATATCATCATTGACATAAAGTACTAACTCTGTCTTCTCAGGGTCACCGAACTCCCATTTTTGATGACATTCGCCCTCACCACAAACGATACTTTCCATTCTACAATCTGCAAACATACCTTGGTCTGCACACCATTTTGTTGTTAAAAAGCCCTCTTTTTCGATAACTGTAGCATTTGCGTCAACTTTAGCATTTGATGTAAATATTGATGCATTTGTTTCAGGTTCTTTTTCACATCCTATGAACAAAAGTGCCAGTATTACTGGTAAAATCATCTTTTTCATTATTCAACCCCCACTTTGAGTGTTTTTAGATAGGCAACAGCATTTGCAATTTGCTTATCATCTGTCATCATTGGTGGCATTGTCGAAACTCTTTTACCTGTTTTTGCATCAACATTGTACCACTTCATCGCTTTGTGAGCATTTCTATTGTACCCTGGGACGATAACCGCACTTGGCTCTTTGATAGATTCTGCTAGATACGCATTTGTAGAGTACCCACCAATATTACTTAAATTTGGAGCCATATAAGCAGGAGCAGATTTTGAAGCATTTAGAGTATGACAACTTCCACACATCGCATCAACAGCTACTTTTCCAGCTTTTGCATCACCAGTTGATGGAGTTGTTAACTCTTTCACAAGGTCATCTCCACCACTTTTACCTACAAATTTAACCGCTGTCCAGCCTGAAAGTTTTTTAACTCCACCACGATTAAGCTTTCCACCATCCCAAACGGCAAATGAAACAGGAATTGCACCAGCAGAGCTAAAGTTTGCATTTCCATCATTTAAACTTTTTGCTACAACACCAGCCCACGCCTTAGTAGATGGATTGTAAACCATATTCATACCAAATTTACTGCTTCCATCTTTGATTTGCGTCATAGAACGAAAACCTTCAGAGATGTAAGATTTAGCATAAGATTTTGAAGACAATGCTTCAACTTGAGCTTTAAATTTATTTAACTCTTCACCAAAATAGTTTGTATTGTGGTGATTTATTTGTGTTGATACATCTCTGTTTCCATTCGGCTCATAGTGGCTAGGGATAACTTTATTGAGATAAATCAAAACTGCCCTATCATCACTTCCCATACCGATATAAGGTAATTTTTTTGGATTGCTAAAGTTTACAGGAACTTGCATCGCTAAACCATCAGCATAAACATCTGAAACATTGCCCGTTAAAGCGTTGTTTGTTGGGTCACTCCAAATAATCTTATAAGCCATAGAAGAGCCATCATAGATAGCTCCTACTTGTGCTTTTAGACCTTTGTTTGCTCCATTTAGGCTATTGGCTTTTTTATCATTTAACTTTATCGTTGTTTGCGGATACAATACAACAGGTGTGAATTTTGCTTTACTCCATATCGCATCATTTGGGCTAATGGTTGCAACATTGATACCACCAACTTTTTGAGCCATAATAACACCATCTGCTCCAGCTGTTGTTAGCCCTGCTATTATCATAGTTTTTAAAATTTTATGCATGTGTCGTATTCCCCTCATCTGTTGTATTGCCCTCATGTGTCGCATTTCCTTCGTGCGTTGCATTTCCTTCATGTGTTCCATGAGATTCTGGAAGCGTAAACTCTAAAGTAAATTTACCTTTAGCATATCTATCATCAATCGGTGCTAATGGTTTTGGCTCTTTAGACTTAGCAACTTCTTGATAATAGTTTGCATCAAGTCTGAACATATCCGCATGTTGATACGCTATCAAGATATCCATAAGTTCGCTCTCGCCAGTCTCTGCTCTTTTTTTCTTTTCAGCTTTTACTGTTTTAATCGCATGATGAACATCTTCTCCAAAAAGTTTTACTAACTCTTTTATTGGAATTCTATCGCTTCCCTCTATGATTTTTCCATCAGCATCAAATTTTGCAGGTGCTTCTGTTGGAGGAACATAATAAACATTTGGTTGCGTTCCATAATCTTTTCTCAAAGGGATTGCTACTTTAAATTTAGTTACCAATTTGTAAACTTGAGACTCTTGGTCGTCTAAGAAACCAACAAAACGGATTCTTCCAACACATTGTTGTGCACAAGCTGGTGGAAGTCCTTGCTCGATTCTAGGGAAACACAAGATACATTTTTCACTTTTAGAAATCTTAGGGTTAAAGTATATTTTTTTGTATGGACACCCAGCGATACAATATCGATATCCATTACATCTATCTAAGTCAACTAAAACAACACCATCTTCATCTCTTTTGAAAATCGCATCTCTAGGACATGCACTCAAACATCCTGGGTTTGTACAGTGGTTACAAATCCGTGGAAGATAGAAGAAGTAGTTATCATTTGGAAAATCACCCTTCCCTTCATCTTCATCCCAGTTTGGTCCCCAAGTTGTATCAGTTGTAGCATGAAAACCAGCAGTTGAACTCCCTTTTGTAAAGTCAAATGTTGCTAATTCTTCATAGTTATAATCCCAAGGCACACCATAATCGGCTTGAATATTTGGAATGATACCCTCTTGAAGGTCTCCAGCTTTATCGAAACCACCACCAAGCTCCATCCATTTTTTAGGATATCCATCACCTGGATAGGTCTCAACATTGTTCCAATACATATACTCACGACCATTTCTATTTGTCCATTGAGTTTTACAAGCGACTGTACAAGTTTGACATCCGATACACTTGTTTAAGTCCATTACCATTGCTAATTGTCTTTTTGACATCACTTACCCCCTTACGCTTTCTCTACTTTAGCAGCACCTTCGGTGTTGCGAGGCTTAAGTCCCTCAAAATCTTTAGGTGTTGCTTTTTGAACATCTACCGCACCATCATAAGCATATTGGTTTCCATCCCAAAGTCCACCAAATTTCAAGTGTCCCCAACCGTCAGCCATCTCAAGTAGATTTAGCGATGTTGGTACACACTCATTGTGCCCACGGTTAAATCGATACATATATGGTTCCCATCCATGTTCCATAACCAAACTATCTGGTGGACATGATCTAGAGACTTTTGCCATCGTATAGAACTCACCTAAAACATTTGAAACTTTCATCATA
Source organism: Sulfurovum sp. (assembly GCA_006212005.1). Taxonomy (GTDB): domain Bacteria; phylum Campylobacterota; class Campylobacteria; order Campylobacterales; family Sulfurovaceae; genus UBA1140. Next base: position 532 of record SDAZ01000091.1, on the reverse strand, counting down.
TCGCCATCTTTAATCCCTTTTGCTTCTGCAATCTTACGGTTAATTTGACAATATGGCTGACCTCTTTGAAGTCTTTGAAGTGTTCTTGATGCTTTATAGTTAGAGTGGATTGACCATCTAGCGTGTGGAGTCATCAAAGTAAATGGATATTTTTTAGGGTCATTTGGACGAATCCCATCCATACCAATATTGGTATTTGCACCCATTTTAATATACAAATCATGGTCAACATAGAAAGTTTGTCTTCCAGAAAGCGTTTCAAATCTCTCAAACTTATAAAGCATATTTTCAAAACCACTATAAGGTCTATCACTATAAAGTGGTGAAATTTTACCTGCTTTTTCGTTTAACTGCAAGAAACCACCCATTTTATACATTTTCTCAACTGTCCATGGTTCATATTGTGCACATTTTTCCAACGCAGCAGTTACCGCCAATTTATCTGTACCCAAAAGTGGTTCCATCTCCATTTGAGACTCATCATCCATATTTGTAAACTCTTTATGCACGATTGAAAGGTCATGGAATCCCT
>SDAZ01000090.1 GCA_006212005.1 Sulfurovum sp. | reverse complement strand
GGAAGGACCTTTGAGTGGTGGACATCAAGGTTTCAAATATGATGAGTGTTGTATGCCTCAAAATCAGTTAGAAGCGATTTTGGTTGATGTTGTGGCTGAAGCGAAACTTTGGGGTGATATGCCCGTCATTGCTGCTGGTGGTGTTTGGGACAAGGATGATATCATTCGTATGATGGAGCTTGGTGCTAGTGGAGTTCAGATGGGAACACGATTTATTGGAACGCATGAGTGTGATGCAAGTGCCGTATTTAAAGAAGTTCTTATCAATTCAAAAGAGGAAGATATCCAACTCTTTAAATCTCCTGTGGGTTATCCAGCCAGAGGAGTTAAGACAAATTTACACAAAATGATAGAGCAAAACAGTGCACCAAAAGTGGCTTGTATCTCAAATTGTGTCTCTCCGTGCAATCGTGGAGAAGAGGCTAAAAAAGTTGGTTATTGTATTGCCGATAGATTGAGCGATGCGTATGAAGGTAATGTTGAGCGAGGTCTTTTTTTTACAGGCTCAAATGGTTATCGTATAACAGAAATTATAAGTGTCAAAGAGTTGATGCAAAGGTTGATATATGGGGAAAACGAAGCTAATTCATAAGATTTTTACACTTTTTTTAATGTTATTTTTTATACCACTTTTCGGTGGCAATACCTTTGTAAAAGGTAGTATAGAGGGGGGCAATTTAAAACTTCAATTTGCCCAACCTCTCAAAAATACAGGTTTTTTTAGCATTCCAAATAAAGATAGTACAAGATTCGTATATAGCATAAAAGGCGGTGTATTGCCAAATGGCAGAGGTATCTCGCATCTAAGTTATAGTGGTATCGAGTCATTTAGGATTGGGCAATTTAGTGGAGATTTGCTTAGGGTGGTTATCGTGAGTAAGCGAAAACTTCAAGCTCCAAAGATAAGTTCAAATGTGATGATAATCCCTTTAAATGGAGCTGTGGTTTCAAACTCAACTTCTAGTTCATCGTCAAATAATACCACAACTACCCAAAATAGAGATAATGCAAAAGTGGTAGTCATAGATGCTGGTCATGGTGGAAAAGATAGTGGTGCAGTTGGTAATGGGCTTTTGGAGAAAAATATTGTTTTAAAAGTTGCTTCAAAGCTCCAAACAACACTTGAAGATAGAGGTTATAAAGTTTATATGACTAGAGATAGTGATTCGTTTGTTAAGTTGCCCAATCGAACAGAGTTTGCCAATAAAAAAAAGGCTGATTTTTTTATTTCTTTACATCTCAATGCTTCACCTGCCAAAAAGTGGGATGAACAGTTAAAAGGGTTGGAAGTTTTTTATCTCTCTCCTGCTCGGACTCAAAGAGAAAAAGAGGCAGCCGCAAAAGAAAATAGCGTTGTTTTAGAGGGAAAAGATAGATATATCAAAAATGAATTTTTATCACTTTTACGCCGTGAAAAGATTGTTGAGTCACATAAATTGAGTATCGATATCTCCAATATGATTGTTGCCAATACAAGAGAACATTATGGAAAAATCAGTGATGGAAGTGTTAGAACTGCTGATTTTTGGGTTTTAGTTGGTGCTCAAATGCCAGCGGTTTTGGTTGAGTTGGGGTATATCACCAATAAAACAGATGCGTCGAGACTGGAAGATGCTTATTATCAAAAGTTGTTGGCAAAAAGTTTGGCTGATGGGATTGGAAGATATCTCAAAAATCATCATTAGAATTATTTAAATAACTTGTAGGGGGCAATCCCTTGTGGTTGCCCTAAATTATGAGGTAAGCACAAGGCTTACCCCTACAATTAAAATCTACAAAATAATAAAAAGGAAAAAACATGAAAATCGTAAGTACACTAAATGCACCTCAAGCAATAGGCTCATACTCTCAAGCGATGGTTGTCATTGGTATGGTTTATACTTCTGGACAAATTGCATTGACTACTGTTGGAGAGATGTTAGAAAATGATGTGGAGCTTCAAGCACATCAAGTTTTGAAAAATCTTTCGAATGTTTTAGAAGCAAGTGGTTCGAGTCTTGATAAAGTGATTAAAACAACTATTTTTTTGGCTGATATGGATGATTTTTTAAAGATTAATGCGATTTATGCAGAGTATTTTGGTGAACATAAACCCTCAAGAAGTACGGTTGCGGTTAAAACGCTTCCAAAAAATGCTCTTATAGAGATTGATTGTATTGCTTTAGTAAACTAATTTTTTTTACACATAGAAAGATAAATGGATAGAAAAGTTATTCGTTTTTTAACCAATTTTTTATTGGCAACGCTTTTTATCTATTTTATCTATGCTTTTATTCATGCCATAGATGTGGTCAATAGACGACATACCTCTACCAATGATGGAGTTTATGTTAATAGCGTTAGTGATGCTCCATTTATGAAAGATTTGGCATCTAAACTCACAAAAAATTGTCAAAGCGAAGAGTGTAAGGTACAAAATCTGCTTGATTATGTGACAAATATTCCTTATCAAGTCAATAATTATCAAGCATTTACTCCAAAAGATACGCTAAAACATAACTTTGGGGATTGTGATGATAAGAGCAATCTTCTTATCTCTTTGCTTCACACTTTGGATTTTGAGTCCTACTTTGTTTTAGTTCCTAAACACATTTTTATTATTGTCAGATTGCAAACGCCACTTGATAGAAAAGGGCTTTATGTCAATGGTGAAAAATACTATATATTGGAAAGCACTGCTCAAAATTCACTAGTAGGATTTGAGTTAAAGCATGATGTAAATGAGATAGATTCTATCATCAACCCCTTTACCAATAAAAAACTTGAACTCCATAATCTCAAATTTGATGATTAAACCTCTAAGTCTTGATTTAAATCATTTTTTTACGCTCAATATTTGATTATAATAGATAAAAAATAAAAGGTAAATGAGTGTTAATAGAAAAAAATGATATTCCGATAGTTGCGATGGATTTTATGAATAGTGTTCACTTTGAAGATGTTGAGATTATAAATTCACTTTTTGAGCTGATATTGAGATGTGAAAACGAGTTCACGAATGAGAATATTTTAGCCATAGATGAGGCATTTACTCAATGGATAGTTCACACTAAAGAGCATTTTAGAGGTGAAGAGATAAAGATGGAAGAGATGAGATTTGCACCATATCCTTTTCATAAGATGGAGCATGATAATGCACTAAGATTGATGGATGAGATTTTTAAAAAGTGGAGACAAAGCCGAGATATTATGGTTTTAAAAGTCTATTTTATCGAAGAACTTCCTCAATGGTTCACACAACATATCGCAGGGATGGACACAGTAACAGCAATGTTTTTTAAAACAGGACTTAGTCCTTGTTCGATGAGATAGTATGAAGTATCCCGATTTTTTTGATGCCTTGCCAACGATAACGCTAAGAGATGAACTTGCTGATTTTTTGGGAACTTTTGAAGATGCTAAGGTAGAGTTTTCCTATAAAGATGTGGTTAAAGCTTCAGGGCATAGTTGTCCAACGGTGGCAGGGGCATATATCATGACACTTGTTGCCTTAAAAGAGCTTTATAAAGATGAGATACCTACTAGAGGGGAGATACAGGTCGCTTTTAGAGAGGAAGAGAAAAGTGGTGTGATAGGAGTGATGGCAAATGTTATCATGCAAATCACAGGAGCTACCAATGAGAGAGGTTTCAAAGGGCTTAATGGTAGATTTGCTAGAGATAAATTGATGAAGTTTGGTGTTGAGATGAGTCATGAGATAGAGTTTATGCGGTTAGATACGAAGCAAAAGATAGAAGTAAGTTACAATCCAAGTTGCATCAAGCCTCATCCTAAACTTCAAAATCTCATGAGTAAAATGCTCCAAAATATCGTAACTGATGAAGAAAAGATAGAGTTTGGTAAACTTTGGCAAGATAGAGTCCAAAGGATATTTGAAAATATGGATAGAGTTGTGACTCGATAAGTTTAACGGAATGCTCTATGCAAGGTAAACTTTTGGGCTTTATTGTATTTTAAGGAACTTCATGTACAATCAGCCAAATAGATTTCAACCATGAGAACTCAGGGCATATTGTATAACACGATATGCTCTGAATGTATAAAATAAAAGAACTATATAACTATAAAATCATTAAACGATAAGTCAAGTGGTTTATTATCCAGATGTGCAAAAACTACTGATGCTTTCGAACCACTACCGTCGCTATCATAGCTTAAATCGCCTGTTTTTTGATTGTAAAGTATATAATCATTTTTATCTGTTGCTCTACCAGTAGCATTAGCTTTGAACGAATCAGCTGACAAAACACCCTCTAGGGTTAATTTAGAAAAAATTGAGTTGTCTAATTCTATGCTATCGTCAATGTGTTTAAAATCACTAATATTATCTTTGTTTAATTTCGTGTTTAAAGTAGTATTAAATACAAAAGTATCACTCCCTGTTCCGCCAGATAATTGATCTAGTCCTAAGCCACCAAATAGTCTGTCAGCTCCTTCTTCACCGTGTAGTATATCCTTCCCAGAGTCGCCATAAATTGTATCGCTTCCATTATTCCCATATAAAATATCATTTCCGTTTCCACCGCTTAAAAAGTTATTGTCATCTATGAAATATCCATTTTCATCGCTACCAAATTGATATCCTCCATATAGGAAGTCATTACCGTTTCCGCCATACAGTATATCAGCTCCTTCGCTACCAGTCAAACTGTCATTACCAGCTCCTCCATAAAGGGTATCATTTCCTAATTGACCATCCAAATTGTCATTTCCAGCATCCCCATATATTAGATCATCTCCACTATTTCCAAGTAAAATATCTCTGTCATTTCCACCATAAATAATATCATTGCCGTTACCACCGTCAATGATATCAATTCCATCTCCACCATACAGATTATCGTCTCCATCTTTTCCGAAAATCTCATCGTCCCCATCTCGTCCATCAATAGTATCATTGGCTAGAGAACCGTATATTGTATCCTTATACTCGGTAGCTCTCTCGTTGACATCATCAGCCACATTTAGTGAGAAATCTTTTGTGTATATCTTCAGGTTGCTATCAACTGCTTCAACTTTGAAATCTATTGTTGGATTTGTCTCAAAATCTATGAATGCACCAGCTTTTATTTGAATTTTATTACCAACCACCTCAAGTAATTCAGCATCTTTACCGCTTAGTGAATATGTAGCCGTATTAGTAAAACCTTCTAGATCCAACTCTGCTACAACAACTCCCGCATTGATAATTTCTGGAATACCATAATCAAATATTGGTGTTATTCTTAGCTCAAATTCTTCTTGAAGATTGATTGTATTAAATGAAATTCTTTTTTGCTCCGTAGTGTCATCAAATGAAATGTTGAGAGACCGATCTGTTGCTATAACACTCAGATTGATGACGGGGTTTCTTTCGAAATCTATTACAGCTCCTTGTCTAAGCCTAATTTCATTATCCACTATCCCAAATAATGCCACATCATCTCCCGTCAATGCATACTCCAGAAAAGGATTACTTGAAGATAATGTCGCTACAACTGTTCCTGCTACTATATTTTCTTCTATTCCGAGTGGATTTACAGGTGTTATATTGAAGTTTATTAGTGGATTGTCGTAGTCTGGTTGTGTTGTTGCCATAAGTTTTCCTTGTTTTTATTAGTTGATTAAAGGCATTTTGCCTCACTGCATATTTGTATTGTTTCTTAAACAAGGAATATTACAAAAAAACATGTGCAATAAATGTGCAAGACATAAGCGAAAGATTGAGTTTGGTAAACTTTTGGGCTTTATTGTATTTTAAGGAACTTCATGTACAATCAGCCAAAATACTCAAGGAGAGATGATGAAAATAGCGATTCCAGTAAAAGATGAGAGCTTATCGTTTGTAGGTAATGCAGGTCATACCCCAAAATTTGCAATCTATGAGCAAAGTGGAGGAGGGATGTTTAAAACCCTTACAATGGTAGGGATAATTGACAATCCAAGAAGTGACCTAGACCACGATGACCATGATGATGAACATCACGAGTGTAATCACGGACATGACGACGCAGAGCATATCGCTCAACATGATAAGATGGGTGTTGCACTTGATGGGTGTGATTATCTTATTGTCAAAAGAGCGTGTAAAAATACAGTTAATGCGATGAAACCTTTTGGGGTAAAAATCCTTAAATACAATGGTAACAGTAATAATGGTTTAGAGATACTTAAAGAACTCTCTGCTAAATTTATCTAAGTTGTAGGGTGCAATTTATTGCACCACATGGCGTTTTGTAAAAAATGGTGCATTTAAATGCACCCTACGATAAGTGGATAAAAGGTATAATTTGGCTTCAAATAACCATTAGGGAAAAATATGCACCTCAAAGATTTCTTATCCAATCCATTTAACAAACATAATTTTATAGAGTTTATCAGTGAACGATTTTACGGCTTTGCTCCAAAGCTAAACAGTGATGAGTATTTGGGTAAAGTCAAACTTGATGATAAAAATGAGATTGGATTTTTTATTTTTAAGGTTGATGAAAACAAAGATATCGAAAATACACGAGTTGGATTTCATAGTGAGCTTAAAAAGTATGCAGATAAATATAGCTTGGATGGTGCGATTGGAGCATTTTATCATCCTGACCAAAGAGCATGGAGACTCTCTTTTATAGAGTTTAGCTATGACGACAAGCATAAACAACAAGTTAGTAGTGCAAAAAGATTTACATTTCTACTTGGCAATGATAAGATTAAAACTGCTTTTGAACAACTCAAAAATCTTAAATACCCCAAAATAACTGAACTTCAAAAGGGATTCAGTGTCGAAGCGATTACAAAAGAGTTTTATAAAGGGCTTGTAAAAGAGTATGAAAAACTATTAAGCGAATATCTCATTTACCCATCTAATGATGACAATAGTAAAAAAGAGTTTGCGATAAGGCTTATAGGACGAATACTTTTTATCAAATTTCTAAATAAAAAATCTCTCGTTCCTGATGATATTTTTGAAGTTGCGGACGGCTATTACCACGATAAACTTGAACCGCTCTTTTTTGAACAACTCAATACACCTAAGAGTGAGCGAAAAGCTGAATTTATCAATGCCTCTATTCCTTTTTTAAATGGTGGACTTTTTGAGCCATTACATCTTGATTATTATGAGTGGAGTGGAATTTGTAGCAAATATATCAATATGCTTAAAATTGATGATAGATTTTTTAGTGAGCTTTATGAACATCTAAACCACTATAATTTTACCATTGATGAAAACTCTACAGAAGATAGTGAGCTTTCTATCGACCCAGAGATGTTGGGGCGTATATTTGAAAATTTACTAGCTGAAATCAACCCCGAAACAAGCGGGAATGCTAGAAAATCCACAGGAAGTTATTACACACCTCGTGAGATAGTGGACTATATGGTGAGTAGTTCACTACTAGAATATCTCAGAACCAAAACTTCTGTTGGTGAGGAAAGCCTAAAAACAATCATCTTCAAAAATGAAGAGCCAAAAAATGACTACGATAAAGCCAAAGTATTATCAGCTCTTTTTGAATTAAAAATTCTTGACCCAGCATGTGGTTCTGGGGCTTTTCCTATGGGACTTTTGCAAAAAATAGTTAAGATTTTAAAGCTTATAGACCTTGATGCTACGATTTGGTTTGGACTTCAAAACAAAGAGTTTAGACACACTCATAAAGATAGAAACAAAGACTATATAAGAAAACTTTCTATAATCAAAAATACGATTTATGGGATAGACATTCAACCAATAGCCATAGAGATAAGCAAACTGCGATTTTTCCTTTCACTCATAGTAGATGAAGATGGTGAGCCTGAACCGTTACCTAACTTGGAGTTTAAATTTGTGTGTGCAAATAGCCTTTTGCCAAAAACAAAAAATACACAACTTGCAACTTTAGAATATTTTATGTTTGAAAATGATTTGATAAATTTGAAAAATGAGTATTTTGAAGCCAGTGGAGATAGAAAAAAAGAGATACGAAAAGAGTATATAAGTACCTACCCAAATCTAATTTCAAAGAAAATAATACTACAATTAGAGCATGAAAAAGATAGAAGAACTAAACGAAGAAGATAAAAAAACGCTAGAGGATATTTTTAAAAATTATCCA
>SDAZ01000089.1 GCA_006212005.1 Sulfurovum sp. | reverse complement strand
AGCGTTTCATAGGTACTAGGGTCTCGAAACTCACTCATATCAAGTTTCATCAGTTTGACATAACTATTGTTGATAATATTTTGAAACCATGGTGAAAATGTACTCATCGCAAAGTCTCCAAACCAATTGGACACCACAGATGTTATATGCCTTCTCAAATATTCTCCTTTTGACTTAAAATGTAGGTTAATGCCTCTTGCATCAAAGCGATATGATAATTTTCTTGATTGTTTATAAATTCAAAAAATGAGGCAAAATGAGCATTTGTTTGACTAACAGCATTGGAAAGTGCTTTACAGTTCTCTTTTGCTTTTCTCTCTTCATCGATTCCACCCAATAAAAACTGTTCTAAATCTTCAAATTTATAAATCTCTTCCATGACCATTCTAGGGACGGCTAAAATCCCCATTGTAGCCATCATCTCACCAAAACTTCTAAGATGAAATACGGATTCACCAATCAATATCTCGTAAATTCGATTTAAAAAAGCACTATTACTATTTGCTTTTGAGTAGTTGTACACCAAAATCAACTCATACTCTTTATAACTCTCTTCAAATAAAAAGAGCGTCAACGCATCTCGAGCCTCATTGCTTAGTTCCATATCGTTGTATTGTCTGTTCATAGAAAAAGCCGTAACTTCTTCATCTTCTAAAAGTTTTAATGCCTCTACGATATAGATTATATCACTATTGATTCGCTCTTTAATCCTTAAATCATCAATACTCTCTAGCTTTGTTTGAATCTTTTTTAGGCGATTGATAATATCGTTATAAAGATAAGATAACTTTTCAACACGCAATGGAACTTGAGGGATATCGTAATTGTAATTTATCTCATTGCGTATAAAATAGTTTTCTACCCATCCAAAATGTCTCCAAAATATATCTGAAAAGTTGTATAGAGTGACTCTTGATGATGTTTTTGAGATAAATCCTGCATGAAGGGTTGCCAACCAAACTTGATGAATCTCTTTAAAAATCTCTTGCATTATCTCTCCTGCTCGTATGAAGTATCTATATTTTCATTCTCTTCGGGTGATGTACATGAAGCTTGAATTCGATAAGATATGATGGGAAAATTCTCATCTTTTAACCTTTCCTTATAAGTATCCATCGACGCTTTGAGTGCTAGTGCGACCATTTCAGAACAAGCAGCATCTTCTTGTGGAAGAGAATCTAGCATTCCTAAAGTTATAGATACCAGCTCTTCAGCTCTACTAAAACTAACTCCTTTTGCTTCACTTGTAATGATTGAACCAGATACGATGGTTGTCGTACAGCCTATGGCTTGAAATGATATATCTTCTATAATGGGTTCATCTTGTGTTTTAACTTTTATATATATTGCTACTTTTTCACCATTTTGTGGGTTTTTTCCTATCCCTATGGCATCACTTGATTCTAAAACTCCATAGTTTTTTGGGTTCATCATGTGTTCCATTAATATACTATCTGCATTCACATTTATCCTTTTTTTTATTTTTAAGCTATTATATCTATATTTTAATATCAAAAATATGTTATTTTGCAAAAATACACTAAGCTTTTTTCTAAAAATTGATATAATGTCAATTATTTTTTGGGACAGCTTAATGAAAATCACTATTTATTTTTTATTGTTTAGCTCATTTCTACTAGCAGGTATGGTAGATATCAAGGCTGGGCATTTTTATGCAAACGACATGGCAAAAGAGGCAATTTTTTCAGGTGGCGTTAGGGTTGTTGAGGGGGTTAATCGGTTTAATTCTTCTATGGCAAAGGTCAATTTTGATGATAATCGAAAAGCAAAGAAGCTTGAGGCTACGGGAAGTGTAAATTTTGATATAACACACCAAAATATACATTACAAAGGAAGTTGCCAAAAGTTAATCTATCAGCCAGTCATCTCGCAATACTATTTTGAGGGAAATGTTTTTTTACAAGATTTGACAAACAATCGAACGATAAAATCACACAGCACTTATCTCAATACAAAAACAGGTATAGCAGATATAAAAGGGAATAAAAATCCAGTGCATTTTATATTTGAAATAGAGGATTAAAGATGAAAGATTTTAAAATAATAGATGCTTCGTTTATAAAGTCAGCCCAAGCATTGGGTGATAGTTTAGGTGAAGATATTAGTGAAGTTGTGTTTTTAGGGCGTTCAAATGTTGGTAAAAGCTCAACAATCAATGGTTTAACGATGCGAAAAAATCTCGCTAAAAGCTCATCTACTCCTGGGAAAACCAGATTAATAAACTTTTTTACAGTAGTTTATCGATATGGTGAAGAGGATTTTTCGTATCGTTTGGTCGATTTACCTGGATTTGGTTTTGCAAAAGTATCCAAAGATATGAAAAATGCATGGCAAAAAAATCTGGTTGAATTTATAAGAAAACGCTCATCTATTCGAATTTTTATCCATCTTCGAGATGCAAGACATCCTCATACACAGATAGATAAAGAGGTGGATGAGTTTGTGAAAGATTTTATTCGTCCAGACCAACTCTATCTTAATGTTTTTACAAAGATGGACAAGCTCAATCTTAAAGAGAAAACTGCACTTAAAAAAGAGTTTAACGATATGATAATGATAAGTAATGTTAAGCATAGTGGTTATGATTTGATACATAAAAAGATTTTTTCGCATGTCTTTGGATTGGATATATGATAGAACTTAAAAAAGCCACATTAAGAGACATAAAAGAGATGCAATCTATGGTAGTTTCTGAAGTTAGAGATGGTATTATTTTAAAGCGAAGTGATGATGAGATTGCGACCAATATTCGTTCTTATGTTTTGGCAAAAGAGGGGAATAGATTGGTGGGTTACGGCTCTTTACATATTCATTCCGCTTCATTAGCAGAGATTAGAAGTTTAATAGTCGATAAGGCTTACCGTTCACAAGGTGTAGGAAAAAAAATAGTCAATTTTGCACTTGATGAAGCAAAAGATTATGAGGTTGAAGAGGTTTTGGTTTTGACTTATTCGGCGGAGTTTTTTAAGAAATTGGGTTTTTTAGAGATTCCAAAAACAGATATACCAGACCATAAGATTTGGGCAGATTGTATAAAATGTATCCATTTCCCAGTCTGCAACGAGATATCACTGATATATAAAATAGTTTAGGTAAAAAAATGGATTATTATAGTCATTCAAGAAGAAAAAGAAAAGAGCAATTTAGAAATGAGATGATGATGTTTGGGGCATTTGTATTTTTCTACCCCATGATTATATCTGTACATATGGGATGGCCACCTTTAATAGGTATTGCTGGATATCTATTGACAAAATATCAACATAAAAGAGCCTATTTTATATTGTTACTTGCTTATTTGGTTCATGTAGATTTAAATCTAGCACTTCCACTATTTTTATCGCTTATAACCATATATTTGGTTCAATTTTTGGTATTTACTCAGTTTAGACGATTTTTTATGAACAAATACTATTTGCCAATCTTTTTTGTACTCTTTACAGATGTGGCATATTATTTAGTATTACTTGTTTACGATTTTGTATTTAATACAACTTCAATAACTTATAACTATTGGCTTATTTATTATGTGATAATAGATTTGATGTTTATAGGATGGTATAGGATGAATAATGAACAATAGATACAATATAGCTCTCATATTTTTTTCTCTTTTTTGGTTTATGCTTATTTCAAGACTCTATCAATTGGGGATTCAAGAAGACGACCTTTATAAACAAGAGGCGATGAATATAAGTCAAAAAAAGATATTTGTAAAACCTGTTAGAGGAGAGATACTCGATAGACATGGTAAGCTTTTGGCGATGAATGATATAGGTTTTGTCATTAAGATTGATAATAATGTATCGATAGATAAAAAAACTCCAGCACAGTGGGCTGCCATAAAAAAAGAGAATGAGTTAGCAGAAAAAGCAAAAAAAGAGGGTAAAAAATTTGTAAGAAACAAAGAACTCCATGCGATAACAAGTCAAGAAGTTGAAGGTTTGGTTGATATTTTGGTTAAAGAGTTTCCTGATTTGAAAAAAGAGAAGATGATGAAAGCTTTTTATGCTAAGTATTCAGGATATAACCATAAGCCTATTGCCGTTGTTGATTTTATACCATATGAGCAAATGATTGGGGCATATACCAGACTCAATATCTATCCAAAAATTATCATCGAAGCAGAAACGAAAAGATACTATCCTCATGGAGATAAAGTTTCTCATGTCATCGGCTATGTGAGTAAATCCAATGATAAAGAGAATAATGATTCAAATGTGTCGGTTATTGGTGTTATCGGAAAAGCTGGACTTGAAAAACAGTACAATAATATTTTACAGGGTAACCTTGGTTATAAACTCATCAAAGTGAGTGCAACAAATCAAGAGGTTGAGACGATACGAAATCAACCTGTTTTGGAAAATCAAGATTTGCGTCTAAATATTGATATGGGACTTCAATCTAGGATATATGAGCTGTTTTACGGTCAAGCAGGAGCAGCAGTAGTAATGGATGTCAATGGTGATGTTATCGCAGCTGTAAGTTACCCCTCATTTGATGCAAACTGGTTTGTTGATGGTATCACAGGTGAGCGATGGAAATATTTGATGGGTCATCTCGATTATCCATTTACCAATAAATTTATATCGGGGACATATCCTCCTGGTTCTACCATTAAAATGGGTTCTGCTTTAGCATTTGGTATGAATCAACAAGGATTATTGGACTCCAATGAGCATTGTAGTGGTGGGATAACTATTGGTCGTTCAGGTCATAGATTTAGATGTTGGAATAATAGAGGACATGGTGGTGTTGATTTACGAAAAGCTATTAGAGAGAGTTGCGATGTCTATTTTTACAATAAAAATCTTCAAATAGGTATCGATAAATGGTCAAAGTCTCTTCATTCGATGGGGTTTGGAGAAAAAACAGGAATAGATTTGCCAAATGAGAAAAAAGGGCTTATTCCAACACAAGAGTGGAAACAAAAAAGATTTAAACAACCTTGGTTTGCAGGGGAGACAGCAATTGCTGCTATTGGACAGGGGTATGACTTAGCAACCCCTATGCAGTTAGCTAGATATACAGCATTTTTGGCTACTAAAAAGTTACCAACACCACATCTTGTTCATAAAATCGTGAATAAAGAGGTGATGCCAGAGTATCAAAGTGTTCCAAATATAGATGATAAGTATCTCAATACGATTAGGGCAGGTATGTATGATGTTTGTAATAGTGGTGGGGGTACAGCCGTTGGACATATGTCAAGACTTCCAATTATTGTAGCAGGGAAAACAGGAACTTCTCAGGTTGTAAAAATTGCCCAAGGAAATGCAAAAAGAGCTAGTGAATCTTCGATGGATTATTATAGTCGTTCTCATGCTTGGCTTACAACTTATGCACCATTTCAAAAGCCTAAATATGTAGTAACGGTTTTGGTTGAGCATGGCGGTCATGGTGGTTCTACTTCAGGACCAATTGCTGCAGAGATTTATAGATGGATGGCGGCACATCATTATTTTGATGAAAAAGTTGGAAAATTGGAATTAAATATTTCAAAAGAGACAAATAATAGTACAATAAGAAGATAGATTTTAACTTAAAGGATTGTTGATGAGAAAATATTTTCTTCTTTATTTATTATTTGTTATGATGTTTTTTGGTGCATGTAGCTCTAAAAATGCGTATAAGATGAGTGTGAGTAGTATCACCGCACTTTCATATACTCAAAATGGAGCTAAAAACTATACGCTCAAACCGATGAGCGATAAATTTGATAGTCTTTATTTTGCACGATATTCGCAGGATTTGGATAAAGAGTTGGCAACACTAGGTTATCAAAAAGTTTTTAGTGATTCGTTAGCTCAAGAGATTATTTATGTGGATTATGGGGTAAATGAGTCTAGTAAAACGATTCAACCAAATCTCAATTGGGGCTTTACACTAGGTTCTCCATGGGGATATCGACACCCATTTTTTAGCTCCATCGGATATGATTTTTACAATACCAGTGTAACTATTATTTATAATAGATATCTAACACTTGTAGCAAAAGATAAAAAAGGTGAATCGTTATGGCGAGTAGATGTTTCAAGTTATGGAGAGTCCAATAAAATAGCTGAAGTTTTGCCAAAACTTATCGAGGGAGCTACACCTTATATTGGGGAAAATCTAAAAAATCCTATCAATATTGTTGTGGAAGATAAAAAAAAGTAGCCAATTAAAGATTATTTTAAGTTTTTTTAGATACTATTCCTTTAAATAATAAAAATTATTAAAGGATAAAAATGTTAGTAACAAAAAAAGCACCTGACTTTACGGCAACAGCGGTTCTTGGAAACAATGAGATAGTTGAAGATTTTAATCTTATGAGTAATCTTGGAGAAAAAGGTGCAGTACTTTTTTTCTATCCACTAGATTTTACATTTGTATGTCCATCTGAAATCATTGCATTTGACCACAGATTAGAAGAGTTTACAAGTAGAGGTGTAAATGTTATCGGTGTTTCTGTAGATAGTCAATTTTCTCACTTTGCATGGAAATGTACACCTGTAAATAATGGTGGAATTGGTCAAGTTAGATATCCACTTGTTGCAGATCTAGATAAACAAATTGCAAGAGATTATGATGTGTTGTTAAATGAGTCAGTTGCTCTTAGAGGTTCTTTCTTGATAGATGCTGATGGTACTGTAAGACATGCAGTTATCAATGATTTACCACTTGGAAGAAATATTGATGAGATGATTAGAATGGTTGATACTATGATTTTTACAAATGAGCATGGTGAAGTTTGTCCAGCTGGTTGGGCTAAAGGTGATGAGGGTATGAAAGCTGATACAGCTGGTGTTGCTGATTATCTTGCTAAACATGCTACTGAACTCTAAGAATTAAGCATTATCTTGGGGCAATTTTAAAGAATTGCCCTAAAATGTACTATTCTTAAAGTTTTTCGATTAAAATTTTAAAAATATTATAAAGGATTTAAGTGCGAGATTATATTGGTTTTTTGCAAGGCAATAACTTAAAAGCAACATTTCAACGGATAAGTATTCTCAAATCAATAGATAAGCATGGTCACATGAATATAGATGAGATTTATGATGATGTAAAAGAGCAAAATCCAACTCTCTCACTGGCTACAATTTATAAAAATATCATTCTTATGCAAGAAAATAATATATTGGTTGAAGTTCCAATAGTCAATAAAAAGTCTAAGTATGAGATAAGAAAGAGTAAACATATTCATTATATTTGTCTAAATTGTGCGAGTATAGAAGATTATGAGATATCTTTTGATGAGCAGGTTTCATCTTTGAACTTACCGCATAAAGAGGGTTTTGAAGTTACCGATACACAAATCAATCTTTATGGATATTGCTCTAAATGTCATTAGGCATCGTTTTAAAATCTGATGCGATATTTATAGCAGATTCACATTATCCTCATTATGGTGATGATTTGGTATCTATTCTTAGAGCGATTATAGAAGATAAATTTCATACGCCTCAACTCTTTTTGATGGGAGATATTTTTGATTTGCTTTTTGGATACAATGAGTATATCAAATCATTTTCTCAAAATGCTATAAATATTATTAATGAACTCTCTAAAAAGATAGAGATATACTATATAGAGGGTAATCATGATTTTTGTTTAAAAGATATTTTTCCTCATGTAAAAGTTTTTTCGAGAATTGAGCAACCTATAAAAGCAATCATTGAAGATAAAGAGTTTTTTTTGTCTCATGGTGATAAGTACGAGACTACATTATCGTATAATATTTACTCGTATCTTATGAGAAATAGAGTCGCTTTAACGCTTTTAAAACCATTTGAGAAGAGCATTATAGATAAAGAGTTAAAAAAATTGAACCAAAAAAATATCTGCACGGATTTTAAAATGGTTGGTGAGCATATCGCTAAAATAATAAAATTTTATCCAAAAAATAGTCATATTATCGAAGGGCATTTTCATGTTGGAAAAAAATGTGATAATTATACTTCACTTCCATCTTTAGTGTGTCAAAAACAAGTTGGTATTTTAAAAGATAAAGAGATTGAATTTTTAGATATTTCAAAGATTTTAGATTAGTTCAATTTAATCTACCTTTTATTTTATATTGATTAAAATAATATTCTATCGC
>SDAZ01000013.1 GCA_006212005.1 Sulfurovum sp. | reverse complement strand
CTAAAATTAAAAGTTCAGCTTTTAATGCCTCTTGAACTTCACCTTGAAATTCAAGAGTATTCTCTTTTATCGTTCCACCTCGAGAGAGTCTCTTATTTAAAGTAGATATCAGTTTTTCAAGCTCATCAATATTTAGAAAAAAAGGCTTAACGATAGTTACCACTTTACCTTTTCGTATTTCTTTTGCAAAAATAAGCTTATTAGTATGATGCTCTTTTATCTCATGTTCTAACTTTGTCTTCTCTAAAAGATTGTCGCTACTCCAACCTTCGTCAAATTTAGCTCCAATCTCAATAAGATTTTTTTTCATTTTAAAACCTAATAATTAGTCAACTTCAGCATCAATGATATCATCATCTTTTGCTTTTGATGCTGGTTTTTCATTTCCTGCACTTTTTGCATATACAGCTTCTGCCAATTTATGGCTTTTTTCTGTCAAAGCTTTGATTTTCTCTTCGATTTGAGCTTTTGAAGCATTATCGTCTTTGATGATTCTTTCCAAATCCTCAATAGAATTTTCGATACTTGCTTTTTCACCAGCATCAATATTTTCACCCATATCATTGATAGATTTTCGCGTTTGGTGAATCAATGCATCTGCTTGATTTCTAGCCATAACAATCTCTCTTCTCGCTTCATCCTCACCTTTGTGAGCCTCTGCATCTCTTACCATTTGTTGAATCTCTGCATCACTTAAACCAGATGAACCAGTGATTTTAATCTCTTGAGATTTTCCTGTACCTTTATCTTGTGCTGAAACTGTCAAAATACCATTTGCATCAATATCAAAAGTTACCTCAATTTGTGGTACGCCTCTAGGAGCTGTTGGAATTCCACTAAGCTCAAACATACCCAAAGATTTATTATCTTTTGCAAAATCTCTCTCACCTTGAAGTACATGAATACTTACTGCTGGTTGATTATCTTCTGCTGTTGAGAAAACTTGAGATTTTTTAGCTGGAATTGTTGTTCCTTTTTCGATAACTTTTGTAGAAACACCACCCAAAGTTTCAATTCCAAGGCTAAGAGGAGTAACATCCAAAAGAAGTACATCTTTAACATCCCCTCTTAAAACACCACCTTGTATCGCAGCACCAAGAGCAACAACTTCATCAGGGTTAACTGATTTGTTTAACTCTTTTCCAAAGAATTTTTGAACTTCTTGTTGCACTAAAGGAACTCTTGTTGAACCACCAACCATAACGATTTCATTGATGTCACTTGTACTCAAATTTGCATCAGCTAAAACATTTTTGATAGTTCTAATCGTATTTGCTACCAACGCATCAATAAGGGATTCAAATTTTGCTCTTGTAATTTTTTGAACTAAGTGCTTAGGTCCAGTTGCATCTGCTGTGATAAATGGAAGGTTAATCTCTGTTTCAGTTGCACTTGAAAGCTCTTTTTTTGCATTTTCAGCTGCATCTTTAAGCCTTTGAAGAGCCATAATATCTTTTTTGATATCAATACCTGTTGAACTTAAAAACTCACCTGCTACAAAATCGATTACTTTGTTGTCAAAGTCATCACCACCCAAAAATGCATCACCGCCAGTTGAAAGAACCTCGACAACATTATCACCTGTTTCTAGTACAGTAACATCAAAAGTACCACCACCAAGGTCATAAACCACGATTTGCTCTGACTCTTTTTTATCAAGTCCATACGAAAGAGCGGCCGATGTTGGCTCGTTGATGATTCTAAGAACATTTAGTCCTGCAATCGTACCAGCCTCTTTTGTAGCCTTTCTTTGAGCATCATTAAAATAAGCAGGAACAGTAATAACCGCATCTGTTACAGTTTCACCAAGATAAGCCTCTGCATCTTCTTTTAACTTCATCAAAATCTTAGCTGAAATCTCTTGTGGAGTGTAAATCTTATCGCTAATCTCAATAGCACAAGCACCATTTCTATCGATAACATGGTAAGGCAATCTACTTTTTGCCTCTTTTGCTTTATCTTCATCGCTCATCAAACCCATAATTCTTTTGATAGAGTAGATGGTTTTTTCAGGATTGGTAACCGCTTGTCTTTTTGCTGACTCACCTACTAAAACTTCACCTTTATCTGTAAAAGCTACTATCGAAGGAGTTGTATTTTTACCCTCTTTATTTGCGATAATCTTAGCCTCATTTTGCTCAAAAACACTCATCGCTGAGTTTGTTGTTCCTAAATCTATTCCTAATACTTTACTCATTGTTTTCCTTTATTATTGATTTTAAAACTTATTTACAGATACTTACCATAGATGGACGAAGTATTCTATCTTTTAACATATAACCTTTTTGCATCACCATGACAACATCTCCACTTTCATGCTCTTCGCTTTCAACTTGCATGATTGCTTGATGAACATTTGGGTCAAACTCTTTTTTAGAGCCAACTTCCATAATATGGTTTTTCTCTAAAACTTTTTTCAACTGCTCAAAAGTAAGATGAAGTCCCTCTTTTATCTTAGCTAAAACTTCTTCGCCCTCAGAGATATCAACATTTTCAATCGTATATAAAGCACTCTCAAAAGAGTCTGCAACTGCCAATATATCTTTAGCAAATCCCTCATTTGCATAACCTACTGCTGACATCTTATCTTTTGCTAAAAGTCTTTTTGAGTTTTCAAAATCCGCACACGCTCTAAGATACTTATCTTGCCATGAATTTACCGACGCCTCAAGCTCTTCAATCTGAGCTATCATAGCACTATTATCTTCAGTTATTATTTCACTATTTTCTTGATTGACATCTGATTCAACAACACCATCATGAATCTCAACATCAATAGAGTCTGCTTTTTCTTTGCCCATTTTATATAAACCCCAACTCTTTGTTTTCGTACCAAATCGTTATCTTTTATGACACTTATTTAAATACTGGTGCGATTATACAAAATTGATTTTTATTTGTCAAGAGTATTTAAATGATTTTACAAAATAATCTTGAGTCAATGTGACTAAAGTATATTAAATAAATATAATATACTTCTTATTGTTAGTATATTTAGAGTATAATTTCACACAATTAACTAACGGAATAACACAAATGACCTTACCAACCACACAAGACCCCATCTCAAAAACCATCAAAACAGGCGAAATAAACACTCTTTTAGTCACAAGACTTATCGATTTTGGAGTAGTACTAAGAGCTGAAGATGAAAAAGAAGTACTCCTTCCAAATCGCTATGTCACCGATGATATGACTCTTTTAAGCCTTGTTGGCGTATTTGTCTATACAGACTCTGAAGATAGATTGGTAGCAACCACCCAAAAACCTAAAGCGATGTTGGGAGAATTTAATTTCTTTGAAGTGGTGGACTATCGACACTATGGTTCATTTGTAGATTGGGGGTTACCAAAAGATTTACTCGTACCTCTAAGTGAACAAAAATCACACTTTTCTATCGGAAAATCTTATCTTCTTAGGGTCTGTCTTGATGAACTCACTGGGCGACTTTACGGCTCTCAACGCATAGGTAGATGGCTAGAAAATGGCTTTGGAAAAGTCTCAAAGTACCAAAAAGTTGACCTTTTTATCATTGCAAAAACGCCTATGGGATATAAAGCTATCATAGATGGTAAGTATGAGGGAATGATTTTTAGCAGTGATGTTTTTGAGTACATCAAAGAGGGCGATAGAAAAGTTGGGTATATCAAAAATATCAGAAGAGATGGTAAAATAGATTTGAGCCTAAGAGCTATGAATGCCCAACTCAGTGATAGCCAAAAGATTTTAGATGAATTAACAACCCATAAAGAGTTAGCATTTACCTATAAAAGCGATGCAAATGAGATTCAAAATAGATTTCAAATGAGTAAAAAAAATTTCAAATCAGCACTTACAAAACTAATAGAGGCTAAAAAAATAGAACTTACCAGCTCAAGTATTAAACTCATTTAGTTGACATTTTTATATGTAAAATGGTGCATTAAAATGCACCATACACTTTAATCTTTATATTATAGACTTTCTATAAAATTTATCGCACTTTGGATTCGTTTAGTTACCTCATCAACACCTAATATATACATAATTTCATCAAGTCCAGCACCCGCCATATCCCCTAAAAGTGCAACTCTAAGAGGCTGACCAATCTTGCCAAATCCTATATTATTTTGAGCTACAAAATCTTGTAAGAGTTCATGAAACTGCTCTATATTTTCAGGCTTTTGAGCTTGAAGTGTGACATTAAAACGACTAAGTATCTCTTTTGCTTCACCTCCAAATGCCTTTTTTATCACTTTTTGATTGTAACTTGTAGGTGCTTGAAGTATCAAATTTATCTGACTTGCCAACTCTATAAGTGTTTTTGCTCTCTCTTTTGTCGCTTTTAAGATATCACTTGACTTCTCATCAGCACTCAAATCTATCTCAAAATCTTTTAAAAGCTCTATCAATTTTTCATCTGAACTATTTTTGATATAGTGAGCATTGAGCCATAAAAGTTTATCAAGATTGTAGCTTGAAGCACTTTTGTTGATATTTTTAGGGTCAAATAAACTTATCATCTCCTCTACACTAAAAATCTCTTGGTCTCCATTGCTCCAGCCCAATCTAACCAAAAAGTTAAGGAGTGCTTCGGGTAAAAAACCATTTGTTTTGTACTCCATAACATCAGTAGCACCATCTCTTTTTGAGAGTTTTTTCCCCTCTTCATTATTTATCATCGCAACATGGCTAAATCGTGGTAACTCAAACCCCAATGCATTGTATATAACAATTTGCTTTGGTGTATTATAAAGATGGTCATCCCCCCTTATAACATCCGTAATCCCCATCAAAGCATCATCTATCGCCACCACAAAGTTATAAGTAGGCACTCCACCACTCCTAGCAATAACAAAATCATCAACCTCACTTGAAGCGATAACTATCTCACCTTTTACACCATCAACAAAGCGAATTTCACCATCCAACGGAGCTTTTATACGAATAACAGGCTCAACACCTTCGGGAGGAGTTCCCTTAAAATCACGATATCTACCATCATACCTTGGTCGCTCTTTTCGTGCCATCTGCTCCTCTCTAAGTTCATCCAACTCCTCTTTGCTCATATAACAGCGATAAGCTTTGCCCTCACTAAGAAGTCTATCTATATAACTTTTATAGAGTTCAAATCGCTTTGACTGATAAAAAGCATCACCATCATAACTCAAACCTACCCACTCAAAAGCGTTTAAAATCGCCCTCATCGCATCATCTGAATTTCGTGAAAGGTCTGTATCTTCTATCCGAAGAAGAAAAGTTCCACCATTTTTTTTTGCCCAAAGCCATGAAAAGAGAGCTGTTCTTAGCCCTCCAATGTGCAAATATCCAGTTGGAGAGGGTGCAAATCTTGTTACTACCATAATGTTAACCTAATTTAAAAATTTACTCAAATTATAACATATATAATATTTTATCTTCTATCAACCTCAACCGCTAAGTCAGATATCACTCTAGCTTTTGCAATCCCTTGACGATTTAACATCGCAGAATTTTTCAACATATTGATATGATTGTTAAGTTGAGTTAGATTTGCTTTAAATCCATCTTTAGATTTTGCCAAAGCCTCTTTTTCTTCCACAGATACCTCTTCTTGCATCCCTAAAAATGATTTTGCTTTATCAAGATAGGACGAAGCTACGGTCGAACTTGTCGAGATGATTTGCGTAGCAGTTAAGAGTCCTTCTGTAGTTTTACCTATTTTTTCCATATTTGCTTGAAGATTTAACGCATCAATTATCAAAACATTATCTGCATAACTTGAAAGTTGAGCCAATGCCATAGGATTTGGATTGCGTCCTAATTGATTGTATCCATTTAAAAAATTGACACTACTGTATCGATATTTATCAAGTGCTGAGGCTGTATTATTGAGATTAACCAAACTATTTGAGACCAATTTTGTAGCATTTGAAACCTCACCAGCATATGGTATCGGCAAAACCCTAAGTGCATTTGAAAAGTACGCACTCGCTTGTATGGTATTGGAATAATCATTGACATAGCTTTTCATAATATCAATAAATCGTGCAAAATCACTCATCGCACTCTCTTGTTCATGGATAGATTTTGCTACAATAGAGAGTTCATAATGGCTTTTTTCAATCAACTCTTGCTTGGAAATAGATTGAGAAGAGAGTTGGCTTTGTTGGGCAACGCACCCTTGAAACAAAAAAAGAAGTGAAATAAAAAAAAGAAAACGCATAAAAGACTCCAAAATAAGATTTTTAAATTATAGCACAAAAGCATGATAATAGACAAAAAAGCTCAAATCATCAATCTAAATAGGTTATAAAAAAATAAGATTTTTTTTTATTACTTTTTTTAATGCAGTTATATATCGTACACGAATAGTACACGATTTGTTTATAAAATTACTCAAGATTATATAAAATAATCTCAAACATTTTAAGTCTATACAAAAAGGAAACTCGATGAATTTAATTACAAAATTGGCAGTTACTGCTCTTTTCGGTCTAGCTGTTGCTACAACTACTGCTTCTGCGGATGTTGCTAAAGGGCAAAAAGCTTTCTCAAAAATGCTTAAAGCTCCTTGTGGAATGACAGGTGCTAAATTTGCTGCTAAACATACTGAAGACCAATGGGAAGCTATCGGTGTTAAAGGTATGGTTGCTGAAACTAAAAAAATCTGTCCAAAAGCTAACTTGAAACCAGCATTAGCTAAAGATGTTTTTGATTTTTCAATGGAATACGCAAGTGATTCAGGAAATGTTCCTAGCTGTTAATTAGACCCCTCCCTATAAAACAAAACCACTAAGTAAACTAGAGTGCTAAAATCTTAGCCTCTAGTATCGCTACTCTTCAGATTTTTTACTATATAATCACACTATTAAATACAAAGTGAGTTAAAATGAAAAAAATTACACTAGCACACTCCCCAGATGCAGATGATATTTTTATGTATTATGCTATAAAGTTCGGTTGGGTTGATACAAAAGATTATAGTTTTACAAATGAGGCACTCGATATCGAGACGCTCAATGTTGAAGCCTTAGCGGGAACTTACGATGTTAGTGCAATTAGTTTTGGACTCTATCCTCTTATCAAAGATGAGTATGCACTTCTTAAAACTGCTGTTAGTTTCGGAGATGGATATGGTCCAAAGCTTATAAAAATAAAAGATAAAAAACTCAAAAAAAACTTCAAAGTAGCACTCTCTGGCAAATACACAACAAATGCACTACTGTTTAAAATCTACTATCCCCAAGCCAAAATAACCTATATGAACTTTTTGGAAATAGAACAAGCTGTACTTGATGGAGTTGTGGATGCAGGTGTTTTGATTCATGAGTCTATCTTAAATTTTGATGACTCTTTGGAAGTAGAAAAAGAGCTTTGGGATGTTTGGCAAGAGTTAGCAGGAGAGGGCTTACCGTTACCATTGGGGGGTATGGCTATTCGTCGTTCACTTCCACTCAATCGTGCTATTGAGATAGAAGATATACTCATTGATGGCGTTAAAGTGGCAAATGAAAAAAAAGTGGAGCTTTGTGCTAAACTAGAAGATGAAAATTTAGTTCGAATTGCTAGTGATATGCTTAAAAAATACCTTGATATGTATGCATCAGATGAATCGGTAGAACTTAGCGAACTCCAACTCACATCGCTTGATAAACTATATGAGATAGGCTTCGAGAGAGGTTTTTTTACAACGCAACTCAAAACAAACGACTATCTTATCCCAAAAGAGTATTCAACGCTAAGAAGAGGTGAATAGTGTTTTTCAAAACTATTGATTTTAGCAAATTCTCAAGTATCAAAGTAGGAAATAAAATAGAAGTTTTGATGATAGAAAAAGGGGATATTATCCCTCAAGATAGACTTATTATCGGTCATGCGAATAATCTTTTGGTCTCACCAACACCACCTGAATTGATGATGTTGTCTAAAGATTTTGATTTTATGGAGCTTAATAAGGATATTTTAACCATCGGTTGTGCGACTCCAACTGGAAAAGTTGTCTCTTTTGCACGAAAACATGACATTGCAGGATTTGAATTTTTTTCAAAATTACCTGGGAGTGTAGGTGGTATGATTGCGATGAATGCAGGGGTTAAAAGTTATGAGATTTTTAACATCTTAGAAAGTATCAAGATAAACGATGAGTGGATAGATAAAGAAAAAATAGCACATGGATATCGATTTGCAAAACTAAGTGGCGTAGTGAGTGAGGCTAGATTTAAGATAACTCACGGCTTTAGTCAAGAACTTTTAGACTCATTAATTGCACTCAGAGCCAATCAACCCAAAGAGCCAAGTGCTGGTTCTGCATTTAAAAATCCACCAAATGACTATGCAGGGCGAATCATTGAAGCCATTGGACTAAAAGGAGTGCGAAAAGGTGGTATGGGTTGGAGTGAAGTTCATGCAAATTTTTTGGTCAATTTTGGTGAAGGCAATTTTGAAGATGCACTCTATCTCATCACTGAAGCCAAAAAAAGAGCTAAAGAGCAATTTGGTATTGAACTTCAAGAAGAGATACAGGTTTTATAATCAATATTGAGGCATTTTTTTAAGAACTCTCGGTTGAGTTGGTTTCATATTGGCTTTCATTTTATTTGGTACAGATTTTTCAATAGTAACTAGAAAACAAGAGCTATTGTAAGTTGCATCATAAAGCTCAACTAGATAATCACCTTGAGCCAAATCCATATCCAAAGCGTCAGCCGTTGCACCTTCAGATGGAGAGAGAGCTAAAGCTTCAAATGGATACTCAGCTTTATAGATAATCATATCTGGGTCACCATAAGTCGTACCATTTTGCTTAGCTTTAATACTATAAAAATCTGTCTTTGGAATATTTAGCTTAAAAAATGTCCTATTTCCAAATTTATTGTAACGACTCATAAAACCAATATTATCATTATTATCATAACTTTGATAACAAACTTTTTGCCATGAACCAAAGTTTAAAGTTCTATAGAGTGGCATATTATTTAGTCTATCATTCTCTTTTGCATCTCTTCCTGTTCCATATACATCAATGATAGGAGCAATACCTTCTGATGAAACTATGCTATCTATCTGTGTTTTTTTATCTTGATTTTGCGACTTTAGTGCATCTATAAAGGTAAACAAACTCGTAAATGCTGGAGCATTTTTCTCTTTATCTATCATCGCCTCATATATCGGTTTAAATCCTAAAGCTATATTGTCATGTGTCTCTTTTTTATCATCATACAAATCATATAAAATCCTCTGAACAGACCCTTCATTGTAGTAACCCCGTACTGAACTCTTATCCGTTTCCAAATTCATATACCATCCAGTGCTTTGCTTCGCACCAGAAGTATCATAATAATAAGGATTATTGGTAGCCATTCCTGAAAAAGCATTTCCCCAGCCCTCGCCGAGAGCCACTCGGATATCCAAATGGTCGGTGGTTGCATGAGAGCCTCCTATACTATCAGAACGAGAGAATTTATCTTCAAAATAGTGACGCCACTCATGAGCGATGATATGGTCATCAAACTCATCGGTATCACCATTTTCATCGCCCAAAATCCAAAGTCCACCATCTCCGTCATAATTTGAAGTGACAATCTGACCTAACTCTTTATCTCCTCCAGAAGCCACATTGGATGTTGACCAATTGATAACTAAAGGTGGAAATTGTGCTTTGTCATCAGCCGATAAAATTTTATCCATGCTTAGGTAAATGGTATCTAAAATAGCAAATGGAGCTGAACTTCTCCCATTTTTAAGATATCCCGTTTTATTCCATCCAGATGAGGCATGAAGATTTCGAGTAGCTGTCTGTTTTGTCACTTTCGCATACTCACCCTCTATAACATAAAGTGAATTTTGATTGACATTGTCAACTACTTTTACATCCCATGATGGTGTATCTGATTTTTGCATTTGTGCATAGGCTCGTATTTTTACATCATCGCTTGAAGAAATATTTAACTCATAATAGCCATTTTTATCTGTTGGACTTGATGCTACTACTTCACCTTTTGTATTGATTGCTTTAACCAAAATATGTTTACATGGAAAAACTTCCGTATTAATGTAATCCAATTTTGCACTAGAATCACTATTTAAAGAGACAGGAACTTTATCATATGTTACTTTTCCAGACACTTTATCTTTCACGGCTGGTATAAGATTGTTCTCGACACAACCAGCGACAAAAAAAACCACGAAGCAATAGCAAACAAACCTATAAAACATGGGAATCCTTTACACAAATAAATACCATTATGATATCATATAACTGAAAAAAAATCTATAATTTTTTTTTGTTATTTATAATCAAAAAAACAATAAAATATAACTTATGAGATTCTTTTTATGTTATGTTATATTTTTTTTATAAAAATAATATAATTTTTTGTTTTTTTTTATTTATTTTAAGCTACAATATCAATATATAGAAAATATAAAGGAGATGTGATGATTTATCGACCTATTCCAAGAGATGAAGAGATTAAATTTAGCAAGAAAAAATTTATCGTTAGTAAAACTGACCTTTTAGGTAATATTATCTTTATCAACAAAAACTTTTCAGATGTGTGTGGATATGATGATGCTGAACTTATTAGTGCAAATCATAATATTGTCCGTCATCCAGATATGCCAAAAGCTGTATTTTATCTAGTTTGGGCAACTTTAAAATCTGGAAGACCAATATCAGGTGTCGTTAAAAACTTAGCAAAAGATGGTAGATACTATTGGGTAATTGCTGATTTGGATGTAAAAAGAGATATTCATGGAAAAATAGCATCTTATACCGCTTTTAGACGACAAGCACCTCAAGATGTTATCGACACCATAGAAGAGATTTATGAAAGTATGTTGAAGATAGAAAAACGACATGGGATGGAAGCTTCTGTTACCTATTTGGAAGGATTTTTAGAAGAGCATAATATCAGTTATGATGAATTTATCCAAGAGCTAATAAAACCCAAAGGACTTCTTGCAGGACTACTAGCAAGTTTTAAAAAAATTTTTTCTTAATATTTTGAAATATTTTAAAATATTAATGTAACATAAATGTAGTTTTTATCATAAAAATGTGTTATTTCTTATGTATTTAAGATAAAATTTCCAAATCTAAAATATATAAGGAAATCCGAATGATTTATAGACCGATAGCCATAAATGAAGAGATAAAATTTAGTAAAACTAAATTTATAGTAAGCAGAACTGACTTAAATGGAAATATTGTTTTTATCAATAAAAATTTTTCGGAAATTTCAGGCTATGCCCAAGATGAGTTAATTGGAATATCTCACAATGTTGTAAGACATCCAGATATGCCAAAAGCTGTTTTTTATATTGTATGGAATGCACTTAAGGCAGGAAGACCGATATCAGGTATTGTTAAAAATTTAACAAAAGATGGTAGATATTATTGGGTGATTGTTGACTTTGATGTAAAAAAAAATAGTGCAGGAGAAATTATAGGATACAGTGCTTTTAGAAGAAGTCCTCCTCAACATGTTATAGATACATTTAAAGAACCATATAGTATCATGCTCAACATTGAGAAAAAACATGGGATGGAAGCATCATTGACTTTTTTAAACTCATTTTTAGAAGAGCATCACATGAGTTATGATGAATTTATACAAGAGTTAATACAACCAAAAGGACTTATCGCTACACTATTGGCATCTTTTAAAAGGATGTTCTCATAAATTTTAGGTAAAATATCCCTAAAAGAGGTTCTATTTGGATAATGTTTTTTTAAGCTACAATGACCCACTGGTTAGTATTTTTATTCTTATAACACTGGTTTTATCGGTATCTTTACTCACACATCTCTTTGGAAATCTGAAAAAAGAGAAACAACAAAAGAAATTAGAAAATTTTTTAGAGACATTTGAGAGTAAAGATTGTAGTTTGGATTTTGATATCATTCCTTTTTCTTCCTCTTTACTTCAACCTCTACGACTTCTTGCATTGGCATTTCAAAAAAATGGAGAGTATCACAAAGCCATTCCGTTATATCTCTATCTCATCAAAAACAATCATGAAAAAAGTTATCATGATGAGTTCCTAAAAGAGTTAGCGTCAACTTATCTAAAAAGTGGATTGATGGCTAGAGCTAAATCAACTCTAGTCTCACTCTTAGAGATATCACCACGAGATACTAAAGCTCTTTATCTACTTCAAATCATCTATGAGATGTTGCACCAATATAAAGATGCTGATGAGATTAGTCGTTCTTTGAAAATTTTAGGAGAAGATACAACTCAATTGGAAGCTCATTTTCGATTTTTTGAGATTTTAAACTCAAAATCTTTCTCTCCTGATGAAAAAACTGATTTACTCATAGCGTTAAGCTCAACACATAAAAGTTTTTATAGACAAGTGTTGCATACACTTTTTAAACTAGATGTTTCTAAAGCATGGGAATTTATAGATGATAAAAGAATTATTGAGAGTTTGGATATCTTTTGGACACTACCAGCTTCTAAGATAAATTTTGACATTATCGAAAAAACAGAAAATCAACCCCTAAAAGCAATTTTCATGGCAAGAGAAATTATACCTTATGATAAAAATATTAAAAGCAATATTTTCGAGATAGATACAATACTTTCAGCTAGAAATAGTGGTAAAAATGATATTGATATACAATTTAATTACTTTTGTCCGAGTTGTAAAGCTGAGTTTCCTCTTGCCTACAACAGATGTCCCTCTTGTTACTCTATTGATAAATTTATCTTAAAAAAGAGACTTGAACAAAAGATTGAGCTTGAAAATTACTCTTTACTCTGAAAATTAAGTATTTTTTTAATAGTTTCAACAGAACAGAAAAATACTGCATCAAATACAGGATTCAATCGAATCGTGTTATCATCAACAGCATCAAAAGCTTTAAATTTAAATCCTTTTCCATCTTTTTGCATTCTAGGTTTAGCGGTGAACTCTATTGGACTAAAAGTTTTAACAAGATTTAAAACCTTTTTATAACTTTTATCGCTCTTATCTGGAAGAATATTTCCTCTTCTACTCTCTCCTAATCTTGCTTGAAGAAGAAGCTGAAGTTTATCATTGAAAATCACTTTATTCCAAAGAACAACCCCTTTGTGGATAGAAAACTGACTATCTCGTGAAGTGAGTGGGTGAGGTTTTGTCTGACGAATAAGCTCAAGAAGTTGTAAAAAAAAGTTTTTTCCACCAAAAGCAATAGCACATTCTAAAAGTTTTGTGTGATAAAAGAGTTTCTCTTCTTCACTTAGGGCATTGAAGTCGCACATTTGACTTCCTTTATATAAATTTGTGTTATTATATCAAAAATATCTCGAAACTTTCAGGCTTAAGGAGGATTGTCTATGTGGTCAATGTTAAAATTTATGTTTTACGCTCTTATTGTTGGGTTGCTTATCATTTTTTATGCACCACGAGAGTTTGTTTTTGACATTTGGAGTAAAATTAAAAATTTTGATTTTTTTGAAAATGAAGAAGAGATTGAAGAGATAGAATCACAAGGCAATCTTTCTGCTAAAAAAATAAAACGACTTATCCTCAAAACAGAACAAAGAGATGTTGGCAACACATTGGGTTGGGGAGAAGATATCAAAAGTACACTTTTGGAACTCAATCTTCCTCAAGATAGAAAAAATGTTTGTTCAGTTATTGCTGTCATCGCACAAGAATCTAGTTTTAGAGCAAATCCTTCTGTTGCCAATCTTTCAGGACAACTTGAAAAAAGAGTCAAAGATGTAGATGATAAGATTCCAGATATTTTAGGATTTAAACTAAAAGATTTTCTTAAGAAATATCCATCTCCTGAAGATAACTACTATGCAAAATTGCACAAAGCTAGAACTGAAAAAGATGTTGATATGATATATAGAACTATCATGACCGACCATGCAAATCCTTTAGTTTTAAAGATGCTCACACCCTTAATTGAAAATATGAATAAAGTTGATACCGTAGGTTCAATGCAAGTGGCTGTTGCCTATGCTATTGATGTAGAAGAGAAAAAAGGAAATAGTCTTGATTTGGATGAGATTTGGGAATTAAGAGACTATATGTATTCACGCAAAGGTGGAGTATTTTATGGAACACATCTTTTATTGACCTATCCAGCATCATATGATAAACAAATATATCGATTTGCAGACTTCAATGCAGGACGATACAGTTCAAGAAATGCATCTCTTCAAAAAATTGTTAACGAACTTCTTCCAAAAGGAGAAAAAATAGCTCAAGATGGAGATTTACTTTCACACAGTGACTTTAATCCCATGTCTGCTTTAGCAACTAGTGGTACAGAAGATGCTATGAGACGAGTTATACGAAAATATGGTATGCCACTAGATGATGCCCAACTCAAACAAGATTTACTTAAAGAAAAAGAGTTAGCATTTGAAAATACACTAACTTATGAAACTTTTAGAAAAACTTATAAAGCGTTAAAAGGCAAAAATGCACCTTATGCCATCGTCCCATCTATCGAACTCCATAGTGAAAAAGTAAGTCGAATTTTAACCACTGAACACTTTGCTGGTAATGTCAATAAACGCTACCAACGGTGTATGTCTGTTAAAAAGAGATAGTAATTATAAATTTTAAGAACCAAGGTGTGAAAGTTTTGCTTTCACGCTTTGAGAATCTATCTCTCCTGCAATATAAGCACTCTCTAACTCATCAATTGTTTTAAGCATATTGGCTTTAAACTCACCATCATCAACTACTCTATGATTGATAAAATCTTTCATTTTTTGAAAATTTGGAAACATATCTATCATATCATCTTGTATAGGTGAACGACGCCAAGCATCCATTTTTTGGGCTTCATTAAGTCCATTTAATTCTAGAATAGACTCTCCAACACTGTTTAATTTATATCGTCCCTTATCCTCTTTTTGGACATCACTATACGAAAGACCTACTGTATCATGTCGCTCCATATCTTTAAAATACGAAAGCAATCCAAAAACAAGAGCCGAAGCAAAGACAGCAAATACCAAATATTTTGTTTTCATGACATCCTCTTTTATTATAAATAATTAAAATTTATTTATAATACAACATATTTTATTAAAACACAATAATAAACATATTATTTTTTTAAAATATATAATTATTTATTAAAAAATAAAATTAATTACAAATGTATCGTCTAGCACCTCTATATCGCTTAGAATAAAAATCTTTATCAAGGTTTGAAACCACAACTTTTCTAGCTCCACTACTTGCATGAACAAATTTATTATTTCCAGCATAGATACCAACATGCGAGATACAATTTCGTCTATTGTCTGTATCAAAGAAGACTAAATCACCCTCTTTTAGATTATTTCTTGAGACTCTTTCTCCTCTTTGATATTGAGCTGATGCTTTTCGAGGAAGACAAACACCTTTTGCTTTAAAAACATAACTTGTAAACCCAGAGCAATCAAACTTGTAAGGTCCCATAGCCCCATAAACATAGCGAGTCCCTAACTTTCTTTTAGCCGTTGGGATGATAGAACTCGTTTTTGCACTCACTTTTTTAGATTCTATTTTATCTTTAGAGGGTTTTTGATTTGTTTTTTCTCTCTTATCGCTATTTTTATTCTCGTTATCCTCTTTTTGTGGACTCTTTGCTTTGCTTGATGTCAAAGAAGTTTTATCTGATGAGGGGATAAGTAACTCATCACCATATTTCAATTTTCCTTTAAACTTCTCCTCATTTAATTTTTTCAACTCTTCAATGGAGAGATTATGTCGTTTCGCAAAAGAGGAAAACGAATCCCCAAACTCAACTCGAACACTTTTAGTATTGAGAACTTTTGGGCTATTTTTATTCACCTTGTCATTATCTGTTGATACTTTATCTTTACTCTCTATTGGAATCTCTATCTCATCACCCGATTTCAATTGCTTTTGAAAATATTTTAAATTTGAAGCTTGAAGTTTCTCTAAAGGTACATTATATTTTTTTGCAATATCGTAAAAACTTTCACCTTTTTTCACCTTATACTTAAGAGGTTGCGCAACTAAAGAGCTTATGCCAAAAATTGCTAATGAAAGAGATGCTAAAATGATTTTCTTCATTTCTAAATTTCCTATTTTTATATCTACATAAAGCCAAATACCATAAACTTTACAGACTTATTTTAACATATAAAAGTTAATATTCAACAAACAAAAAATAAATAAAATTATTTGCTAATTGAGTATCTAAACTATAAGAGTATCTCTTCTATCATCATTTGTATCGTTGTTTTGCCATTAAAAAAGTTTTCACTTAGTGTATAAATAACATCTACGCAACTTCCTTTATCATATGGAGCAAAGCTTCTAAATAGAACCCCTACTTGATTGATATTATCTTTTTTAAAAGTAAATTTACGATGCTCACCATCTTTACCCATCACACAAATCTCTTCAATCATGACACCCCTAGTGATAAATTTTGCCCTAGAATTACTCATCCCATAAGGTTCATAAATTTTTAAAAGTTGTATCAATCTAAAATCTATCATCTCAAGTGATATCTCACCTAAAATATCATCCACAATAGGTTCACTCACACTCTCTTCTTCTTGGTGACTAAGCAGAAGTGCCAATCGTAAAAATTCAAGATTCTCTTTTTTAAGACTTAATCCAATCGCTGATTTGTGTCCACCAAACTTTAACAAATGCTCTTTACACCGAGAGGTCAATCGATGCAAATCACACTGGCTAAAACTTCGTCCACTCCCTTTTAAAACTCCATTTTCATGTGAATCAGTCAAAATAATACAAGGTTTTCGAAACTCACGACTTACTCTCGCACAAACGATTCCAATCACTCCCTCATGCCATCCATTGCCATTTATCAACAAAACACTATCTTTAGGATTTGCCATCAATAATGCTTGAGAAGTCAGCTCTTGCTCTATATTCTTTCGCTTAGAATTTAATTCACTTATATAAGAAAAATTTTCTCTTGCCACTGATATATTTTGACTCAATAAAAACTCAATCGCAACCGACGCATCTTGCAATCTACCCGCACTATTTAAAATAGGAGCGATAAAAAAACCGATATCATCAGCACTAAAACTACTTTTTTTGATATTTTCTTTAAAGACTAAGATTGCAGGTATGGTTGAGTTAAAAAGCTCTTTGAGTCCATAAATAACCATTGCTCGATTGATATGTTTTAAAGGCATCATGTCGGCGATAATCGCAATACTTACAAGTCCTAAATATTCTCGCATATCAACATTTAAACCTAATTCATTTTTTAAAGCATTCATCAAATACCAAATCACTTGCGCTCCACAAATGTTACTATAAGGAAAAGGGCAATCTGGCTGTTTTGGATTGACTATCGCATAGGCAAGAGGTAAAGTTTGACCAACCAAATGGTGGTCTGTGATGATAAGTTCGATATCCAACTCACGGCACAACATAGAAGCTTCCACCGAGCTAATGCCATTATCAACCGTGATAGCTAAATCATACTCTTTAATGCGAGGAATAATATTGACACTAAGCCCATAACCATCATTAAAACGATTAGGAACAAGCCAATCAACATTAGCTCCGATAGAGTCAAAAAAGCTCTTAAAAATCGTGGTAGATATAACTCCATCAACATCATAATCACCGATAATAACTATCTTTTCATCTCTTTTCAAAGCTAGAGCAATGCGTTTAACTGCTTTGGTCATATCTTTAAAAAGCGATGGGGAAGGAAGGTCTTTTAAGGAGAGAAATCCCTCCTCAAAACGGCTACTTAGTGTTAAATCTATGTCATTAAGATTTAACTTTTGTACTTCAATCTTCATCTTTACTTTTTTTATATTCACATGCAGACGATGCAAATGCTAAAATTGCTGGATTTGGATTTTGAAGTCTTGAGGTAAATTCAGGATGAAACTGAACTCCTAAAAACCATCTATGATTTGAGATTTCAATTGCCTCTATAAGTCCATTTGACTCACCTGTAATCATCATTCCATTTGCTTCCAATCTTTCTCTATAAATAGGATTTGCTTCGTATCTATGACGATGTCTCTCATAAATCAAAGATGAATTGTATGCTTTTTTTAGATGTGAACCCTCTTTTGTATGGCACTCATATTCACCCAAACGCAAAGTTCCACCCATAGGAGAAGAGCTTGTTCTAAGTTGTGTATGACCACTTGCATCCATAAAAGAATCAATTAGATAGATAATTTTATTGGTACTCTCTTCGTCAAATTCAGCAGAGTTGGCATCACTAAGTCCTAAAACATTTCTAGCAAACTCTACCATCGCCAACTGCATCCCTAAACAGATACCTAAAAATGGAATATTTTCATTTCGTGCATACTCGATAGATAAAATCTTACCCTCAACCCCACGATTACCAAATCCACCAGCAACTAAGATACCATCAACACCATTGAGATACTTTTTAGCTCCATCAGACTCTACTTTTTCGCTATCCACCCATTTGATTTTTATCTTAACATCAAGGTTTGCTCCAGCATGGATAAGTGCTTCAGTTAAAGATTTATACGACTCTTTTAAATCAAGATACTTACCAACAAAAGCGATAGTTACCTCTCCTTGAGGCTCAATAATCTTACTTACAAGCTCACTCCAGCTTTGCATTTCTGGTTTTAACTCATCCAATTTTAATTGTGTTGCAATAGGAGTTAAGATATCTTGAGCCATAAGATTTAGTGGAACTTGATAAATCGTCGGAGCATCTGTGGCTTCAATAACGCTATCTTCATCAATATCACAACTATATGCAATTTTTCGTTTTAAATCTTTTGGTACAGCTTGTTCTGCTCTTAAAATAACCATATTTGGTGAAATACCAATTCGTCTTAGCTCACCAACTGAATGTTGTGTTGGTTTTGTTTTAAGCTCTCCTGCTGTTTTAATATACGGTAATAGAGTCACATGAACATTAAATACATTGGTTTTTCCAAACTCATGTTTCATTTGTCGAATCGTCTCCAAAAATGGCAATCCTTCGATATCTCCAACAGTTCCACCAAGCTCAACGATAAGAATATCTTTTTTAGCCCCCGCTATGATGATTCTATCTTTGATTTCAGTAGTGATGTGAGGTACAACTTGAATTGTTTTTCCAAGGTATTTGCCAACTCTTTCATTTTCGATAACTGTTTTATAAACTTGACCTGTAGTAAAGTTATTATTTCGAGTCAATGAACTGTCTAAAAATCGCTCATAATGACCTAAATCCAAATCTGTCTCCGCACCATCTTTTGTAACAAACACCTCACCATGCTCTAAAGGCGACATTGTACCTGGGTCAACATTGATGTAAGGGTCAAGCTTTAAAACGCCTACACGCAGTCCTGAGTGCTTTAAAAGCGTACCTAAACTAGCAGCTGTGATACCTTTTCCTAAAGAGCTTAAAACTCCACCTGTGATAAAAATATATTTTGTTTGAATTGTCATACTTTTCCTTACCCTATAATTGGCATAATAACCGTTTGAAATGCTCCATCTTGAAGAAGAAATGGAAGCGATTGCTCATTTAAAATAATCTCAAAATTTTCAGAATCAACTTGCATAATAAAATCTAAAAAATAACGACTATTTACATTTAGTTCAAAACTATGTTCAAGTTCAAGATTGATAAGAAGTTCTGTTTTAGCTTCATCAATATCATTTGAAAAAGATTTAAAAATGATTGAATTAGGAGAAAATACCATTGTGATATCTTGACAAATAGAAGTTATCATTTTGATAGACTCTATCATCTCTTTTTTAGGTAGCTTAAAACTATATTTTTTATTTTTAGGGATTATTCTAGCATAATCTGGATATTTGCCGTTAATTAAACGATTGAAGAAAAAATAGTTTTGATTTTGAATGATAAGATTTGTATCGTCATAATAAATATCTATAGCATCGGTAAAAAGTTTTTGAATTTCGATAATGGCTTTTTTAGGGATAATAAGTTTTAACTCTTGAGAACCTGTTTGATTTAAATGCATCAATGCCAATCTTTTAGTATCAGTTCCAACAATATCACATCCATTAGCATTGATACTCAGCAATGCACCATTGAGTTCAAATTTTGGATTATTTGAATCAATTGCAGGTGAAACTTTTTTAAACGCTTTTATAAGATTTAAAGAATCAACGCTAAGTTTTGCTTTATTGTCTATTTGAGGAAAAGATGGATAATTTATATGCTCAAAAGTGGGAAGTTTAAATTTAGAAGAATTTTGACTGATGGTTAAAATATCATTTTCTACTTCTAAAGACATTGTATTATTTTTTAAAATTTTAATAATATCTAAAAGTTTTTTACCGTTTGCTGTGGTTGTACCATTTTGGATAATATTCACATTAGAGGAATGAATAACTAAACCTATCTCAGAATCTGTTGCTTTAAAAGTAATTATTCCATCTATCGCATTGATATAGACATGTGATTTTATTTGGGTAGCGTCTTTTTTATCTAAAAAAG
Organism: Sulfurovum sp.; assembly: GCA_006212005.1. Classification (GTDB taxonomy): domain Bacteria; phylum Campylobacterota; class Campylobacteria; order Campylobacterales; family Sulfurovaceae; genus UBA1140. Next base: position 4,810 of record SDAZ01000013.1, on the reverse strand, counting down.
ATTGTAAATCAATTAGTATAGATTCAAGAAGTTGCTTATTTATCTCTATTTTCATCTTTTTCCTTTTTTCTCTTTTATGAGTTAATTTGTATTTGTCTTATTCACATCTAAATTTGATAAGTGAATAACTTTTTTATTTTTTATATTGTCTCTTATATATTATATATAAGTGTAGTAGTAGTAGTAGGTACAGTGAATAGTGTGAATAACTATCTCCAGCTACCACCGTTATGGTCTCTTTGTATGTGAATAACATGTGAATAACTTTTGACTTATTCACATGTTGGATTTTCTGATTGCGATTATACCCTCTTTTTAATCAAAGTTTTTAGTGAAATTTACTAACAAATGGTATATATTTTATATTTATTGAAAAAAGGATAATTTTTTTCTTTTTTATCATTTTAACGGTATGTGAATAGTGTGAATAACTATCTCTAGCTACCATCGTTATGGTCTTAAAAGATGTGAATAACATGTGAATAACTTTTTAAGTTTTTTTTAAAGTGAAAAGTTATTCACATCTAAACCCAACATGTGAATAACTTTTTGAAGCTAACTTTAAGATTTTCAAAGTTATTCACATCCTATTTGAGAGAGAAAATTGAGCGTTTAATCTAGTTTACTGCTTGTTGAACTGATTTTATTGGATAATTCTTCAAGTAAAATTTGAAAATTTGGTTCTTCTTCAATCGCTTCGGCAATCTTTTTTAAAGCATGAGAGATGGCAGTGTGGTCTTTCATACCAAAATATTGAGCGATTTGAGGCATTGAATTTGGTGTTAAGTCTCTTGCTAGATGAATCGCCATTCTCCTCGCATTTACTATTTCTTTGTTTCGTTTTTTTGAACGAATGTCGGAAAGTTTTATATTCATCTCTTTGGCTATGATTTGTACGATATCATCTATGTCTATATTGGATTGTTTCTCTAAAAGCTGGTCTTTGATGATATTATTGACAAAATCTTGCGTAATTTTTTGATTCATCAATCCACTATACGCATTGATTTTGATTAAAACACCTTCGATTTCACGGATATTAGTCCCCATTTTAGTAGCAATAGAGTGAACAATTTCTCTAGCTAAAGTAATTCCATCCAATTCACATTTTTTTTCGATAATGGCAATTTTAGTATTGAGTTGAGGTGGTTCTATACTCGCCATCAAGCCCCATTCAAATCGACTTTTAACTCTATCTACAAGCCCAATCATATCTTTTGGTTGCCTATCGGAACTTACGACTATTTGTTTATTGGCTTGATGGAGTTCGTTAAAAGTATGAAAAAATTCATCTTGAGTATGCTCTTTTTTGGTTAAAAATTGAATATCGTCGATGAGTAGTAAATCACATTCTCTAAAAATCTCTCTAAATTTTTCCATACTGTTTGAGCGAATATGAGAAGTAAATTTATTCATAAATTGCTCTAGTGAAGTGTAGATAACCGTTTTGCCTAATCCTACAAAATGGTTACCTATGGCATGAAGAAGGTGAGTTTTACCAAGCCCTACACCTCCATACAAAAACAGAGGATTATAGACTACGCCAGGTTGCTCTGTGACTCTTTTAGATGCATTATAAGCAAATTGATTTGATTCACCCACGATAAAACTATCAAAAGTAAATGATGGATTTAAAATAGTACTTTTGAGTGAACTTTTAGCTTCTATTGCACCCATTTTTTTAGCTTCTGAGACTTCTAGTGATGAGCCTGTTGTAATATGAATAACAGGTTTGACTTGTAGTTCCAATTCGAAGAAATGGGCAAGTTTATCTTCAAATTTACTCTTTATCCATCTAGCAACGATGAGATTTGGAGCAAAGAATTGTGCAAAGTTCATATTTGAATTGATATCATCATATTCAAGATGCTTTATGTATCGCTCCCAAATTTGTATGCTTATGTCCAATTTTAGTTTATTTAGTACTTGTTCACCTATATTCATCCGTTTTCTTTTCTTTATGTGAATAAAATTTTTCTAATTCTATCGAAAAAAGGATAAAAAAAAAGTTATTCACATGTGAATAACTTATGTGAATAACTTTTTTAGGTAACTTTTGAAGTCCATAAATATGGTGGCTAGATATAGTTATTCACATGTGAATAACTTTTTGAATAACTTTATTTTTTTCTAAATATGCTACTTTTTTGCTACTTTATATCAATTTTACTTTACACACCTAATAAGTTTTAAAAATATGTATATTTATTGTATAATTTTTATATTATTTTAGGAAAAAGGAATAATATGATTTATAATTTAGTCATTATTGGTGGCGGACCTGGAGGCATCGGGACTGCTGTTGAGGCGAAATATCTAGGGATTAAAGATATTTTGATGATAGAAAAAAGCAATAACCACTCTCATACGATTCGTAAATTTTATAAAGATAAAAAACGAGTGGATAAAGATTGGCAGGGGAAAAGTGTTGAGTTAGATGGAAATATTGATTTTATAGATGGAACTAAAGAGAGTACTTTGGACTATTTTGATACACTTTTGGATGATGATTTGATTGATACAAAGTTTGATTGCGAAGTTACAAGTATTATTAAAGAGAATGATGTTTTTACAATTTTTTCAAATTGTGGAACTTATAGAGCTAAAAATATTGTTATTGCTATTGGTAAAATGGGTAAACCAAATAAGCCAAACTATAAAATCCCACCTTCTATAACTTCTTTGGTCAATTTTAATTTGGATAAGTGTGGCAATGGCGAAAATATTTTAGTTGTGGGAGGAGGAGATAGTGCGGTTGAGTATGCTTGTGAACTCTCTAATACCAATAAGGTTACACTCAATTATAGACAATCAACTTTGAGTCGTCCAAATCCAACAAATCAAACTATGGCAAGTGAATATATATCTTCGAGTAAGGTTGAGAGTCGTTTTGGAGTAGATATTGTTTCACTTAGTTCACTTCATGGCAAAGTTAATGTTCAATTTAGTGATACAATAGAGCAGATATATGATAGAATTATCTATGCGATTGGAGGCACAACGCCAAAAGAGTTTTTAAAAAGTTGTGGAGTGGCTTTGGATGAGAAGTCAAATCCGATATTTGATGATAATTATGAGTCAAATATGAAAGGTATCTATATTGCTGGAGATATTGCTTTTGCGAGTGGTGGAAGTATTGCAATTGCTTTAAATCATGGGTATAAGATAGCTAATCATATCATCAATAAGTGTACAGATTAGGAGAAATATAATGAAAAGGATATATCTAATAGTTGGATTGATTTTGACTCTTGGTATAGAAGTGATGGCAAATGAGGGGACTACCAAAGGATTTTATGCAAAACCAGGTGCTCCTGTGGATTTAACTTATCGTTCTGACCCAATAGATCACAATAAGAGTGGTGACATCAACATAACGCTTGATACAACTGCCCAAAGTGGGAAGATGGAAGTTGAGATAGAGTTTGATAAGAATATTACCAATGTGAGTAATACACCTTCAAAACTTTCTTTTGAGATTACAAAAGATAAAAACAGTTTTCCGATTATTATTACAACAGGGGGTAAAATTGATGGGCTGTATTATATTCGATTGTTAGTAACCATGCACGAGGATTTAGAGAAAAGGGTTCGTTCACTTGCAGTTCCTGTGTATATTGGCGATTATAATGCTTCAAGACAAAAAGAAGCTTATCCAGAACCTATGATGCTCAAATCTTCAAATAAACCAATTGAAAATGTAACGGTTTTTAAAGCCAAAGAGAATTTTGAAGCTATAAAAAAAGTAGATATCAACAGTTCGTTGGAGACAAACAGTAGCGTGAATTAATTTTTCACGCCTCTTTATATGTGAATTTTGTTGTAATTATATCAAGGTGTGGTTAAATATTTCATAACTCTAAGGGCTGTTTACTTTTAGGATGAGAGAAGATAAATTTATTTTTGAGCTTTTTTACCCTCCATTGATTGCTTATGATAGCGATTGATTTACAGTTTTTTTTAAAGTTAGAAGCCTCTATGGTTTTAAATTTATTGAGTTTGGGATAGGCATTTTCAAAGTAAAACGCTTCATATTCACCACTGCTAGAGGAGTAGTTATTCATAAAAAGTAAAAGTTTGGAGTGGCTAAAACATATTTTTTCAATCATTTTAAAACAACACCAATCTTTTCCATCAACCATATCTATCATTTTCCAATTTATTCCATCATGACTAAGAGCCAGTGAGTGTTGCACACCTTCAATCTCCCACGCACTATTGAGTAAGATACTCCCATCAGGAGCTTTTATGATGTTCTTTATATTAAGTTCCGAAAAAATAGGATTGAGTTTACCAACTTTAAAATGCTTCTTTTCATCAAATGTCACAGGAATCTTAGGATAGATACCATACATATTCTCTATGATATCGCTCTTGTTAGGTTTGAGATAGACAAAAATTAATACCTTATTATTGTCCATTAAAAAATAGCTATCTACTTTAAGCTTACCATTGGTGCAACTACTCTCTTTTGTAGAGAGTTCATCACATATTGCCCTATAAGTTTGTTTTGGTAAAAAAGTGCCAAACATATTTTGTGTTAAGAAAAAAAATAAAATCAATACTTTAAATTTACTCACTAGTAATTCCTTTTTTGATTTTATTATACTCTTTTTTCGGTTATTAGAGTAGATTTAAAATTGAGCTTTTTGTCTTACTTCAAACATATCTCTTTTGCATAGGCTGAACGGCTTACATCTTGCCACCAAAGTTCTACTAGTTTTTGTTCTTGCGTTATTTTTGCTTTATATGAACCTGTTGTTTCTAAGTTTAAAGTGGCTCGTCCTGAAAAACTATACTCTCCATCAAC
>SDAZ01000088.1 GCA_006212005.1 Sulfurovum sp. | reverse complement strand
GTAAAGTAACTACTATCTTTTTCTAACCAACATTTTGTACCATTCATATCGCCATATTCATGGTGTCCTATAAGTCTTGTTATAGTTGGATATTTTTTCTTTAGATATTTCACAAGTGCGATATTTGCTTCAACCTGAGCAGGAGTCAAATCTTCTATCTCGTTATTTTCTCCACCCACATTCTCAACACCGATAGCAGTATAATTGAGTCCGATGATGTGTCTAGCCATCCATTTTTCAGGCATCAGTCTATAAATCGTTCCATCTCTATCCACCAAAAAATGAGCTGATACATTTACATTTCCAGCATTTTTAAGCTCTGGTCTATTTGAGAGTTTTTGCGGTTTTAAAAAAGCGTAAGATTTTTCTAAAGTGGGTATAGCTGTCCAATGCAAAACAACTATCTTTGGCGTTATGTTGATATTTTTCACACTTAGTCCATAATGCGTTTTGATATACTCTTTTGTTCCTTCAATTCTCTCTTTTTTAAAATCAATCGGCTTATCTATAATCTTAATCTCTTGGCTACATCCAAACGATAGCAACAACGCACACAATAACGATATTTTCTTCACTTTTTTAACTCCGCTTCTATAAAATTTGCAATTTTGAGAGCAATCTCATCTCTTCTAGGCTCAAGCCACTCAACCTGTCTATCGCAAGTAATCTCACCCAATTCTAAAACCAAAAACCCCTTTTGTGCATAAACTTGATTGTATCCATAATACTCTTTCAATGCTCCAGTAAAGTTATCATCATGCCATCCAAAAGGGAAATAGGGCTGATAAGTATCTTTCCATCGTTGAGCCATATCTTTGGCAATCACATCATCATATCCAACACTCGCTCCCGAAGTACAAGGTGTTGATGCTCCATCAAAGTGTATAGCGACGGCGATTTGCGTATTGATAGCTGGGATATCGACTCCCACTCGTTTGGTATTTATGCCTTTACTTTTCAAAATCTGTGTCACCTTGTCGGCTACCATGATATTCCACTCAACCTCTTTTTGTTCTCCATTTGAAGAGCCTGTATCCCCTTTTTCTCGTCCCTCGTGACCAGCTTGAACAAGTACCGTTGTGGTTTCGATACTTCTTGTTAGCAAAGGAATAACAAAAAAAATGATAACGATGGCACTAAAAATAATATTGATAGTCCTATTGCTAATATTCATACGATATCTCCTTTTTATGGATAGATTAGATACTTCTCTCTTTTGACTTTAAAATTTTCTAGCTCTTTGCTCCAACCTCTTCGTATCTCTCTTTCGCTCTTACCAGCAAGGATAGACTCTCTTAGATGGCTACTTCCTGCCAATTTATCAATAAAGTTATTTTTTAAAAAGAAATTTTTCTTATCTGGATAATTTTGATAAGCATCTAAAATATAGCTTAAATTTACTCCGCTTACTTCATCTTTATCCAAATGACTCAAATCAACTCCGTAACATATTTTATCTTTATTTTTAGGATTTGACGCCCCAATATTAGCGATTGGTGTAAAAGAAAAAGATTTTTTGAGATATTTTGGGTCTCCATAAAGTTGAAATTGTTTATCTGTTCCACGCCCTTCTGAAAAAACTGTACCTTCAAAAAGAGCCAATGAGGGATATAGTTTGATAGAAAGTGGATTTGGAAGATTTGGAGAGGGTTTTATCGAAAGCTCATAAGGGGTATCATGGGTATAATTTAAAAGTTCGATAACTTGGAGTTTAGCCTTTTTACTACTTGCCCAGCCCTCACCATTTATCATCTTTGCATATTCACCGATAGTCATACCATAAAGAATAGGTACAGGATGAAGTCCGACAAATGAGCTATATCGCATATCTAAAACTTCTCCATCAACAGTTGAGCCATTTGGATTTGGTCTATCAAGTACGATAAGCTCTATATTTTCCCGCTCACAGGCTTTCATGACATTATGCAAAGTTGAGAGGTAAGTATAAAATCTAACACCAACATCTTGAAGGTCAAATAAAACGACATCAACATTTGCCAAATCCTCTTTAGTTGGGATTTTATGTTTTCCATATAAGGAGATGAGGGGCAGAGAAGTTTTTTCGTCAATAGAGTTTTCAACTTTTGCTCCTGCATCAATCTTACCTCTAAATCCATGTTCAGGGACAAATATTTTAGCGATTTTGATATGATTTTTAAGTAAATAATCGATCAAATGCTCATCGCCTACACTTGAGGCTTGGTTTGCAACGACGGCAATATTTTTATCTTCTAAGAGGGGAAGATAAACCTCTCCTCTTTGAGAACCCATAATGATATCATTAGCATTTATGGGTGAAAGTAAGCCAAAAAAAATCAGCACAGCTCTAAAAATATTGGTTAAAAAATCGCTTTCCATCTCAAATTCTCTCTTCCTCATTACAATAGCGTTTTTTCAATAATCCTGTCATACTAAGATAACTGTTCAACGCATTGATATAAGCATTGGCACTTGCCTCCATCGTATCTATATTGAGTCCATGCCCGATAATAGCTGGTTCATCATCGTTAAAAGTAACTTGTACAGTCACATTTGCCAACGCATCTTTACCTTTTGAAACCGATTTCACACTATAATCCATCAATCTTCCATCATATCCAGAGATTCTATCAATGGTTTTAAAGACTGCATCAATCGTCCCACTTCCGATTCCAGCATCGGTTATCTCTATTCCATCATGTTTTATCGTAATCGCCGAACTAGGAACACCATTTGTACAATCCATAAGTTGCATCGAAACCAATTCAAAGACTTTTGGAGCATGAACCGTTTCACTTGTCACCAATGCTCTTATATCATCATCATAGATATCTTTTTTCTTATCTGCTAACGCTTTAAACTTCTCAAATGAAAGATTTAACTCCTCATCGTTGATACTAAAGCCCAATTTTTGTAACTTATCTCTAAATGCAGCTCTTCCTGAATGTTTACCCAAAACCAAAGTATCACTCATATCAAGCCCGATACTTTCAGGAGAGATAATCTCATAAGTTGATTTATTTTTAAGCATTCCATCTTGATGAATCCCACTCTCATGTGCAAAAGCATTTTTACCCACGATTGCCTTATTTGGTTGTGGTTCGATACCTGTGATATTCGCTATCATTCGACTTGATGGATATATCTCTTTGGTATTGATATTGGTCTCAAAGTTGCTAAAAATGTCACTTCTTGTCTTAAGTGTCATCACAATCTCTTCCAATGCTGCATTTCCAGCTCTCTCACCCAAACCATTTATCGTACACTCAACTTGTCTAGCACCATTTAAGATAGCCTCCAAAGAGTTAGCCACACCAAGCCCCAAATCGTTATGATTGTGAACCGAAATAATCGCTCTATTGCCTATAAATTTACTCATCTCCTTAACCATAAACCCAATCTCATGAGGCAATCTATACCCCACCGTATCAGGTAAATTGATGGTTGAAGCTCCAGCATTGATAACAGCATCGGATATCTCTTTTAGAAATCCTATGTCACTTCTTCCAGCATCTTCACAACTAAACTCGACATCATCGACAAACTCTCGTGCATATTTCACCGCTCGAACCGCTCTTTTTATCACCTCATCTGGAGTCATTTTAAGTTTATGTTCCATGTGAATAGAACTTGTGGCGATAAAAGTGTGAATGCGTTTCATATTTGCCTCTCGCACAGCCTCACCTGCTGATTTGATATCGCTATCAATCGCTCTTGCCAATGAACATACTGTTGATGTTTTTATCTTTGAAGCGATACGACTAATAGCTTCAAAATCTCCCAAACTAGCAGCAGCAAATCCAGCTTCTATGATATCAACGCCCAATTTTTCCAACTGAAGTGCAATCCCTATCTTCTCTTCTGTATTCATCGAAGCTCCAGGGCTTTGTTCACCATCTCTTAAGGTTGTATCAAATATTTTAATAATCTCTTTACTCATCATTTAATCCTAAATAAAATAAAAGCATAATGCTAAAAAACCATCTAATTGTATCCAAAATAGGATTATTAGAAACTAATGGTAGTGTAAATTTGTGAAATAAAAGGGTCTCTTTTTGATTACAGAGGAAGAAGCAGTAGGAGAGTGTCTTGTGTTGAAGTGAAGATATGGTTTATCTTTTGCATGTTGTTCTCCTATTTTTTTGTATTAGTATAGCGATTTTTTTTTAAAGTTAGATTTTAGTTGTAGGGGTACCCCTTGTGGTTACCCAAAAAATATCATCTATAAAAAATATGGGCAACCACGAGGGATTGCCCCTACACTCAAATACATTAGTTTTATTTAAGACACCGAACATAATTATTATCCTTTTTATCATCCTGTACCACTGGCTGTACCGCTGGAGAAGATTTAACAGATATCCACGATTTACTACCAAACAACTCTAGCTCGGTAGAAGATTCAAAAGAGATAAGCCATGCCTGAGAATCCATTTTACCCTCTACTAAAGAAGAACTCCAATACCATGGTATAACTGGACTATTTGAGAATCCTTTATTCTGATAACAAGATTTATAATTTGAAGGATTTTTTGAACAATCTTTTACAAGCTTTTTAAGCTCATGGATAGTTGCTAGTCTAGCATCCATTTCTTCACATATTCTTTGTGCATCATACCAGTTAGCATCACATAAACCATCATCCATTTTTCCTCCATAACGCTCACAAATAGTTTTAGTTGGAGTTATCCATTTGTTAGCACCAATAAGGTCAAAAGAAATCTTAAAACTTTTTTTATCCATTATTGTAATCGTTACACGATTTTTAGTTATTTCAATATTTGTTCTACCACGACTTTTCACTGTAAGCTTTTTCCCATGATTTACTTTATAGATGTACACTTTATTACTATTTTTTATTTCAACATAGGTAAAATTTTTTTGATAACGATTTCTCTCTCTTGTTAAATTTGTACTAACACCCAAACTAAATACACCAATAGGCGTAACAAAAGTATTATCATGTGTAATGTCAATTTCGCCATTTGTATCAATGCTCACTTCAAAATTAACAACAGGAGGTTTCCAAGTAACACTTATTGCTTCTTCGGCATATAAAAAGCTATTTGATAAACTTAACAACATAACAAACAAATATTTTGACATAAAACGATAAAACATTCATCTCTCCTTTTTTAATTGATGATTTTATTTTTAATAGTGGCAACCACTAGGGATTGCCCCTACGATTTTACTCTGCTTCTAAAACTCCGCCATTACTAGCATTGGTTACCAAAGCACGATATTGTCTAAGCCATTTGCTTGTAAGCGGTTTAACGATTGGGGTAAAGTTTGCTCTTCGTTGAGCTATCACCTCATCGCTAAGTTTGACTTCCAAAATATAACTATCCACATCGATAAATATCTCATCTCCATCCTCAAGAAGTCCGATAAGTCCACCCTCAGCAGCTTCAGGGCTTACATGACCGATACTTGCCCCTCTTGTAGCACCACTAAATCTACCATCAGTAATCAAAGCTACTTTATCACCAAGCCCCATACCCATAATTAAACTTGTTGGTGCTAACATCTCTTGCATACCCGGCCCTCCTTTTGGCCCCTCATAACGGATAACTACAACATTACCAGCTTTTACACGACCTCCGATAATCCCTTTGATACACTCATCTTGAGAGTTAAAACAGACAGCTGTTCCCGTAAATACACGACTTCCTGTAATCCCAGCCGTTTTGATAACTGCACCTTGTTCGGCAAGATTTCCGTAAAGGATAGCCAAACCACCAACGGCACTATATGGATTTTCTATCGTATGGATGATGTTTGTATCTTTTATGGTACTGTTTGCGATTCGCTCTTTGATACTCTCTCCACTAATCGTTAAGTTATCCCAAAGTATATCCTCTCCTCTTTTGCTCATCTCGTTCATAACCGCACTTACACCACCAGCTTTATCGATATCTTGCATATGCACAGTTGTTAAACTAGGGCTGATTTTTGCGATATGAGAGACTCGTTTGCTAATAGCATTGATATTTTCAAGTTTAAAATCGACATTAGCCTCTTTGGCTATCGCTAACATATGCAATACCGTATTTGAACTTCCACCCATAGCCATATCAACAGCAAACGCATTGTGAACTGCTTTATCATTTAAGATATTTTGGATTTTGTATGGCTCTTGATTTTCTTGGCTCATTAAAGCGATTTCACACACTCTTCTAGCCGATTTTCTATATAACTCTTCACGCTCTTTGGTTAGTGCTAAAATCGTACCATTTCCAGCTAATGCTATCCCAATCGCCTCCATAAGCGTATTCATCGAATTTGCCGTAAACATACCACTACAACTTCCACCACTCGGACACGCATTGCACTCTATGTCTTTGAGTTCATCTGCATCTATTTGCCCAGATTCAAACTTACCAACACCTTCAAAAACAGTAGCCAAATCGATAGGTGTACCATCTTTTTTATACCCTTTTGCCATTGGCCCACCACTTACAAAAACCGTTGGCACATTGACTCTCAAAGCTCCCATTATCATACCAGGGACTATTTTATCACAATTTGGAATCGCTATCATCGCATCAAGTTTATGAGCATTCATCACCGTTTCGATACTATTTGCGATAATCTCACGGCTCGGTAAACTATAAAGCATCCCATCATGACCCATAGCGATACCATCATCAACACCAATTGTATTGAACTCAAAAGGAACACATCCGTTGGCTCGAATCTCCTCTTTAATAATTTGACTTACTTTATCTAAAAAGAAATGACCAGGGATTATCTCTATAAACGAGTTTGCAACACCGATAAATGGTTTTGCAAAATCCTCTTCTTTAACGCCAGTTGCTCTAAATAGACTTCTATGTGGTGCCCTTTGATGCCCCTTTTTTACCTCATCACTTCTCATATTGACCCTTTTTTTAAATTATTTGAAAAAATTTTAAAAATTATAGCATAAAACCTTTACATTAAAAAAAAAGTTTGCTATAATTCACTTCCAATTTTAATAGAGATTAAATTATGCGGGAGTAGCTCAGTGGTAGAGCACAACCTTGCCAAGGTTGGGGTCGCGGGTTCGAACCCCGTCTCCCGCTCCATAATTTTTAGATTGAAATTTGCCTTGGTGGTGAAATAGGTAGACACAGGGGACTTAAAATCCCCCGGACATTGCGTCCGTACCGGTTCGATTCCGGTCTGAGGCACCACTTAAAAGAGTTCATAAACGGCGACATCGCCAAGCGGTAAGGCCGCAGCCTGCAAAGCTGCTATCCCCAGTTCAAATCTGGGTGTCGCCTCCAAACTCTAAAAATACGCCTATCGGGAGATGGTAGAGCGGTTGAATACACCGGTCTTGAAAACCGGCGAGGGTAACACCTCCGGGGGTTCGAATCCCCCTCTCCCGGCCATTCATTCTTACACAATCTAAAAATCATTTTTTATGCAAGTAGTAAAGTCGTTTTTCTTTTTCAAATCGCTCAATCGCATATCTTAGTGTTGTTCGAGACATTTTACGATAATTTATATCCAAATAACCACATAAAATATCCTCACCACAGCGTTTACCAACTTCTCTAAGCATCCAACCTACAGCTTTATGAATCAAATCATGCTTATCGGCAAGTAAACTATCGGCTATCTCAAAAGTTAGTTGATACTTTAAGCGTTTGATATAGTAAAAAGTTGAGATGATGGCGATGCGTCTCTCCCAAAGATTTGAGGATAGAGCAAACTTCCTAAGAGGCTCTTTGGATAGATTTTCAAGATATGCACCCACGATTGACTCACAACTTGTATCAACCAAATCCCAATTATTGATATACTTCGTATGTGTCATGTAGATATCAAAAATCTCTTTTTTCATCAAATCATCACCTTTTTTGTACTTATCGATAAGAAAATATAGAGCGATTAATCTCTCCTCATGAATCTCAGAAGTAAGCAAAATCAACACTTCACTTAACTCTATTGAGGCAAACTCTTTTGCTAACGCTCTAACTTGTGGAACTTTCATACCCAAAAAAATATCTCCATGTGCATACTCTCCCTCACCTGTTTTAAAAAATCTTTGGTCAATCTCTTTTGCTTTGCGGTCACTTTGGGCTTTAAGTGCATTTTGTACAGTTATGGCATAATGGTGTTTTTGATTCATTTTATCATATCCTTCATTTTTTATTTTGGATTATAGCATATCGTAAGAGCCTTATTCGTGATATAATTTCTAAAAAAGTAGATGAATTAAAAAACGGTTTGTAGGAAAGTATATGAAAAAATTAGACGGTGAGAGTATGAACATAATAAATGAACCCAAATTGCTAGTTAAGAAAAATTAAGTAGAGTTCCATAAAACTTGGACGGCAAGTTATGGAACATAAAATGATAACATTATTCTGCTTAATTGATGAATTCTTGAAAAGCATACAATATAAAG
>SDAZ01000087.1 GCA_006212005.1 Sulfurovum sp. | reverse complement strand
TAAATATCATCTGAAGACCATCACGGCGTTAAGAGCTTATCAAGTCCAACAACATCAAAGAGGGTTTTAATTATCAATGTTACTTGATGTAGTCTAACAAAAAATAGAAAGTCCACATTTAAGGGTTTTCACTTCAAAACTAATCAACATCGATATTACTTTTAAAGACCATTAAGAGCATTTAAATATCATCTGAAGTAAATCCACGAGTAACATATCAAAGAGCTTATCAAGTTCAACAACATTAAAGAAGATTTAAGGGCGTTTATCTTCATCTAAAGAGGGGTAAATCGTATCTGAAAACCATCACAATCACCAATTCTAAGAGCTTTAAAAGGCTTGATAATCAAAAGTAAATATAAGAGCTTATCAAGGTTCAACACATCCAACTCAAAGACCACCACGGCGTTATGAGATAAGTAACTTCACCCAACATCAAAGAAGATTTAAAGAGCCGTTTATCTTCATCTCAAGAGGCTTAAATTGTATCTGAAGCACCAACACAATCACCGATTCAAAGAGCTTTAAAGGCTTGAATGTGCTTGACTTGATAATAAAAGACCTTGAAGCAACATATTATCATCTTCTAGTTTGTTTAAGATGTGTTTGAATGGGAAATTATCACTTTCTAAAAGTTTATTGGTTATTTCAGATAAATTTTCTAAGTTCACCAATATCTCATCTATTTTCTTAACGCTATCAAGTCTATTAATAATCAATAAAGTATCTAAATTTTCAGAATAACAACAAAGCACATAAGATAACTCACTGATAATTTTATAGTTTTCACATTTGACACGCTTAAATGATTTACTTCAGGATGTAATTTGGGAAGTGCTAAGGATTTTTTTAGTAAAAGTGAAAGAGGCTAGACTAGTTTAGCCCCTTTTTTAATTAAAAGAAAAAAGTTAAAGCTATAAAAATAAAACTTTAGATATTTTTTAAAAATGCTAAAAGCAAACACTCACTTATTTTAAAACTGCGTAAGTTTTTTATCCTCAAGGAGATATTTTTTCTCACACATCTTAGCCATCTCTTCATCATGAGTTACTAAAAGCAAAGCACTATTATGCTCTTTAGTATATTTTAACAATACATTCATCACAAGCCTAGCTGTCTCTTTATCGAGATTTCCTGTTGGCTCATCAGCAAAAATAATCTTAGGTTTTTTGCTCAAAACTCTAGCGATAGAGACTCGTTGCTGTTGTCCACCTGAAAGCTCACCGATTCTTTGCTCCATAGTCTCTTCGATTTGAAGCGCTTTAAGAAGAGATTTATCTATATTTTGATTGCTTAAAAGAGATGCTATTTCAATATTGTCAAAAGCTTTCATGCCTTTAAAAAGATAGTGTGATTGGAAAACGATGCCGATATCATGGCGACGAATCATCTCCATTTCTTGAGTACTTAGAGAGTAGAGAGTATTACTTAAAAGTTCCACATTTCCAAAATTTGGTTTAGTAAAGCTTGAAAATATGTGCAAAAGGGTAGATTTTCCACTACCACTTCTACCTAAAATAGCAACACTTTCACCGCTTTGTAGTTCAAAATTTATATTTGAAAAAAGTTCATAATCAAACGAATGTCCAATATCTTGAGCTAAAAGCAGTGTTGACATGATTTAAGCCATTTGCTTTGCAACCTCAGCAGCAAAGTCTTCTTCTACAACTTCGATACCTTCGCCAACTTCAAGTCTGATAAATTTAGAGATAATAGCTTTACCATTTGAAACTTTTGATACAAAACCACCAACGCTTACTTTATCATCAAGTACATATTGTTGATTTAAAAGAGCCAATTCTTGGTCAAGAAGTGTATTATCAAGGATAAATCTCTCAAGTTTACCAGGTATGATGTTTGCCCAAATCTTCTCAGGTTTACCCTCAGCTTTAAGTTCTGCTTTGATAACTTCTGTTTGAGCTTCGATAACTTCAGCTGTAAGTTGCATTTTACTTACATATTGAGGTACATTTTTCAAAGGTTTTTTAAGTCTTTCCAACTCTTCATTCTCTTTTTTAACTCTCTCAATTCTTCCGTTTGTCTCTTCTTGAACAAATGAAGCGTCAAAATCTTCATAAGACAAAGTTTTTGGACTCATAGCAGCTGCGTGCATTGCGATGTTTCTAAGCTCTTTAGTCATCGTATCTTTTACACTATCATCGCTACATTTTGACGCAAGTAAAACACCGATTTTACCGTTTGCATGAACATAACCATTGATAACTTCATCCCCATCAGCTACGATAAGAGAGGCTCTTCTAACCACAAGATTTTCACCAATAGTTGCAATTTGAAGAGATAAATAGTCTGCAAATGTTTGACCATTGATAGTTGAAGCGTTAATTGCATCCGCATCTACTAGGTTATTGTCAAATGCGTGTTGAGTGATTGTAGATACAACTTCTTTAAATTTTTCATTTTGAGCAACAAAGTCTGTTTGTGAGTTTACTTCAACGATAACTGCTTTTTGTGCATCAAACTTAACGCTAATAACACCTTCTGCCGCAACTTTACTTGCTTTTTTAGCAGCAGCACCCAAACCTTTTTCTCTCAACCATGCAACAGCACCATCCATATCACCATCAGCTTGAGTAAGAGCATTTTTACAATCCATCATACCAGCATTGGTCATCTCACGGAGTTTTTTGATATCTTTTGGTCCAAAATTTGCCATATTTATTCCCCTTTAGTCTCTTCAACAGCTACTTCCGCAGTAGCAACCTCTTCAACGCTAGTAGTTGTACCCTCTAGCATCGTTTGAGCAAACTCTTCATCAGCACTTACTGCGATTTGAGTTGTTTGTCCATTTGCTTCAGCAAACGCTGCTCTACCTTCATTGATAGCCTCTGCCATCTCTCTACAAAATAGCTCAACTGAACGAATAGCATCATCATTCCCTGGGATTGGATAATCAACAACATCTGGGTCACAGTTTGTATCAAGTGGAGCTACAACTTTGATTCCAAGTCTTCTAGCTTCTTGAACTGCAATATGCTCTTTAACAACATCAACAACAATCATCATATCTGGCATCTCTTTCATGTTTCTGATACCTTCAAGATACTCGTTTAGTTTCTCTTTTTTTCGAGTAAGCATAAGAGCCTCTTTTTTAGTCAACATGTTGATTTGACCATTCTCTTCCATTTGCTCGATAACTTCAAGTTTTTTGATTGATTTTTGAAGAGTTGGATAGTTTGTAAGCATACCACCTAACCATCTTGAAGATACATACGCCATTTCACATCTCAAAGCATTGTCTTTGATAGCTGATTTTGCTTGTTTTTTAGTACCAACAAAGATAAAAGTTTTACCTTCAGCTGCTGCATCTCTTACGATATTGTAAGTATATTTGAAATAACGAAGTGTTTTTTGTAAATCAATAATATAGATGTTTTTTCTCTCGCCAAAAATAAATTTTTTCATCTTTGGATTCCATCTTCTTGTTTGGTGACCGAAATGTACACCACACTCTAGCAAATCTTTCATTGTAACCATAGGTTAGCTCCTTGTGTAAATAATTTTAGGTTTGTGCCTCTGTAGCCCTTAACGCAATCTCTTACGCAACCCTTGGAAGGAATAACTACATGTGAATAGCCCATAATGGGAATTAAAAGCCAAATATTATACCCAAAATTATTTTAAGGTTTGATTTTTATGGTTGGATTTGTGCGTTAAGATTTTTATAATCCACTTTTTTGCATATATTCTCGCAAAAGATTATTGATAACCCAAATTGCTAGTTAAGATATTAATTCTAAAGGTAAAATAGATGCTTTCATTAGTTTATTAAGATGTTTCACTTTATTACTATCAATTTTATTATTATCCATATATAATTTTCTATTTATTTCAATCATAATTGTTTGAACATGACCTTTTCCAATATATTTTAATGGTATCATTGAACCACTATATGGTTGATTAATCGCTACACTATAACCTTTTTTAGTAAAATAATTTTTATAATATTGAATTAATAAATCTTTTGTATTTAAAGAAGTTGTTCCCAAGCAAATATCAGCCCTTTTTGTTGTTTGGTTAATATCTCGAATAAAAGGTTTATCAGAAAATGTATGACAATCTATAATTAATATTTCACCAAATTTATTAAGCATTTTTTCAATAGTATCATGTAACTTTTTGTGATATGGTTTATAATATTCATGATAAACTTTTTCTTTATTGTCTTGTAATCTCAAGACTTTTCCATCATCTGTATGTGTATAAGAAAATCCCATACCGACTTCTTCCATTGGTTCATTACTAGCAAATCTCTCTACATCACAAAATACTCTACTGTAAGGAAAAATAATTTGTTCATAATAAGGTAAATTAAAAATTTCTTCTGATGCCCAATCTGTTAATAATCTAATTTCATCTATTGGGTCAATTTCATATTTTTGCCAACTTGGAATTTGTGTTGAGGAATGTGGAATATGTAACAATACATTCATATTAATACAATCTAGCATTCCTAAACTATTTCCTGCTGTTGTTATCATTTATTATCCTTTAAAAATTTAATGCCTTTAATTTAAACTTATTTTTTTAGCCATTTCCTACTTTCAAAGTGGGAAGTTATAACCCCTCTATCTTCACTTTCACATCACCATAACACGCACTTTCGCCCTCATTTGAGATACTATCAGGAGTTAGATTATTGACTCCAAAAGCACTATTATAAACAAGTACGCTATCCTCCCTCATCGTGCTATCCAAACTTACTTCAAAGATGGCTTCACCCCACTCATTGCTAAGCTTCACTTTTTGCGACTCATTAAAACCAAAACTTGGATGAATAAAAACTCTATGGTCTCGTTTAAATTGCGTATTTAGCGAATGTTTTGATTTGACAGTTATAAGCCACAACTCCTCATCACTTGAAGATTTTAACTGTTTTCTCGCTTTTCTAAGTGCTTTGATATCCAAAAAATCATCGTCAAAATCATCCATAAACTCGAAATCCTCATCACCCTCTTCCCCAAATCCATCGCTATATGGACAATCATTTTTAGTAGGAGAGTAGAGTTTTCCCTCTATCTTTTGCGTTTGATTTAACCAAAAATCTATATAATATTGCTCATCAAGTAATCCATCAAGTCCAAAAGTTTTAAACATAGCATGACAAAATTCATACTCACTCAAAGAGCTATCAGACTCCATAGCTTTATGGACAATCTTTACATCATGGTTAGCATAACTAAGTCGTACATCATTTTTTTGCAAAAAATTTGAAGCAGGAATCACGATATCTGCCATCTGAGATGTCTCATTTTCATAAACGCCAAAGTAGATAAGCTTTGTTTTTTGTAAGCTCTCTTTGACTCGTGAAGAGTTTGGCATTGAAGCTACGGGATTACCATTTTGCACCAATACCACATCAAATTTTTCAAAAGGAGTGGCTACTTTTGAGACTTTTGGCAACTTTACTTCAAAAGGATTTATAAACCCTAAACGAGAATTTCCCATAAAACTAACACCGCAACCAACTTTTCCAAAATGACCACATACTACCGCCAAAGCATCAATTGCTCTTAAAACTTCAGCTCCGATAGAGTATTTTTGTACTCCATTTCCAACGATATGAACCACTTTAGGATTTTGCAAAAAAACTAAAAGATGACCGATAACATCCAAATCAATACCGATATGTTCAAGCGGAGCTTTGATACGAAAAGTTCTTGTAAATTCATAATACTCTTCATAAGAGGGGGCAAACTTCTTTAAAAACTCTTTATCTTCATCTCCAGCTATCATCACAAATCTAGCTAAAAGTATCGCCAGATAGATATCGCTTCGTGGTTTGATTTGGATAAAAAGGTCAGCATTTGAGGCAATTTTAGTTTTAATAGGGTCGATGACTACCAATTTTTTACCCTCAAGATAGGGCATAAGATGAGACGCAGTAACAGAGATATTTTTACCCCAAACCACAACCACTTCAGCTTTTTCGATAGATTCATACGGCAAAAGTCTATTGACCCCTCTTCCAGCAATGATTCCTGCATCTCCAGCTCCATCACACAAAGAACCTTTCGTTAGAGTACCACCGATTTTAGAAAAAAGCAGATTGGTAATCTCGCTCATCACCCCCATATTTCCACTTCCACGCCAAAGCAATTTTTTGGGTAACGAAAGAAGTTTAAAACTTTCCAAAAGTGCCTCGTCAAGCGAAACTTCTACTCCATCTACTCTAGCTTTTTTTATCTGTTGAGCTTTTGAAAACTCTCTGTTTAAAAGTGAACAAAGAGTCCCATTGCTAGTTGGGTGTGTACTAGAGTGAGAGATTTTATCACCATTTACCTCTATATCACAAACATCAGGACAATCAAGACAACAAGCTGTATTTATCATCATCAACTCCTTTTTCTATATTTTAGACTCACGATAAATTATATGTGTAATATAATTGTTACCATAATATAATAGAATTCCTTAATCTTAAAAAGGATAAAAATGAAAAAGTTTATATTTTCACTTTTAGTTATAAGTAGTGCTGTATTTGGGGATAATAATATATCAGCTGTTGAAAACAATTTATCTAATACAAACTCAAAAAATACCACAGAAGAAGATTATTATTCTGCAATTCGGGATTATAAAAGTAAAATTGAATTAGAAAAAAATGGTATAGACTTAAATAATACCTATAAAGAATATCCTTTAACCATAAAAAACTATACAAAAACTATTGAGTTAAATCCAAATGATGCTAATATTTATAATAATCGTGGACTTGAATATGTAAAACTTAGGGAATATTATTTAGCTATGAAAGATTATCAAAAAGCTATTAAATTAAATTCAAATTTTAGTGAAGCTTATTTAAATAGTGCATATTTATATACTCAACTTTTAGAATTTTCTTTGGCTATTGAGAATTATACAAAAACTATTCAATTAAGTCCAAATTCTATTAGTGCTTATTATCATCGAGGAAACTCTTATTTTAATATTCAAGACTACTCTTCTGCTATTAAAGATTATACAAAAGCTATTGAATTAGATTCAAATTTTAGTAATGGTTATATTAATCGTGGAAATTCATATCGCCAACTTCAAGATTATAATGCATCTATTAAAGACTACAATAAAGCCATTACATTAGACCCAAATTATGCTAGTGCCTATTTTAACAGAGGACTTTCAAATGATGATTTAAAGCATTACTCTTCTGCTATAAGTGATTATACAAAAGCTCTTGAAATAAAAACTACACAATCTGATGAGCATATAAGTCCAAATCATATGTTTGAAGAATTATCGTTGATTGGTAAAAACGATAAATCAAAAATAATAATAAGTAATTCAGATATTTATATTGCTCGTGGATTTTCATATAGTCAGATTAAAGATTACTCATCAGGTATAAAAGATTATAATAAAGCTATTGAGATAGATTCAAATAATGCTAAAGCATATTATAATCGAGGACTTGCATATACTTATCTTGACGATGCTCAAAATTCTATAAAAGACTTTACTAAAGCAATAGAACTTGACCCAGATTATCTTGATTCTTATTATCTAAGAGGGACAGTTTATCAATATATTGGAAAGCATCAAAATGCAGTAGAAGATTTTACAAATACTATTAGACTTGACCCTTATTTTACTAAAGCATATATGAATAGAGCAATGGTATATAATGACTTAAATGATTACTTATCAGCTATAAGCGATTACACTAAAGCTATTGAGTTAAATCCAAATTATGTTGATGCTTATCATAATAGAGGATTTTCATATAAATACTTAAATGATTATTCATCAGCTATAAAAGATTTTAATAAAGCTATTGAGTTAAATCCAGATTATACTCTGGCTTATTCTAATCGTGGAAGTACATATGGTATGATTGAAGATTATTCATCAGCCATAAGAGATTGCACTAAAGCTATTAAATTAGATCCAAATTATGTTGATGCTTATTTTCATAGAGGAATTTCATATTATCGTATTGAAGATTACTCATCAGCCATAAGAGATTACACTAAAGTTATTGAATTAGATCCAAATTATGCTGATGCTTATAATGAACGCGGACTTTCATATCGTCGCTCAAATAATTCCTCATCGGCAATAAGAGATTACACTAAAGCCATTAAATTAGATCCAAATCATGCTAATGCTTATAATAATCGTGCGGGAGCATATACACTTCAAGGCAATTATAAATTGGCAACAAAAGATGCTAGAAAAGCTTGTAGTTTAGGAAATTGTGATATTCTTAAAGTAATGATTCAATACAAATTACTTCGTTAGTCAACTTTTGATATTTGCTAAGATTGTGTAAGTACCTACCTAAATTTAATTTCAAAAAAATCATCCTTACCATAATTCTTTAAAATTTTATTAATATAACTTTCTAATGTAAAGGTCGAAGCATAATCAGAGATGTTTATCCAATGATATTTC
>SDAZ01000086.1 GCA_006212005.1 Sulfurovum sp. | reverse complement strand
GGTTCACATTCTTGAACTTTTATTTTGACTCTTTTTTAGTTACGAGACTAGAAGTGTGTTTTGTTATTTCTGGATGAGATTTTATAAACGTATTTAACTCTTCTACCGTTACATTTTTAGTCTTCTCAAGTTCTGTTTTCCACTCCCCTAAGGCTCTATTGTTATAATACTCATTTCCAGCTCTCGTAAGCCTTGATGAAAGTTTCTCATTCCTAAGTGGTTGACTTCCAACGATAAACTGTTTTGCCAAATCAAGTTCCTCTTGAGTCACTCCATTTTTGACAAAATCTTCAACAACGCTTTGAACTATCTTTATCGCTTCATCACCAGAGCTGTTTTTTGTTTGCAACGCACCTGAAAAAGAGCTTGAGCTTTGGGTGATACTAAAAGAGCCATTCACAGAGTAGGCTAACCCTTTTTTAACACGAACTTCTTCCATGAGTCTTGAACCAAATCCACCCTCACCCAATATATATGAAGCAAGATTTGCAAGATACATTTTATCTGTGTCAAACATTATATCAAGTGGTGAACCAAATGAGATATAAGCTTGTTGTGTATCTTTATAGTGTTTTATAACTTTTGCTTCAGAAGTTGGTAGCGTAAATTTGAACGATGAAGGGGTATTTTTATGAAAAAGTGACACAACTTCTTTCACATATGCTTGTGCCTCATCATGACTCAAATCACCACCGATGACCACAAATAGATTATCTTTTCCAAGATTTTTTTCTATATGCTTTTTAATATCAACCAAACTTATCTTTTGAACATCTTCTTTTGTCCCTAAAGCCAATCTTGAGAGAGGATTATTAGGATAGAGTTGCTTATTTAATTCAACTCGTGAGATATACTCAAAATTGCTCTCCAAGGAAGTTATCCGTCCTTTGACTTGAGTTTTTATCTTCGTTAAACTCTCTTTCTTATAATTGGGGTCAATGATTAGTTCTTTAAGAAGTTTAACACCTTTTGGAAACTCACTTTTCATAGAATCCAAGTCTATAACAAAAGTCTCTGTTCCCATTCCAGCACTAAGAGAGATGGCTCTATTTTCAAGCTTAGTCGCAAATCCAACACTTCCATCTTTTGAAGTTCCCTCATTGAGAAGCATCGAAGTAAGATTGACAAGCCCATCTTTTTTACCCATCATGATACCAGCATTTTTAAACTTCAAACTCATAAATACAATGGGAAGGGTTCTATCTTCCTCATATATAAAATCTACGCCATCAACTTTTTCTAAAGTTGCACCCATTAGCCATCCTTGTAATATCATAAAAAGAGCTATGCTTTTTTGAAATCTTCTCATTTAAAATTTTTCTAAAATGTCATAAGCGGTATTTCGTTTGGCAGGATACTCTCCAACATCGTTTATAAGTCGTATCATCTCATCTTGATTCATCGTATTTTTAGCACCTGCTGATGAAACAACATTCTCTTCCATCATCGTTGAACCCAAATCATTTGCACCAAATAAAAGAGCCATTTGCCCAATATAACTTCCCTGCGTTACCCATGAGCTTTGGATATTTGGGACATTGTCCAAAAAGAGTCTAGCTACTGATAAAAGTCTTAAGTATCGATTTGAGGATTGTTTTTGGATAGTTGGTATCTCTTCTTTTAGCTTTGTGTTATCACTTTGAAATGACCAAAGAATAAACGCTCGAAATCCACCTGTTTCATCCTGAAGTTTTCGAACAGCATCAAAATGTTCAACTATCTCTTCATCACTCTCGACCGTTCCAAACATCATTGTAGCTGTCGATTTGATACCGAGTTTATGAGCTTCTCTATGAACTTCTAACCAAGTATCTTTATCCAGTTTTTTTGGTGCGATGATATCTCTTACTCTATCACTTAATATTTCAGCCCCAGCACCTGGTATGGAGCTTAAGCCTTTTGCTTTGAGTCTTTTTAAAACATCGGATATTGAGATATTTGAACGCTTTGCAATGTAATCTATCTCAATAGCTGAAAATCCATGAATCGTTACTTGAGGATATTTTTGATGGATATGTTCCACCAAATCTTCATACCACTCAATCTCAAGTTTTGGATGAACACCACCTTGGAAAAGTATTTGAGTTCCACCAATGGCGATTAGTTCATCAATCTTTTGGTCAATCTGCTCAAAAGTCAAAACATAAGCATCTTCATCTTTTCCATGGCGATAAAAAGCACAAAATTTGCAATCCACCCAACAAACATTGGTATAATTGATATTTCTATCAACGATAAATGTTGTTATCTTCTCTGGATGAAGCTCTAGTTTTTTTGCATAAGCTTTTTTACCCAACTCTTTTAAATCAGCATTTTGGATGAGAGTAACTGCTTCTTCTATGCTCATTCGTTTGTTCATAGTTTTATCCTATCGAATCCAAAACAGCATTTATAAATCGTGGAGCTTTATCATCGGCTAATGTTTTAGCTAATTCAATCGCTTCATTGATAACAATGGGTTTTGGTGTTTTAGCAATCATTATCTCATACGCACAAAGTCTTAAAATAGCCTTTTCAACTTTACCAATAGAGTCCATATTCCACTCTTTTAGATAGTGTGAAAGCTCCTCATCGATGATAGAAAGGTGTTCTATTGTTCCTTGAAATAGAGCGTTTGAAAAATCTCTTTGTTTATTTCGTATCTTATTCTCTTCTAAAAAATCATCACTAAAAGAGGCAATATGTTGATTTCCCAAATCATACGCATAAAGAAGTCCAATAACTGCTTCTCGGGCTTGATGTCTAGTTGCCATTGTTTATCTCTTTATAAAGATTTATCATCTCTATCAATCCAACCATAGCTTCTCCACCCTTATTTCCAGCTTTTGTTCCAGCTCTTTCAATCGCTTGTTCGATACTATTGACCGTTAAAACACCAAAAGTTACAGGTTTTTTATGCTTTAGAGTAACACTTGCAACTCCTTTTGTAGCTTCAGCCGATACATAATCAAAATGTGGAGTTGCCCCACGAATAACAGCACCTAAACAACAAACTGCATCATATTTTCCACTACTCAAAGCCATATCTAGTGCAAATGGTATCTCAAAAGCCCCTGGAACTAAAATCAAATCAAGATTGCTCTCATCACCACCATGTCTGATATAAGCATCTTTTGCCCCTTCAACCAATCTATCGGTAATAAAATGGTTAAATCTAGCATTGATAATTGCAACTCTTGCCGTTTTATCAACTTGTAAATTTCCCTCTACTATGTTCATTTATACTCCTTTTGTTAATGTTTTTTATTCGACAATGGCTCTAATTGCATCAATTTGTTCTATGAGCTTTTGAAGTTTAGTAAGCTCTATCATATTTGCCCCGTCACTTAGTGCGATACTCGGGTCAAAATGGGTTTCAAAAAAGAATCCATCAACCCCAACACTAGCAGCAGCACGACTAAGGTAAGGTACAAATGAACTATCACCTCCACTTGTTAAAGAGCCAGTTGATGGCATCTGAACAGAGTGTGTGGCATCAAAAATAACAGGTGCAAAATTTCTCATGATTTTAATCCCTCTCATATCAACGATTAAGTTTCCATAACCAAAAGTTGAGCCTCGTTCTGTTAACCAAACGCCATATTTTTTAGCGTTTTCATAAGAAGCTTTACCTTCAAATCCTCTTGTTCTAAGTACTTTAGTCACTGAGTGTTCCATCGCTGTTGGAGCTAAAAATTGCCCTTTTTTGATGTTTACTATCGCTGAAGTTTTCCCAGCAGCAACGAGTAAATCTGTTTGACGACATAAAAAAGCAGGTATTTGCAACACATCAACTACTTCAGCCACAGGTGAAGCTTGATAACTCTCGTGAATATCAGTTAAAAGTTTATATCCAAACTGCTCTTTTACTTCACTTAGAAGCTTAAGTCCCTCATCTAAACCAGGCCCTCTAAAACTATCAACACTGGTTCGATTTGCTTTGTCAAAACTGGCTTTAAAATAGAACTCTTTTGTGCAATCTTCATAATAAGGCAGAAGTGATTCGGCAATTCTCATCACATTATCACGACTCTCAAGGACACATGGTCCAGCTATTAGTATCATATTTTTCCTTTTATAAAAATTTGTAAATTCACGCTTAAATTCTCTTTGCGATTATACCAAAGATTATTAAATATATATGTGTTAAAGAGTTAAAATCAACAATTTATACCCAATAGTTAGCACACACTAAAAGCTTATTTTAAAATAAAGATGGTAAAATAAGCCTTCCAAAATTCTTGCTCATACTTGGACTCACTGATATAAGTGTGAAAAATGGGCTATAAAACCAAAAGGAAAATGATGAATCACTACGAAACACTGTTTGTTGTAAAAGCTACACTTACTGATGAAGAGAGAAATTCCCACATTGCAAAGATAAAAGATATCGTTGAAAAAAACGGTGGAGAGATTGTTGCTACTGATGAGATGGGTATTAGAAAATTAGCTTATAGCGTTGAAAAGCAAACTAGAGGCTATTATGTTGTTATCTATTTTAAAGGTCAAGGTGAATTGGTTGGCGAACTTGAGAGAAATATTAAGTTTAACGAGCAAATTATCAAATTTTTGACTTTAAAATATTCAAATAAAAAAGAACTTGCTCACTTTGAAAAATTGGTTAGCAATTTAACTAGCACAGTAGCACCAACTCCAGCACCTGTTGAAAAGAGTGAAGAAGTTACTGCTAGTGTTGAGGCATAATTAGGAGTCTTTTGTGTACAATAAAATAATATTGGTTGGTAATCTAACACGAGATATAGAGCTTAAAAATGTTAATGGTCTTACTATCGGAAGTGTTGGTCTTGCTACGAGTCATAAGTATAAGACTCAAAGCGGAGAGCAAAAAGATGAAGTTATGTTTATTGATGTAACTTTTTTTGGCAGGACTGCGGAGATTGCAAATCAATATTTACGCAAAGGAAGCAAAGTTTTAGTTGAGGGGCGATTGACTTTTCAGCAATGGACAGCCCAAGATGGAAGTAAAAGAAGTAAGCATAGTGTTACCGTTGAGGCTATGAAGATGTTGGATAGTAAGAGTGATAGCAGTAACAACAACTCTTATTCTCAACCAGCCCAAAATAACAGCTACAACCAAACGCCATCATATGGAGCTTCTACGAACAATCAAGCTTCAAATACTCAATATAATAATATTGATAACAACGACGATATACCATTTTAGGAGATAGTAATGGCAGAAAAAAGAAAATTCAAAAAAAGATATTGCAAATATTGCGAAGCAAAAATTGACCATATCGATTACAAAGATGTAGGTTTACTCAAGATGAGTCTTAGCGAGAGATTTAAAATCATGCCAAGAAGATTGACAGGAAACTGTAAAAAACACCAAGATTTGGTAACAATTGCTATCAAAAGAGCAAGACAAACAGCACTTATTCCATATATCATTGATAGAAAAAATGTTGTTGAAAATCCATTTGACATTCTTAGATAGAACCCTCCGTAGCCCTTATTTATCGGGCTACTCTACTTTTTTAAACACTACAAAAACATTTTAGGAGTTACACCATGGCTACAATCTCAATGGGAGATATTAAAAAAGGGCTTAGAGTTGAGATGGATGGAAATCCATATAGAGTTGTTGAATTTCAACATGTAAAACCAGGTAAAGGTGCTGCGTTTGTTCGTATGAAGATAAAAAATCTAGCTACTGGAAAAGTTATCGAAAAAACAGTACATGCTGGAGACAAGTTTGAGACACCTGCATTGGAGCAAAAAACGATGCAATATCTTTATGATGATGGTGATTTTCTACAATTTATGGATACTACAAGTTATGAGCAAATCGGACTTACGCATGACCAAGTTGGGGATGTTTTTGACTATATGATAGATGGTATGGAAGCACAAATTTTATTTCATAATGGTAAAGCAATCTCTGTTGAAATCGCACAAACAGTTGTTTTAAAAGTTGTTGAGACACCACCAAACTATAAAGGTGATTCTCAGGGTGGAAAAAAACCAGCAACGCTTGAGAGTGGAGCAGTTGTTCAAGTCCCATTTTTTGTTCTTGATGGTGATTTGATTAAAGTTGATACGGTTGAGGGTAAATATTTAGAAAAAGCGAAATAGTATCTCTATTTTGTAATACTTCATCTTTTCTAAGATGGAGTTTATAAAAAAATCACTACAATACTTCCTTTATTTTTCTTAAAGGTAGCCAATGAAAACAATATATAATATCATCAATGAGTTAGAAAAAAGTCTTGAAAATGAAGAGTCTATAATATTTTTAGAAAATATCAAGGCAGAGTTGGATTTGATAAATTCAAGCCGTGGACTCACAAAGCTTTTTAGTAAACAAAAAATCTCAAAAATTAGAAAAGATATCATGTATGAGCGAGAGTTGGAGCAACTTCAAGTTGAGCTTATCAAACTTCAAAATTATATTTATGAAGAGAATAAACGAATGATGATTATCTTTGAAGGTAGGGATGCCGCAGGTAAGGGTGGGGCGATTAAACGATTTATCCAGTATCTCAATCCTCGAAAATTTAGAGTGGTTGCACTTCAAAAACCAACAGAGATAGAAAAAGGGCAGTTTTATTTTCAAAGGTATTTCAGTCATCTTCCAAATGCAGGAGAGATAGTCTTTTTTGATAGAAGTTGGTACAATCGTGCGATTGTTGAGCCTGTTTTCAATTTTTGTACTAAAGAGCAGTATGATAAGTTTATGAAAGAAGTTCCAGAAATAGAACATTCGCTAGTTGATGATGGTATTATCATGATAAAGTTTTGGTTTAGTATCAACAAAGATACGCAAAAATTTAGATTTAAAGAGAGATTAACCAATCCACTGAAGCATTGGAAACTTAGTCCGATAGACGAACAAGCTCAAGCCATGTGGGATGAGATAACAGTTTATAAAGAGGAGATGATGAGTCGTACTCATACAAGTTTTGCTCCATGGATTATCGTTGATAGTAACGATAAGAAAAGAGCTAGACTCGAAGCGATAAGATACATCCTTTCTCAAGTGGAATATACAGGAAAAAGTGAAGCAACAATCAATCTACATCATGACCCTGAAGTTGTGGAGAGATATCACAGAAAGAGTCATCATGAAAATTAAAATGAGCTAAACACAAGGTTACTTAGATAAAATTTTACACTTAAAAAAAAAGGAAAGAAATGGGAGTAAGTATAGGGATAGTGGGACTTCCCAATGTCGGAAAGTCAACTACTTTTAATGCCTTAACGAAATCACAAAACGCACAAAGTGCAAATTATCCATTTTGTACGATAGAGCCAAATAAAGCGATTGTTCCAGTACCAGATTTTAGATTAGATGAGTTGGCAAAGATTGTTAAACCACAAAGAATGCAATACTCTACAATTGATTTTGTGGATATCGCAGGATTGGTTAAGGGTGCGAGTAAGGGTGAAGGGCTTGGGAACAAATTTTTGAGCAATATTCGAGAAACGGATGTTATTTTGCATATCGTGAGATGTTTTGATGATGAAAATATTACGCATGTAGAAGGAAAGATTGACCCTTTGCGAGATGTTGAGATTATCGAACAAGAGTTACTTTTTGCAGATTTGGATAGTCTTCAAAAACGAATTGATTTATTGAGTAGAAAATCAAAAGGTAATGACAAAGAGAGTAAAGCACATCTTGAGATTGCGGAAGAGTTGATGGAGCATATCGCTCAAAATCAGCCTGTTTACACCTATGCTAGATTTGATAGTGATGAGTTTAGAGCGATGAATAAGGATTTGAGACTTTTGACTTCAAAAGAGATTATGTATGGTGCAAATGTCGATGAAGAGGGTTTATTAAGTGATAATAAATATGTTCAAGCCCTAAAAGAGTATGCCAATGCACGAAATGCAGAAGTGATAAAACTTTGTGCTAAAGTTGAAGAAGATATGGTTGATTTTGATGATGAAGAGAAACGCGAAATGCTTCAAGATTTGGGTGTTGCACAGAGTGGATTGGAGCAAATTATACAAAAAGGTTTTGATAAACTCGGACTTATGAGCTACTTTACCGCTGGGGTGAAAGAGGTTCGTTCATGGACGATTCATAAAAATACAACTGCTCCAAAAGCCGCAGCTGTTATCCATAATGACTTTGAGAAGGGATTTATCAGAGCTGAAGTGATTGCGTATAATGATTTTATCGCTTTAAATGGTGAAAGTGGTGCTAAAGAAGCTGGTAAAATGAGACTTGAGGGTAAAGAGTACATTGTCAATGATGGCGATGTTATGCATTTTAGATTTAATGTTTAGACAATTTAAGGGGTTCAAAGTTTTGAACTCCCAATTTTTTATAAAAAATCATATCTAAATATAGTAACAAAATAAAGATGTTATTATGGATTTTTAAATCTGTCTTCTCTATATTTTGATGAAACTGTTTCAAATAATTTTAACACTTTATCTTTTGAAGCTCCATCATAAAGTACAGAATTAATACAAGTTGTTTGCCAATGGGGCATTACAAATATTACTCTTTTTTCTCCCCTTGCCATTATCATTGAACCTGAGTAAGAGCTAAACTCTTTTTGGAGTTTTTTGTTTTTATGTGCATC
>SDAZ01000085.1 GCA_006212005.1 Sulfurovum sp. | reverse complement strand
GAGGGAATTTATAACAAAAGCAATTTGTTTCATAATGTGACATAATCTCCAAACAACATAATTTTATAAGGTAACCAATATATAGCATTGGTTGCAAAGTTAAGCCAAACATACATGATAATGGCATACATCAAAATAATAGCAATGATAAAAAGTGTTTGTAACATACTATTGGTTATAAACATTGGCAATCTTCCATAAACCATCATCTGAATGGGTATAAGATAAACAGCCAATCTATCAACTGCAGTTGAAAATGTTCCAACAAAAATAAATGACAACATACTGGCTATTGCTATATACAGCCATAGTTTAAAGTCTTTAAATTCTTGAAACTTTTTATAAAAAAGCATAAAAAGTATTGCTGGAATAATATTCATCATGACTCGAATTGCTCCACCTTCAGATTTCATATTATTCTCTCCTCCACCAGCATAGCCATGTTGCATCTCTGCTAAACTGTCAGCTAAAAAGAGAAAATACATTGAAGGAAAGAGGATAATAATTGTCGAACTTTTTAGCCAAATAGAACCATTTAAAATAACAGGTGAAAAAATAAGTACCAAAATAGCTGTTTTATGAAATAATGCACCGATTACAACTAAAATAATAAATTTCCAAGGCTCTTTACTCCATTGCGTATAAGCCAACATAACAAAAGCAGTGGCTACTGCTTGTCTTGCATATCCCATACTTATCACAATAACAAAATATGGAACAGCAATGCCTAATG
The DNA here is from genome assembly GCA_006212005.1 of Sulfurovum sp. GTDB lineage: Bacteria > Campylobacterota > Campylobacteria > Campylobacterales > Sulfurovaceae > UBA1140. The sequence goes on along the minus strand of SDAZ01000085.1, from coordinate 7,822 downwards.
ACAACCATGGAAATGTTTGTCGATTTGCAAAAACAATCAATGCATAAGCAATGACTACACCACAAAAAAGATTCACTCCACCTATACCTAAATCAAATTGAGCCATTATCCAATTTAAACTCATATATCCACTATCACCCATTTTTAAAGCTTGAGCAAGAGAGATATTTTTACATTGTTCATAGTGTTCAACATATGGGAACCAATCTCCACCAATCTGATATCTAAATCCGATAATAGAACTAACAAACAAAAAATACCCTATATAGATAATATTTTTTGAGTGACCATCAAACTTAGAAGTTATAAAAAGTGAAACAATGGTTGCAAGATACATTATCCAATAGGTAATCATAATATAACCTTTAATTTTTATTAAATTTATATCATAATAAAGTTAATTAATAGTTTTATTTCTCTTTTTCTTTATCTCCTTTTTTAAAATTCAAATCTATATGGTAACCAAAATTCTGCTTTAACAGAATAATTAAACCAAACAAACATCATCAAACCATAAATTATAATAATAGCAAAAACAAAAAGTGTCCTTAAAATCGAATTTTCTATCAACATTGGAACTCGTGCATAAAATGCAATTTGAATTGGTAAAAGGTAGAGTGCAATCCTATCAACTGCTGTTGAGTATGTTGAAACAAAAATCATTGATATTATATTTGCAATAGATATATAAAACCATAGTTTATAATCTTTAAATTGCATAAAAGTTTTATAAAGAATTAAAAATATTATTGATGGAATAAGATTCATAGCTACCCTCATAGCTCCACCTTCTGATTTCATATTAGCATTACCACCTCCTGCATAACCATGAACCATAGCATCAATATTATCAGCCAAAAAAATAAAATACATCAATGGAAACATTAAGAGGATAGTAGATAATTTTACTCTTAAAGAACCATTGAGTATCATTGGAGCAAATATAATCGCAAATATTGCTGTTTTGTGAAATAATGCACCTAACAAAACCAGTACAATATATTTCCATGGCTCTTTATTCCATTGAGTATATGCCAACATCACAAAACTAATCGCTACAGATTGTCTTGAATATCCCATAGAAACGATAATAAGATAATATGGAGTTGCAACAATGAGTCCCAACCATGGCATTGGTTGATTCATAACAAAATATATAAGTGCAGAGGCAACGACAACTCCACAAACTACATTTACTCCGATAATTCCTAGATTTAGATGAGAAGAGAGCCAATTTAAACCCATATATGCTGGGTCTCCCATTTTCAAAGCACTTAAAAAATCTACATGTATTGTCTCTTCATAATGTCTAAGATAGGCAAACCAGTCACCTCCAATCTCATATCTAAATCCAATAATAAATGCTATAAATAGAAAATAGACAAAAAATAGACTCATCTTCGAAACTTTATCAAATTTATCAGATATGAATAGGATAAATGTTGATATGGAATAGATGAACCAATAAACTGCCATTTAAAAATCTTTAGATTTTATACGATTGAAATAAAAAACATTTAAAAATATATGAAACATATTGACCAACACGACACCATACGCCATACCATATACACTATATTTCCATGTTAAAAGAGGCACAAGTAACAGATTAAATATCATGGTCATGATAGTGACTTTTGTTACATATATATTTTTTTCTTGTATAACAAAACTATTTGAATAGAGTGAACCCAATGGCATAAAGATAATAGCAAATGCTAAAATAGCTAAAATATCAGAACTTATCTCTATTTTTTCTCCAGCTATAAGTAACATAATAAAATCATTAAAGAAGTGTAAAAAAATGGTAAAAATAGACATTATGGAGATTAATAATATGAGTATGTTATTAAATTTTTGATAGTACTCATGTTGAGAATTTATCCAAATCTTACTAAAATGTGGAAATATTGCTCTATCAATCAGACTTCCAAACGCTGCGGTAATCATAATAATCTTCTCTGCGATAGAGTAATGTCCTACAAGTGAATGGTCGCTAGATATAACACCTAAGATTACAATATTAGTCGAGGTGTACATCACAACAGCAATAGTTGATAAAAAAAGATGCCATCCATCTTTAAAATAAAAGATTACTTTTTCAATACTTTGAAAACAAAAAGAGATACCAAAATCTTTTTTGATAATAAAGAATGACCAAATACCAGCGATAATCGTTCCAAGGGCATTTAAAATCGGTACGATATAAAAATCACTTTGTTCTGTCACAAAAATAAAAATACTTACTGTTGAAAGAATTTTGAGAATAGTATTGAGATAAGCGATATATTTCATCTTCTCATATCCCTGAAAAAACCATGTTGGAAATAAAACTTGACCGATGACCATCCCAAAAGTAAAAATATAAACCTCTTTATGTTCATAAAATCTATCAGAAATAAAAAGAAGTATAGTCAGAATAATAGCACTTAGAAACATCAATAAAAATTTTGCCGTCAAAACTGCACTAAATATCTCTGTAACTTTTTGCTTATTATCTCTATGTACCGATATCCATCTTGTTGCAGTTGAGTTAAATCCATAATCGGTAATAATCATAAAATAAGTAATGGTAGCTTCGGCAAAACTCAAAATTCCAAAATTTTCAACACCAATGGTTCGGATAAGATAGGGTAAAATCAAAAGAGGCAAGATATAATTTGCACCCTGAAGAACCAATAAAGATATAAAATTAGCAAATAATCTTTTCACATCACTATTTGCAATTTTATTCAACGCCTCTATTTTCATTGAAAACCTCTATTTTTGATGAAATAATTTTTTATGTTTTATTAGAAAACTCAATTTATAAAGTGAATAAAATAAAGTGTTTAAACATTGATATCCAAATGTGTCATATTTTTCAAAATTAATATCTTTTACTTCGATAAAATACTCTTTATTATTGATAAAAAAGTTTTCACTATCTGTCATAAATTTTTCAAAATCAACAATCGTATCAATATGCAAACCAAAAGTAAAAATACCACTTAAATGAACTTCTCTAAAACTCCAAAATTGATGTGGTAAAAACCAAATATTGTCTATCTTTTTAGGAAAAAGAAAAAAACCATCTGTGATAAAATCAACACCATTTTCTTTTAATATTTTCATAGTACATCTATCAAATGAGTGAGCTGGAGCCATAAACATAGAACTATTTAGTCCATTCTCTTTCATGATTCTAACTCCTTCTCTTATCTTCTCTTTTTGTACCATTGGAAGGATAGAGGCAAATTCACTATATGGATTAACGCCCATAATTCCTGATGATGTTGTCGTATAATGATGCTCATAACCGTGCATAGAGATATAATACCCTCTAGCATGTAACTCTCTAATATGAGTAAAAAACTCTTTATCTTCATCATCATATATAAGGGTATCATCAATATTTTTTGGGATAACTCCTAAAATAGATTTAATGTTATACTTATCTAAAAGAGCCGTAAATCTTTTAAATCTTGTATGGTTCATTTGAGGATGAATATCATCCATTCTTATTAGGTATTGTGGCTTCATTAATCCCTCTCTTTTTTGATTTTTTTAGATAAATTTTTTCTACTAAATGAAATAGTAAAGATTGTAGTTCTGGCTCATAAATAAGTGTTCCATTAAATGAGTCTTTAAAATTGTTAACTTGTTCTAATGATGTATCTTTTGTTTGATGTGCGTATCCACCCAAATCATAAGTTTTAAATCCTAATTCTTTAAAATATCTCATATCTTCAAAATGTAAAAAACGATTTGCCAGACCGATAAAGTTTCTTTCACTATTGTCTGTAATATCTCTAAATTGGGATGCTGAATGTAAGATTCTAGCTCTTGAGATATTTTTATCCATAATATAAGAGTGCATACAGAGTATTTTACCCTCTAAACTTACAGAAGTGATAATGAGGTTTGTACCATATTTTTTTAAATTACCAATACAATTCAAATTTTTACTATTGGCAAATTGATTATAAAATGAGATAAACTCCTCAATACTATTTTCAGATGAAAAAGAGACACCTTTGGAAGTTGCTTTTTTTATTTTAGTGCGTGTATGTTTGGTAAAATTTGAAAATATAGTATCTATTGGTTGCGTTAAATCTATGATTTTTGTATAAAAGTCTTTTATGAGAAAGAAATGTTTTGGCTTCTGCTGAAATTGTTTAAATTTTGTGATAAGAAGTGCATCTATAAGTGTTTGCTTAGAGCAAAACCATTTTTCTCGAACAAATCGATTATTAAATATTAACATATTGACACTCACTCCATATCCTTTTTTATAATTCTTTTATGTTAAAAATAATTATACCATAATTAACATAAATAAAAATAATAAAAAAGAATAATTTTTAAATTTAATAAATCTATTTTATCAAATTTAGATTTTATTTTTCATTAAAAGCAAAGGTATTAAAACTGAAGTTCGCTCGTTCCAATGAGGATGAGGAAGTGTTAGAGTAGGGTGATTGATAATTTTATCCTTATAAAATATAATATCAATATCAAGCGTTCGAGGTGCATTAGCAAAAAGGCGTTTGCGTCTAAAAATTTTCTCAACCCTTAAAAGATATCTCAAAAGTTCAAAGGGCAACAGAGGTGTTTTGATATACAAAAGAGCATTAAAAAAATCATCCTGTTTGTCATATCCAAATGGCGGATTTTTTAAAATATACGAACTCTCTATTATCTCTATAAAATTTGATTTTTGAAGATAGTAGTAAAGGTGATGAAATCGTCGTTGCACATCTCCAATATTACCACCAATACCCAAAAGAGCTTTATGGTGCATATTAGTTTTTTTAGACTGCTTGATGGTAGGAAATAGAGTAGTTTTATAAAGAATATTTTTATCATCCAATTTTTTATGTATCATTTAAAGTATCCTAGCTTTACCATTTTCCATAACAACACAATCTTCAATACGAATCCCAAACTCATTTTCGATATAAATCCCTGGTTCTATGGTAAACACCATACCATCTTCGATAATCATCTCCGAAGTTTGAGAGATAAAAGGAAACTCATGAATATCAAGCCCCACACCATGACCTGTCGAGTGAATAAAAAGTTCTCCAAAACCATCATTTGTGATAACATCTCTGGCGATTTTATCTATCTCTTTTGCTTTCATACCGACTCTAGCTTTTGATATTGACTCATCATGTGCTTTTTTGACGCTATCATAAATTTTTTGGATTTTTGAAGAACTAAATGTCTGTTCTATGTTAAAATGAAAATTATCTTGCATCTCAACACATCTTGTCCTATCTGAGCAGTACCTTTTATATTTAAGCCCAGCATCAACAAGTATCAAATCGGATTTTTGAACTCTTTTAGAAGTTGGTAGAGCATGAGGTTTTGCACTATTCTCATTGATAGCCACTATCGGCTCAAACGATAAATCATACTCTCCCATGCTACTTAAGATTGATTTTGCCCTAAAATTTAACTCTTTTTCACTTAAATCAATCCCATTTAAACTAAAATCTCTAGCCAATCGCTCAAAAGCTTCACTTCCCAACTGACAAGCTCTCCCAAGAAGTGATATTTCATCAGGAGTTTTTATAGCTCTTTTGTGAAAAGAAAAGTCTATTTTTTGAGAAAAATGAACCTCCAAAGAGCGTTTAAGTTTTTCAAAATGAAAAAGACTCCACTCTTTAGGGTCAAAATTTAGAACTTTTATCTTTGATTTTTCAATTAATTCATTTGCTTTAGTAATCAAATCTTTATCAATAATAACCTCTGCATTTTGAACACTCAAAGAGGCTTCTATCGTATATCTGCTATCGGTTATAAAAAAGTTTTCACTTCCCAATTTTAAAAAAATAGCATTGTCACAACTATAACCACACTCATAAAAGATAGCATTTTCATTTTTTAAGATATAGTTCAAATGTTTTCTACTCAGTTGCACTCTCTTGTTGTAATGACGCAACTTCACTCATGATTTGAATAATAGAGATAATCGCCAAATGATATCCAAAAGGGCCAAATCCTGTAATTTGTCCAGCACAAACTGGGGCAGTAAGCGATTTGTGTCTAAACTCTTCTCTTTGATAAATATTTGATAAATGAACTTCAATCGTAGGAATTCTAACTGCTGAAATAGCATCTCGAATAGCGATAGAAGTGTGCGTATAAGCTGCTGGATTGATGATAATCCCCTCTGCATCTCCTAAACACTCTTGTATCTTATCGACGATTTCACCCTCTAAATTACTTTGAAAAAATTCAATTTCAACGCCATTTTGTTCAGCTACACCAGCCATAAGTCTATGAATATCATCTAGCTTCATATTACCATAAATATTTTGTTCACGAATCCCCAACATATTTAAGTTTGGACCTTGGATTACAACTACTTTCATTTTTACCCTTTTGAATTAATTTTTTAACTATCTTATAACACCATCTGCTTGTGTAAATACTTTATAAACATTGTCATTTAACCAATGTTGATCCATCCACTCCTCAGGTCTAACCTCAACACCTTGAACCAAAACACCAAAGTGAAGGTGGTCACCAAGTGCCAATCCTGTCATACCAGATTTTGCGATAATATCCCCTTTTTTGACGATATCTCCATTTTTAACAGCAATAGATGAACAATGCCCATAAAGCGTATATAGCCCTAAACCATGGTCAATCATAGGCATATTTCCATAAATACCATTGAGTTTATCCATAACCACTTTTCCACCATTTGAAGCAACGATAGGAGCATTTTGATTACTTGCCAAATCTATCCCAACATGAAGTGAGTGAGCAACTTCTTTTGTTTTATCTTTATAATAATAGTGTCTATCATCCCCAAAATCAGCAACTTTTTGACCATTAACAAGCGGATAAAATGGTGTGATACTCCAACTTTGTAAAATATCTTTAGATACTGCTTTAGAAGCATTATGAATCAACGCTTCATTTCCATCTCGAAGAGTTTCATTTACCGCTTTTAGTTTGTCAAGTCTTTCAGTTCTATTTCTTAAACTCGTTTCACTACTTGCAAGTTCAGAGATTTTCCCATCAATAAACTTATCAGTTGCTTCAATCCAAGAGACTCTATAATCTCTTGCGATAGGATAAAAATCTATCATAATCTCTTTTTGATTTGAAGCCTCATCTTTTGCTACAAGGGTAGCTTTAAAGTCTGGTTTATTGTGTTGCCAAGCGATAAGTGTTGCATAATATCCAGCTTTTTTATAAGGTTGTGGATAAAATTTATTTCCATTTGCTTCGATGTACAAATCTCTCATATTGTCATCTTTAGCTTGAAAAATAACTAATGCACTTCCACCTTTAGTGATGCTGTATGAGTGTGTTAAAACAGTAGCTTCTGGGGGAATGGTATCAACCGTCAATGCCAACTCTAAAGAGGCACTGTTTCCCATCAAAAAGTTCCATTTACTCTTATCTTTAGCTTTTATCTTTACTTCTATCTTTGTCGCTTCTTGATTGAGCAATACGCCATTTATAGGTTGTTGTGGATAAACAAAAGAGATAGTTTTCTTTTTTGTTGGCTTTATAAAAGTTTCGGCATTTGTTATAACCTCTTTTTGTCCGTCTGATACCGATATCTCATACGACTCCAAATCCTCATTATCAGCGATATCTATCGTGATAGGAGAGACTCTATTCCAATATTTATTGTGAGATGATTTAATCGTCGGGTCTTCGCTCTCAAAACTGTATAAACTAACCCCGTACCCAATAGCCCCAACAACAGCTAAACTTATAACAATAGGTACAATGTTGCTACTTTTTTTACCCGTATATCCTCTTGCCAATGCCAATCCTTTTAAAATTTATATTTTTATACTCTCTATTTTCA
>SDAZ01000012.1 GCA_006212005.1 Sulfurovum sp. | reverse complement strand
ATTTGGTTGTTATAGATCACTTTTCCGATAACACTTTTTAATGATTTTCAACTCATCAATGTGTTGTTGGACGGAAATTATAGCTGAAGAATTAATCTTTGTCAAGAGTTTTTAGAAAGTTTTTAAAAAAAATTTGACTTTCTTCAAAACTTATCATTTTTTTATAATTTATGACTAGTTTTATATATTATGAGTCAGGTTGTCCAACAATAGTTGCATAGCCCGTATTTGCTTGAATATCTATCACAAATGTTGAATCATCAGACATCGTAAAGGTAAGTTTACAATTGGTTTTCATCCGTTTTGAAAAATCAGCACTACCATAACTTGCCACTTGATGATGAGGACGACCCAGCTCATCAAAAGCAATATGCTGAACATTATTGCATCCACCACTACCTTTTATATCTTTAACACCAAACTTTTTACCCAACAATACCGTTGGACTCTCATCTTTTTGCAAAGCATCGCAAGTATTGACTGTGTAAAGATATTTACCTGTTTGCGGGTCTGTTATCGACTCGCTTTTATTTAAACCTCCACCCAAATCAACATCAGAGCCAACTCTATAATACCTATCGTCTGTATTAGCACACTCACCATACTCAAATCTCCAATAAGCTCTTTGCCAATTTGAATTATTATCTACTCTATGCTTATCGTCATTTAATGCTAACTGTTGAGCCAAACGAATATGAGATAAAATAGTTTCAGAGGCCTCTTGCTTCAAGTCTCTATCTACACGACCTATCCCAACTGAAGCAATAATCCCCAAAACAATAATAACAAATATGAATTCTAACATCGTAAATGCTGATTTTTTCATTCTATGAACCTTAAGAAATAATTTTATATATAAATTATACTAAAAGTTTATAAAAGTTTGAAGTTTTTAGTCACAGTATCTCTTTAATATATCATTATATGCTTCAATGCGTCTATCTCTAAAGAAAGGCCAAATATCTCTAACCTTTTTTGTACGCTCCATATCAATATTTGCGTAGAGAATCACTTCATTTTGATGATTTGCATGAGCTATAAAAGAACCTTGTGAGTCACACACAAAACTATTTCCCCAAAATCGCGTTCCCTCAAGTACACCTGAACTATCTTTTTCAAAACCAACACGATTACAACTTAACACTGGAATCCCATTTGCAATAGCGTGTGAGCGTTGAATCGTAATCCAGCTATCAAGTTGTCGCTCTTTTTCAGCTTTTTCGTCCCCATCAAACCAGCCAATTGCTGTTGGATAAATCAACATATCAGCTCCTTTTAATGCCATGATTCTCGCACCTTCTGGATACCACTGATCCCAACACACCATGACACCCAAAGTTCCAATAGATGTTTTTATAGGTTCAAAACCCAAATCACCTTGAGTAAAATAAAATTTTTCATAAAATCCAGGGTCATCTGGAATGTGCATTTTACGGTATTTTCCAGCCACACTTCCATCTTTATCAAAAACTACTGCTGTATTGTGGTAAAGCCCTGCTGTTCGTCGCTCAAACAAAGAGGTCACTAAAACGATTTTATTTTCAAATGCAACCTTAGACCAAAAAGCTACATCGTCAAGAAAAGAGAAGGCGTAATCAAAAAATGAAGTATCTTCACTTTGACAAAAATATTCGGTTTGATGAAGTTCTTGAAGAACAATCAACGAAGCTCCATTGTCACTCGCTTCCTTGATTAATTGTGTAGTATGTAAAAGAGTATTTTCTTTAGTTTGATGGAAAGATTGTTGAATCAGTGCTACTTTCATGTAAACGCCTTTTGTTTTCATGAAATTTTAGCACAAATAAAATGAATTAATAAGTTACTTTTGCACTTTTTGACAACTCTTGAATCTTCATTTGAAGTGTTTTTTTCACTTTTTCTTGCTTAACAAAATTTTCCATATCGACTTTAACTTGCTCAAAACTCATCAATCCAGCAGGTTTTTTCTCTAAAAGCAAAGCAACTACAAAACCTTTATCCATTTTAATCGGTGTTGCGGTTAGACTATTTTGTTTCATGCCATAAAGTTGACTAAAAAATGAAGCAGGGACTTTACCTTCCCCAATCCAACCTATAAACCCTTTTTGTTTACTCTCTTTTGCAATCGCACTAAACTCTTTAGAAACATCTTTAGCAGATTTCAATCTATTTATAGCTTTTGAAGCTTCATCTTTAGTCTTAAAAGTCATCGCTACCACTTTTACAGCATCTGGAAGTTTCATCTTAGAAGCATTTTGTTTATAAAAACTTTTCATCTCCACATCCGTTGCTTTTGCATTTTTGAAAAGTTCTTGTTGATAAAGAGCCAAAGCTACCGAACCTTTAACGCTTCTTAACTGCTCGTCGTTGAGATTTTTTCCTGTAGATTTTTTATATTGAGATTGAGCGATTGATTTTTGTTTCTCATAAATTTTTGAAAAATTTGCACTTTTTGCAGTATTACTACCTAGAAGATGTGAAAATAAAATCTCTTCTTGAACCAATCTATTGACAAGCAATTTTTTTTTACTCTCATCTAACTTTTCAAATCCAGAAGGGACAACGCTATCTGTAATCTGATGTCCATTGACAGTTGCTAAAGTTTTAGAAAAAAGCATCGAAGAACTTATCACTAAAAGTGCCGAAATGGCTACAATTTTACCTTTCATTATCTGTTTTTCCTTTTAATAAATATATTTCGGAAGTATATCACCAAAAGTAAAAAAGAGCATTAAATAATGAAAAATATCAGATAAAAAGTTCGGCGTTAAAAACTTTAATAACCTTCCCTCCAAATCTATAAGTATCATTTTCATAACTGATATAAAGTTCTTCACGACTTTTTGGAAAAACTTTCATAGAAGAAGGGATAAGATTTGAAGTAAAAGCTCTCACAAAACAAGCAACCATACCTGTTCCACACGCCAAAGTTTCATCTTCCACACCTCTTTCGTAAGTACGAACTTCCAAAAAATTACTATTTATCTTTACTATATTCACATTTGCATTATATTTATATCGAAGTTCTCGCATCTTTTGTATATCAAAAAACTTTATATCCTCTACAATCGAAACTAAATGAGGAACACCCGTATCTAATAGCCACCAACTTACGCCATCTTCAACTATCTCTTTGTCTAAAAATTTTGGTTTAACCATATCACTAATAACATAATCACCATTGACACTCGCTTTTATCACTCCAGCTTTTGTTAAAAATTCACTCACACCATCACGGCTAATACCTCTATCAACAGCATAATGAGCCACTGCCCTTGAAGCATTTCCACACATCGACGCACTACTTCCATCTGAATTGTAAAAATCCCACTCAAAATCGTAAATAGTATGAGGCACAACAACCACTAAACCATCAGCACCAACACCATTGTGTCTATCGCAAAGTTTCTTAGCCAAATCAGTACGATTTTCAATATTTTGTGCTACTAAAATGACAAAATCATTACCACTTGCCGAATATTTTGTTACCATATTTTTTCCTAAGCTAAAATTATAATGGGAATTCCATCTCTTGTTTGATTCCATATCTCTATCATATCTTTATTATTGACCCCAATACAACCATCTGTCCAATCAACAATCAACGGTAACCAACTCCCAACAGGTGAAAGTTCCCAATGCTTTGGTGTACCATGAATCATAATCATACCTCCAGCACTAAGCCCATATTGAGCAGCATTTGCTTTATCTTTCTCATTTGGATAGGATACATGCAAAGAGAGATTGTACGATTGACTTTTTTGTCGCCAATCTAAAAAATAGACCCCCTCTGGTGTCTTCTCATCGCCTGAAAAATTTTTATGCCCAACTGGATTATCCCCTAAAACGATATAGTATTTTTTAAAAATCTTACCATTGTTTGAAAGATAAAGCATTCTCGTTGACTTTTTTATAATTATCTTGTCTGCGATAAGATTATCAACATTTTCTGTGGGCAAAATCTTCGGAATTTTAGGCACAGAAATGTCAACACTCTTTTGAAGCTCTTGAGTTTTGTTTGTATCTTTTGTACTATTTTTATCCAATAGCGTTATAGAACTATTTGTATCAGCGAACGAAAAACTAATAAAAAAACATAAGATAAAATAGACTCTGTTCATGAAAATTCTCCATTTTTATAGATAGATTATTTTACAATTATAATCTAAAAGTCATCAAGATTGAGACTACCTTTTGAATAATTTGTCACATTTCCTTCAAAAAAGTTTGTTTTTTGGTCATTAAACTTAGAAAAGTTATCTACCCATTTGATAGGGTGCATCACATTATAAAGTGGTTTTAGTCCAATAGCTTTGAGTCTATCATCTGCTAGGTACTGAATATATTGTTCTATAATATCGTCTGTAAGCCCTAAAATCTGCCCCTGCGTAATATATTTTCCCCATTCACTCTCAAGTCTTACCGCACTTTTAAACATCTCATAAACCTCTTCGATAAGTTGTGGTGTAAAAAGCTCAGGTCTCTCTTTTTTCGTTGCATTTATCATATTTTGAAAAAGTACAAGATGTGTTACTTCATCTCGTTGAATAAATCGAATCATCTGAGCAGACCCCAACATCTTACCAGACCTTGCCAAAGTATAAAGATAAGTAAAGCCACTATAAAAGTAAATTCCTTCTAAAATCTGATTGGCAAACATCGCTTTGAGCATCGCTGTATCAGTCGGATTTGAAGATAACTCTTCATAAACTTTTGCTATGGCATCATTTTTACTTTTAAGCATCATATCTGTTCGCCAAAGTTGATATATTTCATCACTATTTTGAGAAATACTATCAACCATCACTGCATAACTTTGAGAATGTAGTGCTTCTTCAAATGATTGTCTTACCAAAACTAGATTTATCTCTGGAGAAGTTATGAAAGGGTTTACATTGTCGATTAGATTGTTCGTTTGCAAAGAGTCCATAAAGATAAGTTGAGCTAAAACCTTATCATACGCTACTTTTTCAGTATCTGTCAATCTTTTATAATCACTAATATCTTGCGTCATATCAACCTCTTTGGGAAACCATGTATTGTTTAACATCATCTCCCAAAGATTGTATGCCCATTGATATTTAATATCATTCAACTCAAAAATACCTGTTGGATTTCCACCAAAAATCTTTCTTTGTGATGTTTTTTCTGTTGAGTCTGGATTGTATATTTTTTTTCTTTCCACCTATTTATTCCTAATTTTTTATTTTATTATACATTTGTTTTCTAAAATTTGATAGTTGCTTTAGATACAACTCATATTTAAAAGATATTTCTCCATAAAATATAAAATAATAAAAATATTCAGAAAAAAATTATTGTTTTTTTAGTATAATACCATAAATCAAAACACATATTAAGGATTTATATGAAAAAAATGACAATATTATCTATAGCTACATTGGCACTTTTATTTGCAGGATGCGAACAAGCAAAAGAGGCTATGGGAAAAGCAGAAGGAAATGCAACACAAGCAGTTGAAAAAACTGAAGGAAATATGAGTAATGCTACAGATGCCCTTGAAGGAAATACAAGTGATGTAGTAAGTAAAACAGAGGGAAATCTTACAGACGGTGCAAAAGCTCTTGAAGGCAATTTAACTAAATAATTATAGTTTTTTATCTTTTTTCAAAGACAAGATATAAACTATCTTGTCTTTATTTTTTATCTATATAAATTAAACTCTGCTCCAATAGAATCCAAAAAATCCAACATCTTATTTTGACCAAGTTTTTTAGCGTAATCTTTAGCACTCATTTTTGAGTTGTCAATACCATTTATATTTGCTCCATTTCGAATCAAAAGTTCAACCATAGAGATATTATTAAAACAAGATGCTAAAATGATAGGCGTAATTTTACTTTTTCTTTTTGAAGTATTTATATCCACACCCAAATCCACACAGAGCTGAACAACATCTTCTCGTTTAAACTTGATAGCGATATCAATAGCACCAACACCCTCTTTTGTTGTTTGAAAAATATCAACCCCATACTCTATCAAAAGTTTAATAATCTCAATAGAAGCATAAGTTCGGATACTATAAAATAAAATATTTGTCTCTTCAGGCTCTTCTAGTTCATACTCATCCCCAAAATAGACAATTTGAGATAAATTAATCTCTTTCTTACCTAACAACTTTTTAACCATTGCAATACGGTCATCTTTTATAGCTTCAAGCAACTCTTCCATGATATAAACCTTTTTACAACTGTTATATCATAAAAAATATTAAAAATACTATTCACTCTCTTTAGGAGTCTCTTTTTTTCTAAAGAGTCCAGCTATTTTTCCAAAAAAAGATTTTTTAGGAGTATCTGACTCTTCACAATCCCCTATACATTCAAATTGAGGTACACTCTCATGCGACATATCATAAACAAAATCATCGTGAGACTCTTTTTCATCTTCTCCAACAGGCTCTTTTTTAAGAATCGTTTCTATCTGAGTTTTTTGATTTTGATAGCCTTTGAATTTTTTAACTATCTCTTCTCTTTCATTTATAAATGCTTCAATTTCAGCTTCATACTGCTGTTGAATATCATTTGCTCTTTTTTGAGTACTATCCAAATTTATTTTAAGTTGGTCTATCGTATGCTCTTTATCATTAATAGCTGACATCATAAACTCCAACTCTTCATTCAAATCAGACATTGAAAAATTTTTCTCTTCAAGCAAAAGTAACTGCATATCATTCTTTTTAATTAACGATGTTGTTGTCTCTTTATAGTGTTCTAGCTCCAATCTCAAAGCATATATCTCTTGTTTATCTTTATTTGCTTTAATATGCATCGCATTTAATTCCTCGAAAAGGACTTTTTTCACGGAAGATTTTGACATATTCCAACCAACAAAAAAGCCCAAAAGAGTAGTACCTATCAAATATAAAGAAATTTGACTAAAAAGCTCCAACTGCTCAACTAACATCTTTTTATTTCCTCCAACTTTTTTTATAAATTGCTTGATTATACCACAAAATAGTGATTTTAAACAGAAAAAGTAGTCTCTATAAAAGATTAAATTTTTTAATGTTATATTTTAATTTTTTTTTAAAAATATTTTTTTACTATTTTTACTCTATTTTTATAGATAAAATGCCTATTTTTTGGGGATTTGTTAAATTAGTATTAAAGTTTTCTTAAATTTGAAAAATAAAATTTTATTTTAATATAACTTGAATTTTAATATAATAAGTCAAATAAATAAACAAATAACAGGAGAAAGATCATGAAAATTAGTATGATAGGCTTAAATAAAGTTGCCTTGACAAATGGTATCTCATTGGAAAATATGGGAAATGAAGTGTTATATATTTTGGAGAACGATAGCTCATTTATAGACAATGTCAATTATCTTTTAAGCAAAGGAATAAATGCTGTTAGAAGTCCTAAAGAGGCATTGGAGCAAACCAATATGTGTTTTATATCTGAAGGATTGGACAGCAATAGTGAGGAGATAGCTATTCAAAAAGTTATCCAAAATGCAAAAGTTGTTGGTGAGAATATGAGCAGACATATGTTTGTAATTGATAGAATGGGCTTATCATCGGATAAACTTCACACAGTAAAAGATACAGTACAAGAGGCTCTTAACGAAAGACACTCTAATTTAACTTTTGAGGTCATATCAAATAGTTCTTTTTTAAGATAGTTTAAATAAAATTTGGAATAATTTGTAAAATAAAAAGGGTCATAAATTGTTTCAAAAATATTTGGCATATCGTGCAAGTGCTGGAAGTGGGAAAACTTTCGCACTTAGTGTTAGATACATCTCCTTACTTTTTATGGGAGTAAGTCCAACTAATATTTTAGCGGTAACCTTTACCAATAAAGCTGTAAATGAGATGCTTAGTCGTATCGCAACTTCGCTCATTGAGCTTGATAATCCTAAAAATGAACACTTCTTAAATGAGATTTCAAAACAAACTTCCATGACAACGCTTCAACTTTTAGATGCAAGAGAAGAAGTTTTAAAAAAATTTCTCTCAAGTCGCAATTTTATTGCTACCCTTGATGGTTTTTTCACTTCCATCGTCAAGTCTAGTGGGGTTAAAATCGGTTTAAGTGATAATTTTTCCATAAAAACAAAAGATAATGAACTACTCAAAGAGCCTTTTTTATTGGAACTTCATCGTGACAATCTGCTTGATGTATTGCTTGAACTTGCCATTGAGATAGAAGATAAAAGATTTGATAAACTTTTTAATCTGCTTGAATATCTTTATCGTATCTATCCCCTACTTCCAAAACTTCCAACTATTGAGATAAATATATCCATAGAAGAAATAGAATCAAAACGAGAAGAGCTTTATAAAGCGTTACAACTTGCGAAAGTCTCAAATATGGCATTAAGAAATTTTGAACCTATGAGTGTGATGGAACTTATGCAAAGGGAAATATTTGCTAAAACTTCACTTACAGAAAATAGAAACTATAAAAAATATGTCGAAAAAAATCCCCAGCTTGATGAACTATTTTTAGAACTCAAAGAGATGATATCTTCATGGATACTACTAAAAGAGAGCGTGATTTTGGAAAAACTTTTAGATATCTTTACCCATTTTAAAAATAGCAATCTAAAGAAATCAAAAGAAGAGAATAGTTTAGGATTTGATGATATCACAGCTTTAGGTTACGAAATCATCAAACTTGTATCCAAAGAGTATCTAAAATTTAAAATCGATACTACATTTGAGCATATCTTAATTGATGAATTTCAAGATACTGCAACGCTTCAATATCTTCTTTTACAACCTTTTATAGATGAAATTTTTGAGGATAAAGAGGATAGATTTAAAAGTTTTTTCTATGTTGGAGACACTAAACAGTCACTCTATCGTTTCCGTGGTGGTGTCGAGGAGCTTTTTGATGTTATGGCGAAACGATACAATATTACTATTTCTCAAATGGATACAAGCTATAGAAGTAGTCAAAATGTTGTTGCTGAAGTCAATCGTTGGTTTAAGACAAGTATGCAAGGATATCAACCTCAAATCGCACACCGAAAAACTTTAGGATTCGTTGAAGTAATAGAAACAGAAGATATCATAAGTTCAACAGTTGATAAGATAGAATGGTTGATAAAAAATGGAACTGTGCAAAATGATATTACCATCTTAGTTGTCACCAATAAAGATGGACTCGCACTTCAAGATGCCTGTTTTGAACAACATATCAATGCGATATTAAAAAGTTCTAGTTCCATAAAAACGCTACCAAAAATCGCTTCACTTGTCGCTATGGTTCGATATTTAAAAGAAGCTCAGCAGATAGACGCTTATAATTTTGCTTTGAGTTGTGGGGTGGAAAACTTTAATATAGAGTGGTTCAATCCATTTATGTCTTCATTTGAAGTTTTACATCAATTGATAAAAGAATTTAACTATTTCGAAGGTGATAAAAATATCTTAAAACTGCTAGAATTTTCACTTGATTTTAATGATATTGATGAATTTTTAAAAGAATTTGAGACTTCAAATATTGCTATCGCACAAAATAGTATTCATGGTGTCAATATTATGACCATTCACGGTTCAAAGGGGTTGGAGTTTGAACATGTTATCGTTATGGATAAATTGGGAAAATCGAATGCTGACAGGTCTCCTTTTATCTTTGAGCATGATGAAAATCTATTTATCAAAAATATCTTTTATCGGATGAAAAATAGAGACTCTTTTGATAGGTTTTATAAAAAGGCAATTGAGGATAAGCATTTATTGTCCCAAAAAGATACGCTAAATCTTCTTTATGTAGCACTTACTCGTGCAAGTGATAACATGATAGTAGTAAAAAAAGATGAAGATTCGCTCTTTGATATCTTAGGTATGACCCCTTCGATTTGTGGAGAACTTAAGATAAAGAGTTCGCATCAAGAAGATTTTGGCAATAATGAGGAAATCAAACAATTTAAATTTCAAGATTATGGAAGAAGAAAGCAAGATAAAACGCTCAAAAAATCATCACCAGAGATATCTTTTGGAAATGCCTTACATCATGCTTTAGAGATGTTAAATAATTTTGATATCAAAAATCTTGATAAAGTATTAACACTCACAACTCAAATCTATCAAGATGAAGTTGGATTAAAAGATTTAGAAGATATAAAAAATAGAGTTAAAATGCTCTGTGAAAATGAGTTATTTATCCAACTTCTTACAGATAAAAAAAGTATCAAAGAGCTACCTATCACGATAAATAATGAAGCTAAGCAGATAGATTTGATTTTAGAAAGTGAAGATGAAATTTTTGTTATAGATTATAAAAGCTCTTTGAAATTTCAAAACAAACACAAAGAGCAAGTGACACATTATGTAAAAGCGATAGAAAAGATTATACAAAAACCAACAAAAGGATTTTTGATTTATCTTTTAAGCGATAGAGTCGAGATGGTTTTGGTTTAACCATTTCCCTCAGCTCCATATCCATACCCATACCCATACCCTGAAGAGCCTTTAACTTTTGAACCATTTAAAATAATCCCTATTTTACCTACATGTTGCTCTTTGATGGCTCTATCTAAACTGCTAACAAAATCTTTTTTAGTAAAGTTTTCTCTAAAAACCATAAGATTGATATCTGAATATTTCATAAGCGTAAAGCTATCATTGACCATACCAATTGGTGAAGTATCTATGATAATAAACTCATACCTATTTTTCAACTCTTTAATCAAAAGCTCCAATCTTTTCACAAAAACCAATTCTGAAGGATTTGGAGGAATAGGTCCTGCGGTAATTAGGTCAAGAAATGGATATTTTGTTTTATTGATAATCTCATGAAGCTCACTTCGATAACTCAAATAAGTACTCATCCCTTTCGCATTTGCAACACCAAAAAGCTTATGAAGTGATGGCTTTCTCATATCCAAGTCTATAACAACCGTTTTAAAATTTGTAATCTGAAAAATAGAAGCAAGATTGGCACTAACTGTTGTTTTACCCTCACCTGAAATACTAGAAGTTATCAAAATAACATTTGCATCATCGCTTTTTAATGCAAATTGTAAATTTGTTCTTAAACTTCTAAAAGATTCAGAAAAAGGTGATTTTGCAGATTTAAAAACTTCTATGCCAACTTCACCTTTTTCTGTTGGAATTATCCCATATATTGGTAATCTCGAAACATTTTCGATATCTGTTTTTCCTTGAATTTTATCATTGATAAAATATCTTAGAACTGCCAACAAGATACCAACAACTAAACCTAAAAGAAGTGATATCAATAATATAAAACCTCTTTTTGGAGCAATAGGTTCACTTTGCAGATAAGTTTGACCTATCTTTTTATAATCCGATACAACAGAAACCTGAATAATCTCATTTTCAGACTTTTTCTTTAACAAATACTCATACATATTTGAGTTAACTTCATAATCTCTTTTAAGGTTTATCAAGTTTTTCTCTTGATTTGGCAATCCTTGAAGCATTGATTCATATTTTAACTTTAACTCATTTAGATTTTTTGTTTTCTGTACGGATGAATATTTTAAAGTTTTGACATTTTGCAAAATCTTCTTCCGAATTGCAGCAACCAGCTCTTTAGCCTTTAAAACATCTGGATGTTGTGGTGTATATTCAACACTCAAAGCATCAAGTTTCAACTGCTCTTGCTGAAGTTGGTTGATAAGGCTTAGTGTTGGTTGGTCATTTAACTCCATCAAAGATGGGGCAATAGAATCAATCTGTCTATCTTGAGAAACAAAATCACTCAAACTATCGATGAGTCTGTCTCGGTATTGATTTTCAGAATTTTTAATATCCAAACTACTAAGCTCTTTGATAAGTGTATCCGCTTGAATCGAGGGTTGAACAAGATTATTTTTAGCCTGATACTCTTCTAATTGCTCTTCTGTTGACTTTAACTTATCTTTCACACTTATAAGTTGCGTATCGATAAAATCGATAACTTTACTGTTTTTGCCACTCTTATCTTTGACACTATCACTGATAAAACTCTCAGCCAACGCATCTGCATACTTAAACGCTCGTTGTGGGACATTATCTGTATATTCTATTTTTATAAGAGGTGTCGCCACATTCGCTTGGGAAATATGAAGATTTGGTAAAACTGTAGATTCAAAAATCGCTTGATTTGAACTGTATATCTGAAAATAAACAGGGCTACTACTATACTCATTTTTATGCACTACAAACTCATATCCTTCTATCTGCAATGGTTTATCATAAGCCATAAGTGCAGACGATACCTCATTAAAAGAGACCAAAGAAGAGATAAAAGATTGATTTTTAGTAAGATAAAAGCCATTTTTTGCTTGGGTGAGTTGAAGCTTAAGATACCCACTAGAGCCATCTTTAACCTTTATATCTTTGATGGTTATTGGTATTTTATTGTAAATTTCGACATTTTTATACTCACTATCTATAAAATATTTAACCCGCAAATCGACAAATTTCAACGCTTTATTGTTCAGATAAAATGTTTTTAAAATCTCCATCTCTTTATCGACTTTTTCAACTGTTCCACTTCCTATCTGCTTGGCAATGAAATCTTGTGTAAGTGTATTTACGGTATCTTCTTGTCCTTTAACTTCAACTAAAGCGTAGGCACTATATATGGAGGGTTTAAAATATAAATATATGTATGTTGTCATAAATGCAATCAATGCAATCAGCATAATAGATATTTTGTATTGATTTATAACTTTAAAAATCGATACCAAATCGACCTCATCTGGGCGTTTAACCTTTTTTTCTATCTCCAAGCTCATTATTTTGTTTTCTCTTTTCTATAAAATATTAATATTTTTTTAACTCAAAATCATATTATTATATCATGTTTAAAATATATGTTTGCTTTTGTTCTTAAAAATACTTTTTATAAAATAAATTTATATAAATAACTTAAATTTTTAATATAAGCTTCTTTTCTACCCATAAAGCTCAAAAAATAGAACAAAAAAGTAATAATTTTAAAAAACTGAAAAAAACAGTTATTATTTTTAGTTTTTTTATGATAATATCCGATATACAAAAGATATTTATTTATGTTATTAAATTATTTTAACATAATGCGTAAAAGGATTTAAAATGTTTAGAAAAGAGATACTCAATAAAGAAAAAAATAGCGTTGAAGATACAGAGATATCAAATAATGGCTCTTTGCTAATAATTGGCAATAAATATACACTAAGTTCTATGGATATTATAAAAATTAAAAAGAAATTTGACAATATAGAGTACTTAGAAGAAAAATATATTAGTGATGAAAAAATTATAAATTTTCTTAAAGATAATATTCATACTAAAGATATAAGATTGGTAGTATTTAATTCCTCAAAAGAGTTAACCACCAACATCATAAACTTCTTCATAGAGCTACAAAATAGTATATCTTTCGCTACCTTTGATAGTTTTGAAGAGAATATTTTAAATAAAATCTATGTTCCAGAAGACAAAAGTAGTATAAATTATCTACAAGAGATTCAACCCTATTCAAGATTTGCCTATGTGTCAAAAAGAGTTGTCGATTATGTTGGAGCATTAACCCTTTTAACACTCACCTCTCCTGTGATGCTTTACTCTGTGTATAAAATCAAAAAAGAGTCTAAAGGTTCAATTCTTTTTAAACAACCACGAGTGGGACAAAATGGTAAAGATTTTAACTGTTTAAAATTTAGAAGTATGCACGAAAATAGTAAATTTGACCCATATACAAGAAAAAATGATAGTCGGATTTTTCCATGGGGTGAGTTCATGAGAAAAAGTAGAATAGATGAACTTCCACAGCTTTTTAATGTTCTTAAAGGAGATATGCACCTTATTGGACCTAGGGCGGAGTGGAATATTTTGGTAAAAGAGTATAAAAATGAGATTGCATTTTACTCTCAACGACACATTGTCAAGCCTGGGATTACAGGTTGGGCGCAAGTAAATTATCCGTATGGAGTCAATGCTAAAGATGCAAGAGAAAAATTGATGTTTGACCTCTACTATATCAAAAATTGGAATATGTGGTTGGAGTTTAAAACAGTTTTAAAAACAGCAAGTGTCGTTATCGGCAAAAAAGGAGTTTAAGATGGGTGCTAGAGTGGCTATTATCTCAAATACATCGTGGAATATTTTTAACTTCAGACTAAATCTCGCAAGAGCATTAAGAACCTATGGTTATGAAGTCATACTTATTGCTCCTAGAGATGAGTATAGTGAACGATTATCAAGAGAGTTTGAATATCATGATATCTATATGAGTAACAAAGGGACAAATCCCATAGAAGATTTAAAAACAACGATTGGATTTTATAAACTCTTTAGCCAGTTAAAACCAAGTGTCATCCTAAGTTATACCATCAAGCCAAATATTTATGGAAATATTGCTGGTAAACTCTCAAATGTTAAATCAATAAATAATATTTCAGGACTTGGAACCGCATTTATACAAGAATCACTGATTACCAAAGTTGTCAAACAACTTTATAAATACTCTTTGTCTAAATCCTCAAGAGTTTTTTTCCAAAATGGTGATGATAGAGAACTTTTTATAGATAAACAGTTGGTTAAAAATGCTACTTGTGATTTAGTACCAGGAAGTGGTGTTGACTCTCAAAAATTTCAACCATCTATACTTGAGCATTCAAGCACTCAGATAAAATTTTTACTTATCGCTAGAATGCTTTGGGATAAAGGTGTGGGTGAATTTATAGAATCAGCTAGAATCATCAAAGAAAAATATCCAAATGCATCATTTTACTTATTAGGTGCAATTGGAGTTGAAAATTCAACAGCTATACAAAGAGAACAGATAGAAGCTTGGGAAGATGAAGGGATTATAAAATATTTAGGGATTAGCGATAATGTCAAAGAAGTTATTGATAAAGCTGATTGTATCGTTCTTCCATCTTATCGAGAGGGTGTACCTCGAAGCTTATTGGAAGCGGCTAGTATGGCAAAACCGATTATTACAACCAATGTTGTTGGATGTAAAGAGGTTGTGGATGATGGTATTAATGGATTTTTATGTGAAGCAAAAAATGCTAAAGATTTAGCTCGTCAAATCGAAAAAATGATTTTATTATCTTCTTATGAGAGAGAAGAGATGGGTTGGGCAGGAAGAGCTAAAATTATTAATGAATTTGATGAAAAAATTGTCATAGATAAATACATTACCGCAATAAAAGAAATTGCTTAAGATTTTTAAGTAGCATTTATAATTTGGGTTATGCTATAATAAGAATAAAAAATGGGATAGTGATGAAATTTTTACCAATTGTACTAACGCAAATAACACTTGCAACTTTTTCGCTTACAAATTTACACGCTGGGGTAATTGATGCAATTGCTATTGATGTCAATGGTGAGCCGATAACAACTCTTGAGATTCAAGCAGTGCAACAAAAACTAAATATGTCAAAAGATGGAGCTATTGAAGCACTTATCAAAGACCGATTAGAAAAAAGTGCCATTGAAAATGCAGAAATCAACATTGAAGAGAGAGAAATCGACGAAAAAATTACTCAAATTGCAACTTCAAGAGCGATGAGTAAAGAACAAATGCAAACGATGCTTACTCAAAAAGGGCTAACTTGGCAAAGTTATCGAGAGCAACTTTCAAATGAGATGAAAAAAGAGATTTTCTATCGAAAGTTTATCGCTTCTACGATAGAACAACCTTCAGAACATGATTTAAAACTCTATTATGAAACGCATAAAGAGCAGTTTAAAGCTCCTGCATCAATGATTAGTTTAGTTGCTTATAGTGCTTCCTCTCCAGAAAAACTTCAAGAAGCTTTGAAAAATCCAGATGCATCAACACAAGGTGTAAAAAAAGAGAATCTTCTTTTGGGAAGTAATGAATTAGCACCACAACTTTTAAGTATCATCGACAAAACACCTCAAAATGCTTTTACACAAACGATTCATACAGGAAATGATTATATTAGTTATCTGGTCAAATCAAAAACCTCAACAACACAAAGTGGATTTGAGAGTGTTAAAAATGCAGTATTGGCACAATGGATGGAAGAACAAAGAGCTAAAAGTGGCGGAGATTTTTACAATAGACTAAAAAAAGATGCAAAGATAAAAGTTATTAGACTATAATCTATACAAATCAACGGTAAAAAAGGCTCAAAGATGAATATAGATAAAAAAGTTTATGCTTATTGCACTGCTCAGTCTTATAAGATTGATGGATTATATGATTTTTTGCAAGATAAGTATAAAATCTCACTTGTCAGAGATGTTATCGTCGTCGAATCAGATAATAAGAACTTAGCTTTTATCTTCTCATATGGCGTTTGCGTCTTATGGAACTTTGATTATGAGAGTGAAAAAAGATTGCTTGAGCATCTATTAAAATTTACGACAAAGCCTATAGATGAGCATATTGTCGAACATTTTGCGTATCATATAGATGATAAAGTTTCACTCTCTATCAAGCATGATATTATTATTTTACCCCAGAATTCCACTCTTTTTTGTCTAGCCTTAAGCCATGCACTTGCACAATCTATTAAGTTGTCATGGTTTGAGACTTCAATCGCAAAAGTTATCCAACAAACAAGCTATATCTCCGAATCTATGGCAAATGACGGAAAGATTCCACTCTCAAGAAAAGAGATAGCCAAAGAGAGAGGGCGAATCTTCTCTGAAAAATCAAAGATACTTCTTCAATATGACCTTTTAGATACTCCAGAGTTTATATGGGAACATCCAGAGTTGGAGATTTTTTACCTCAATTTTGCAAGATATTTTGAAGTCAAGCCTAGAGTTGAGCTTTTAAATAAAAAATTTGAGATTCTTCAAGAGATTATGGAGATGTTGGCAGATGAACTAAATCATCAACACTCAAGTATGCTTGAATGGATAATTATTATTCTTATTTTAATAGAGATTGTGTTAGTTTTTTTTCACTGAGTTTCAAAAATTTCTTAAAAGTTTTAATAACAACATAAATTAAGTTACACATTAAGACTTTAAAAATTGAAATTTGTGAAAATCTATCTCTATAAGCAAATCATCACATTGAATTTGTTAACATACAAACATTATTTGGTGATATAAGGTATATAATAATGAATCATATTATTGAAATAGTTGGTGTTACAGTTGTTACTCTTATTTTTCTATTCTTATGGATGAAAAGAAATGAAAATAATATATTATCAGTTGCTCCCAGCATATTAATAACAACTGGTATATTTTTTACTTTTTTAGGTATAACAATTGGTTTATGGAACTTCAATATTGATAATGTTGATTCAAGCTTACCTGCACTTTTAAATGGTATTAAAACAGCTTTTATGGCATCTGTTTTAGGAGTATTTTTTGCTTTAATATTTAAATTTATTGAATTAAAACTAAAAGAAACTATTTCAGAAACACCTGAAGGACAAACAATAGATGACTTAGTTGCTAATCAACGAATACAAACTTCATCTTTAAATGAACTGAATAATGGAATACAACAACTTATAAAATCAATTGCTGACCCAATATCGGACTCTTCATTAGTAGCACAAATCAAATTAATGAGAATGGACAATAATGAAAAAATAGATGCCCTAAGAAAAGATTTTCAAGAATTTGCCACGACTATGGCTGAAAATAACTCTAAAGCATTTATACAAGCTCTTGAAGAAGTTATCAGAGATTTCAATAGTAAATTAACAGAACAATTTGGTGATAACTTTAAGCAACTAAATGAAGCTGTTGGACAAACTGTACAATGGCAAGAAAATTATAAAACTCAAATGCAAGAATCAATTGAAATACTTACAAGAATTACAAGTATTTTATCAAAACAAAGTGAAGATTATGAAATAGTTGTCTCTCGTAGTGTTCACTTTAGTCAACATGCAAATGATATGAAAAATATAATCGAAGCTATAAATCAGCAAAAAATACAAATGGAAGTGATTATAAAATCATTAGCAGATATGGTAAAAACAACATCTGAAGAGTTACCAAAGATAGGTCAAAAAACAAATGAAATGATTGAAAAGATAGCTCATTCATCAAATAGTTTAATTCAAAATATGAAAACTCATAATGATAATCTTTCAAATTTTATGGATAGACAATTTAAATCTTTAGATGAAAACAATAACAAAATCATTGAAAATATTGCTAAAAACAATACTTATGTCGTAAATCAATTGAATGATTCCATGAAACAATCTAGCGATGAAATTCAAAAACAAGTACATATTCTTGATAAAGAGTTAGAAAATGCATTAACGAATTCTTTAGAAACACTTGGACAACAATTAGCATCATTATCTAATCAATTTGTCAAAGATTATACACCATTAACTAAAAAACTTCGTGAAATCCTTGAAATTGCTTCAAAAGTAAAATGAGATAAAGATGAATACACAATTACCTCAAAAAAGCTCTCATCAAAAAGACGATTATTGGATTAGTCTTAGTGATATGATGACTTCATTGATGATGATATTTTTACTCATCTCTGTTATTTATATGATAAAAGTTCAAGATAGTGTAAAAGTTCCTCAAATATATAAACAGACCATGCAAGGACTCAGTGAAGCACTCAATAAAGAATTTGAAAAAGATTTAAAAAAATGGGGAGCAGTCATTGACAAAGATTTAACTGTACGATTTCAACAACCTGATATTTTATTTGCTACTGGGTCAGCAGAACTAAGTGATAAATTTAAAAATATCCTAGATGATTTCTTTCCAAGATATATGAAAATTATGATGTCACATGAGTTTAAAAATAATATTGAAGAAATTAGAATTGAAGGTCATACCTCCTCAAAATGGAATAATTCAACTATCTCTAAAGAGTTAGCATACTTCAATAATATGAAATTATCTCAAGAACGAACTAGAGCCACACTTGAATATCTAATTAATTCAAAAAAGGCTAATTTATCACTAGAAGAAAAAATATGGTTAATGAAACATTTTCGAGCAATTGGATTTTCATCAGCCAAACCATTAAAAAGTAATGGTTCATATGTAACAAATGGAGAAAAAGAAGATTCTTTGTTATCTCAAAGAGTTGAATTTAGAGTTAGAACCAATATAGAACGCAAAGTTGCTGATATAGTAGAAAAAAAATGAAATTAAAAGATTTTTTAAAAGATTCTACACTGGAAGAATTAAGAAAAGAAATGGGAGCAAAACTTGTTGAACCCATATCAAAAATAACATATAATCCACTAACAGAAGAAGAATTAAATAAATTAAATGAAGATGGTATTGACATTGAAAATCTGGATGAAGTTACTATCAATTATGATGGAACTCTCATTTATAAAAATACTAGAGTTATTTTGTATATTAGAGATTGGAGTTTTAAAGATAAATATAATAAACCCTCAGCACCACGATATCATGTTGCTAATTGTGAAACATTAAAGAGAATGAGAGAACAAGGTAAAAAAGATAGATATGTAATTGCTACTAGAGAAGATGGAATTTTTACTGTCAATAAAAGCCAAATAAATAATAACAACGGAATTGAAATAAAACTTAATATATGTAAAAATTGTCTAAGAGCCTTAAATTGGGAACAATATAATAACTTAAAATCAGAAAAAAATGAAATATTTAAAGCATTCACAATACAAAAATTTTTCACTAAATATCCTAAATCTTTATTGTCAGCAGATAATCATAAAACTGATATTACTGCACCAATCAATCATTATCCTAAAAATTGGGATAAAATATCAAAAGACCTCCGTGAATCTAAAAAATGGAAATGTGAAAAATGTGGTATAAATAAAATAAATAACAAAAATAATTTACATGTTCATCATATAAATGGTCAAAAAAATGAGAATCACCCTTCAAATTTAAAAGTTTTATGTAAAAATTGTCATGAAAAAGAACATAAATTTAGATAGCAATATATAAAAATTATAAGGCTTAAATAGATACAAATAATAACTATACCCACTTAAACAAAATTTAATCATTATCAATCTTATGGTAAAATGTTTTTATTGATAGAATCAATTTTAAAGGCAACAACCATGATACACTTTTACAATAAACTAAAAACACTCTTTCAAAAAAATAATTTTGCCAAAGATTTATGGCATTTTGATGGTCATGCACTCAATGCTTTTTCAATTATTTTGCTAATAAGTTTAAATCTTTTTTTGCTTTTTGCTGTTTTTGATGGCATAGAAAGTGAACAACAGAAATCACCAACGCCATCTAGCTATTTTCCACATGAATGTAAAGTGCATTTTGATACCAATCATCAAAACCCAGCAAATACAACTTATAAAGACTTTGACACAACAGATACCTATAACTATGGATATGATTATGTAGCGTCAACAACCATATCACCTCTATGTGAGCAATTAAAAGAGAAAGTATCGGTGGTAACTTCACAAAAAGATTTTCAAACCAATCTTACACTTCATAAAGAGCTTCTAGCACTCATCCAACAAACACAAAGGCGTATCTCCGAGTTAAGAGAGACTTATAACATCAGGCTCACCGAGATGATTGCCAATCAAACCAATGATACAGAGTTTATCAAAGCAAAAAAAGAGTTTGACTCACTCATTATAACCCAAAATACAACTCAAAAAAGAGTTGATGCGTTACCGAAGATAGAAACTTATAAAGGATTTAAAGAGTTAAGAGATTTTGTTCAAGCCAATCAAACCAATTTCATCGAACAAGAAAAAAGTTACAGCAAATGGTATCCATTTTATAACTATTTTAGAATGTTAAGCTTTGTCTTACCATTATTACTACTCGTTTATCTTGTTTATCGAAAGACTCCTGACACGAAAGCAACACCTATCATCAATCTCATCTGTGCAAATCTTGTGGTTATCCTAACTCTACCTCTGCTTTTTGGAACGATAGAGCTTATCTATGACTTGATACCAAAGATTTTATTAGAAAAAATAGTCGATTTTTTTATCTCCATCGGTCTGCTTTCTATACTAAAATATATCCTTATCGGGATAATAACACTTATTGTTGGTTCTCTTATCTATTTTGTGCAGAAAAAATCGGCTCAAATGGCTCTAAAAAGAGATGCCTCTCAAATCCAAAGAATCGTAGCCAACGGACTGTGTGGAAGATGTAAAAACAAAGTCAATGAGAATTATCATTTTTGTCCTGTGTGTGGTAATGATTTGATGACCACCTGTTCTCATTGTTCAAAAGAGATAAAAAAAGAGCTTCCTTACTGTGGTCATTGTGGAACACCCAATCATAGCTCACTCAAAGATACAAATACTTATGATGTTTGATTTTGCGATTATCGGAGCGGGAGCTAGTGGATTGGTTGGGGCTATCAATTTGGCTAGAAGAGGTAAAAAAGTTATCATTTTAGAAAAAAATGCAAAAGTTGGGAAAAAACTTTTAGCTACTGGAAATGGTAAATGTAACATAACGAATAAAAATATAAGTTCAAAAAACTATCACTCTTCAAATCAAAATTTTATAGATGAAGTTTTGCAAGGCTATGACTACTATGCTATCAAGGATTTTTTTCACTCCATCGGACTTGAAATTGTCGAAGGCAAAGAGGGAAAAATCTATCCGATGTCACTTCAAGCATCAAGTGTTGTTGAGATACTTGAGTATGAGTGTCGAGCTTTAGGTGTGGATATTCGCTGTGATATGCAAATCATCAGTGTAAAAAAAGAGAAAAATAGTTTTCTACTCAACAGTGAAAAAGAGAAGATAAAATCAACTCATCTCATCATTGCCACAGGTCATCTATCTGCTCCTATGCTAGGGGGTGTTGAAGATGGAGTCCATTTTGCAAAGAGTTTTCATCATAACATCATCGCTTCTTACCCTTCTTTAGTTCAACTCACCTCAAATGAGCCATATCTTAAAAAACTTTCAGGTGTAAAAATCGAAAGTATGGTCACCCTCAACTCAAAAAATGGTATGAAAATCGAAAAAAGCGGAGATATCTTGTTTACAAATTATGGTATTTCTGGTTTAGCGATACTTGATATCAGTCGAGAAGTTATGGGAGAGCTTAAAATAAAAAAAAGTGTAGATTTGCTATTAGATTTGATGCCACGATGGACAAAAGAGCAACTTATAAGCATGATGAAAAATACTCTTTTTAAAGAGAGTACAAAGTCACTTGAGATTTGGCTTTTAGGATTTGTTCATAAAAAACTCATTTCGATTGTCCTTGAAAAAGCCCATCTGAAAAATAGTAAAACTACTCATATTAACACTAAAGAGATAGATAAAATTGCCTCTATTTTTAAAAATTTTCCTTTTACTATTAATGGAAGCAATGGATATAAAGGTGCAGAAGTAGCAACAGGTGGCGTAGATACTAAAGAGATAAATCCTAAAACTTTGGAATCTAAAAAAGTTAAAGGTCTCTACTTTTTGGGTGAAGTTTTGGATGTTGATGGAGATAGAGGTGGATATAACCTACATTTTGCATGGGTGTGTGGGCTGAAAGTTGCAAAGATTTAAATTAAACATAAAGCATTAGATTAATTTATATAAAAAAACATAAAAAATAACTTCAAATTAAGTTCTTATTTACTATTTTGACTTTTTTGTGTGTTATAATCTCAATAAAAAGAGAAAAAAAATGATTAGAAAAATTTCATACAGTTTAAGTTTGGTGGTAACTCTTTCTACCTCTTTGTTTGCTGACATGAGTATAGAGATAGGTAAACGCTTTCAAAGTCAGTTGGATACTATGACCAAATATCATGTCGATGACACGAAAAATATAGAACAAGATGTAACTCAATTTGTATCTCAAGCGACTCTTTTTACACCCGAAGAGCAAGAGCAGTATCAACATATTTTTAAACAAAGATTTTTTGAACCGTGGCATATTTATGAGATGGGACTTAGTTCTAAAGATAAATATTGGCAAATTAAAAATGCTAAGCAGGAGACTTACAAAAAAGAGGGAGAAAAAATCAGTGCCTCATGGTATCAAGAGTATATCGAAAAGTCAAATTTTGGTGCATACGATACGCTTAGAACACCTGCTATCACTATCGCTCACACCGATTTGAAACTTTTTCCAACTGAAGAAGAAATATATTACGACCCATCAAAAAGTGGACAAGGATTCCCTTTTGATTACAATCAAAATAGTGCCGTCTATCTTCATACACCTCTTTTTGTTTCGCACTATTCGCTTGATGGTGAATGGATTTTTGTGAAAACTGCATTTGCAAATGGATGGGTAAAGAAAAAAGATATCGCTTTTGTAGATGATGAGTTTAAAACCAAATTTGAAAACAATAAATATGCAGTCACCACCAAAGATAATCTCAA
This sequence comes from Sulfurovum sp., assembly GCA_006212005.1. Classification (GTDB taxonomy): domain Bacteria; phylum Campylobacterota; class Campylobacteria; order Campylobacterales; family Sulfurovaceae; genus UBA1140. The sequence continues at coordinate 2,403 of SDAZ01000012.1, read as the reverse complement.
TCTAAAAGATGATGGGCAAATCGTCTCTATCATCAAAATGGGAACTATTTTTCCAATGAATGGTACTTCAAAGCTTCTTATAACCAAAAAAAATGCTAAAGGATATGGAGAACTTAAAAATGTAAAGATACGAGATGATGATATTGTAGCGTATCATCCGTATGATTTTACTCGAGAAAATATTATCAAAATAGGCAATCAACTCATCAATGAACCTTATGGTTGGGGTGGAAAATTACAAGCTAGAGATTGTTCTGCTCTAACTAGAGACTTTTTTGCTCCCTTTGGAGTCTATCTAAGTAGAAATTCTAGCCAACAATCAAGAGATGGAAAATCGTTCATCTCACTGAAAGGATTAACCGCTCAAGAGAAAAAAGATATGATAGTGCAATATGCTAAACCATTTCGCTCTATTCTTTTTGTCCCAGGTCATATCGTGCTTTATGTTGGAGTGAAAAATGGCGAACCAATTATCATGCACAACTATTGGGGCGTTAGAAAATGTAATGGAGATAAGTGTGTTATTGGGCGAAGTATCATAAGCACAACTGAACCTGGGCGTGAGATGATTGATGTTAAAACTGAATCGATGCTAAGCAATACGCTTCAAGCCATCGTAAATTTTTAAGATTTCACAATGTCAAAAAAGATACTCATAACGCTTATTTTCTCTTCTTTACTTTTTGCTAGAATTGGGTTAGTAACCGATGGTGATGAAAAAACTTTCTTTTCGATGTGTGAAACTGGAGATATGGAGAGTTGTAATGATTTGGCATCCATCTATGAAGCAAAGGGTAATGGCAAAGAAGCGATAAAATTTTACACTAAAGCGTGTGATAATAATCACTCTAAAGCATGTACAAATCTAGGACTAGTTTATGAAAATGAGGGTGGAGTTGAACTTCAAGAGATTATCAAGCTTTATAAAAAAGGATGTGAGAACAATGATACTTTAGGGTGTGGTTATCTGGGTTTAAAATATCAAAGTGGTATTGGAGTTGAAAAAAATCTCACCAAAGCGATAGAACTTTATAAAAAATCTTGCGAAAATGGAGATGTTTGCATTTGTACACTTTATGATGAACTAAAAAATGAATTATAAGTTAAAGTTTTTAGAAAATATTTGAACAACTTATAGAAAACATAAGATATAACTTGATATAATAAGTTATATAAGTCTATAAGGGATGGTTATGTTAAAAGATTTCGTAAAAATGCAGACATTTTTGGCGGTTGCAAGAGAGAGAAGCTTTTCAAAGGCTTCGGCAAAACTTGGGATTTCCCAACCAGCAGTGACTCAACAGATAAAGTATATTGAGAAGTATATCGATGGAAAAGTTGTTGAAAGAAAAAAAAATGGGATAAGGCTCACGCCAGAGGGCGATGAACTCTATAAGATAGTTTCCAAATTGGAAAAAGCTATAAAAGATTTTGAAAATGATATCTTAAAAGTTATCAATAAGCAAATGACTTTTAGACTCGGTGCATCATTTACGATAGGTTCGTATGTTCTTCCAGGGGAGTGTTTAAATAGAATGAGTCAACTCATCGGTAGTGATATAAATCTTAAGATTGATGTCAGTGATAATATTATTCAAAAAATCAAAGATAATAAACTTGATTTAGCCCTTATAGAGTCGCCTATCTTTGACCACGATTTGATATATAGAGAGTGGATAGAAGATGAATTGGTGTTTTGTTCAAATTCACCTCTTCCTAAGATTTTAAAGACTGAAGAGCTTTATAACTTTGGTTGGATTTGCAGAGAAGAGGGTTCACATACTCGAAAACTCATTACAGAAGTGTTTAAAGAGTTAGGAGTTTCATGTAAAAGCTTTAATGTTTTATCTGAAGTTGGCAATACAACAACAGCACTTCAAAGTGTCAAAAAAGCAAAAAAAAGCTTCACAAATCCTACCGTTACTGTTATCTCTAAACATGCTATTCATGAAGAGGTTGCAAGTGGAGAACTTTTTGAAGCAAGGATGAGAGGATATACGATGAAAAGAAAGTTTTATATCGTATATAGTAAAGACAATAAAAACAATGCTTTTATAGATAATGTCACAAACTACATTCTTTCAGGTGAGTGTTAATTGTAGAGACGAATGATTATTCGTCTTTACACTCATTACGAAAAAATGCCCACTCTTCGCACTCTTTTCCATTTTTAAAGATACAAACACCATAAGTACCACCATCTTTATCCGTTCTCATCTCCAATTTTCCACCTTTATTGATACAGTTTACAGAAGCTGGATTTGCCATTTGGACAGGTTCATTTTTGATAGTAAGATTTGCATCACTATTTGAACAAGCATTCATGAGTAATATCGGACTAATAAAATATATCTTTTTCATTTTCACTTCCTATTTATAAAATTAAACCCTAAAGCCCATACT
>SDAZ01000084.1 GCA_006212005.1 Sulfurovum sp. | reverse complement strand
ATCAACCTCTCTTATCGTCGGAGATGAAAGCTTAAAAGAAGAAGTTGAGCTTATATTTGGTTCGATTGGTTCTATCTTCTGGTTAAGTAGTGAAAAAGAGATAGATATCGCAACTTCTGTGGCTGGTTCTGGCCCTGCTTTGTTGGCTCTTGTGGCAGAGGCTATGATGGATGGATTGGTTAAAGAGGGGATGAAACGAGTCGATGCGATAAAGATTACAGCGTCCTTATTTGAGGGGTTTGCACCACTTATAAAGGATATGCACCCAGCACTTATTAAAGATAGTGTTATGAGTCCAGCAGGAACAACAGCAGGAGCGTATGGGCAACTTGAAAAAGATGGAGTGAGAGGAAGTTTTATGGAGGCGATAGCTAGAGCGTATGAGGTAACAAAAAGATAGTTTTATAATATTTTTAAGTAGAAAACATTAAGTTATTCACAATTTAAAAAGGAGTATAATAAATACAAATATATTTTAAAAAGGATTGTCGATGACTTTTATGGAATCTGTAACGACTTGTTTTAACAAATATTTAGTATTTGAAGGTAGAGCAACTCGTAGTGAATTTTGGTGGTTTATGCTTTTTGGGTTTGTGGTTAATTTAGTTTTAGCTATGATTCATCCGACATTAGAGACGCTTTTTTCTTTAGCGATATTTTTGCCATCATTGGCAGTTGGTACTAGACGATTGCATGATGTTGATAAAAGTGGTTGGTGGCAATTGCTTCATATTATTCCACTTATAGGAACGATTGTTTTGATTGTATTTTTTGCAACAGATGGGGATAAATATCCAAATAAATACGATAGACATATCTAATAATTTGGGTAGCCACGAGAGCTACCCTTAGAAATTAACAAGCACTCTTTGCAGCGTCAAGTGCTTCAGCATAGTTTGGTTCAGTTGTGATTTCAGGAACAACTTGTTTATAAGCAACTTTACCATCTTTACCAACTACAAATATAACTCTAGCCATGATACCAGCCAAAGGACCATCAGCCAAAAGAACACCATAAGCATTTGCGAAATCTTTGTTTCTAAAGTCTGAACATACTTTTAAATTTTCGATTCCAGCAGCACCACACCATCTAGCAGCTGCAAAAGGTAAATCCATAGATACAGTGATAACTTCAACACCCTCTAAAGATGCAGCTTCAGTATTAAATCTTCTAGTTTCAGCATCACAAACACCAGTGTCAAGAGATGGAACAGCTACTACCAATTGAACTTTACCCTCACCACCAATAGTCTCATTTTGAAGCATTGGATTACAGTTTACCACAGTTACTACAGGAGCAGTGTCACCTACATTAATCTCATTACCAGCTAGGTTACATACGATGTCATTTTTAAATGTTACAGTTGCCATTTTTTTTCCTTAATATTTTGTTTAATAGAGGTATTATATTTTAAATAAGATAAAATTACTCTTAATTAAACTAAATTTGTCAAAAAATTATTTTAGCTCTTGACTTATTGTTTTTAAAACTCTATCAAAAGCACCGATTTCATCGCTTTTGAAGTCACTTTGAGCTTTATAGATAGTTTCATCGTTTTTGAGTATCTCCACTCTAATATAACCATCAAATTCAGCTCCTAAGCTTTTTGTTTGAGGATTATTGCAACTTTTAACATGATATTTTGTCAAGTTAATACTATACTCACAAGTTGGGTCATCTTGAAATTTAAGTGCTTTTAACATCATCTCTTTTTCAAGTTTTTCACCAACATCATAACGAAGACAATTTATCTTAGATGCGTTCTCTTTACCTTGAGTATAGACTTCAAATCGCTCTTCACAGCCTAAAAATAAAATCATAGGCGTTAAAAGATAGAGTTTACGCATTGGCTACTGATTTACACCACTCTATCATCGAGCCATTTGCCATAGGATTTGGAGCAACCAAAAAGCTTAAAACAAAATCCTCACTTCTTTCCACAACACCAATAGAACGAGGGCGAACGGCTAAAACTTGAGCTTTAGGTAACTCTTTACCAAAACAAAAAACGATATTTTTTGCGTTTAAAATCTCAGGTGCGATTGAGCCATCTTCAAGTGATGAAGTGTGAGCGTAGTGGTCAAATATGGCTATATAAGTCGCCACTTTATGTTCATCTATCTTACTTTTCAAAAAAGCGATAATCTCATCTACATTTGTAAAGCTTGTTTCACTTTTTTTGATATCAATTTCTTGGATATGATATCTTTCCATAAAAACACTCTGTTTCATCTGTTCTCCTAGGGTTTATTTTTGAATGCTATAATAGCAAATCGTTTATAAAAGTAAAATTTTAAATACTTATAATAAACATAACTTTAAATTATTTTTTAAAAGGTGAGTTGATGAAAGTATATGGTATAAAGAGTTGCGGAAGTGTAAAAAAGGCACTTAATTTTTTGAAATCACATGAGATAGTATTTGAATTTATTGATTTTAAAGTAACGCCTGTGGATGAAGTAAAGATAAAAGAGTGGCTAGAAAATGTGAGTATGGAGAGACTTTTAAACACAAAAGGGACAACTTATCGAACTTTAAAACTCAAAGAGATGAATCTTAATGATGAGCAAAAGATAGAGTGGATGGCAAAAGCGAATAATCTTATCAAAAGACCTGTGATAGAGTATGATGGTGGGATTGAAGTTGGATTTGATGAAGCTCTTTATAGTAGCGTTTTTTTGTAATTTCTCATGACTACTCCTTTTAGAAACACTTTTTAAGATATAATTCGACAATTTAAAATGATAATTGATAAATAAGGTAAATGATGAATTATGATGTAATCGTGATAGGTGGTGGACATGCTGGAGTTGAAGCATCACTCTCTTGTGCTAGGATGGGAGCGAAAACGCTTTTGATTACGATATTGGTAGAGCAGATTGGTGCGTCGAGTTGCAATCCTGCGATTGGTGGATTGGCTAAAGGGCATTTGGTTAAAGAGATAGATGCACTCGGTGGTGAGATGGGGCTTTGTACTGATGCAACAGGGATTCAATTTCGTATCTTAAATGCTTCAAAAGGTCCAGCAGTTAGAGGGAGTAGAGCACAAATAGACATGGATAGGTATCGTATCTATATGCGAGATGTTATCCTTAAAACGCCAAATCTGGATGTAAAACAGGAGATGGTTGAGAGTTTGATAGTTGAAGATGGTGAAGTTAAAGGGATTTTTACTCAATTGGGAAGTCGTTATGATGCTTCAAAAGTGATTATCACGGCAGGTACTTTTTTAAATGGTGTGATTCATATCGGTGAGACACAACTTAGTGCAGGACGACAAGGGGAGTTTGCTTCTATTGGTTTATCCAAATCGTGGAGAGAGTTGGGATTTGATATCGGACGGCTTAAAACAGGAACTTGTGCTAGGGTTGACGGAACAACGATTGATTTTACTCAAATGGAAGAGCAAGGAGGGGATGAAAAACCGATTCCATTCTCTTTTAGAACACCAAAAGAGAGGTTCAATCCAAAACAACTTCCGTGTATGGTTGCCTATACAAATGGTTCAACGCATCATATTATTGAGAGTAATTTTTATCGAGCACCTCTTTTTTCAGGTCAAATTGATGGTGTTGGCCCAAGATATTGTCCAAGTATCGAAGATAAGATAAATCGATTTAGAGACCGAGAGAGACATCAAATTTTTGTTGAACCACAAACGATAGAGGCAAATGAATTTTATCTCAATGGTATGAGTACCTCTTTACCTACTGATGTTCAGCTTGAGATGATTCATTCGATGAGTGGTATGGAAAATGCGAAAATCGTGAGATATGGTTATGCTATTGAGTATGATTATATTCAACCAACAGAGCTTCGTCATACGCTTGAGACTAAAAAAATCAAAAATCTTTATTGTGCAGGTCAAGTCAATGGAACAACAGGATATGAAGAGGCGGCTGCTCAAGGGCTTATCGCTGGTATCAATGCGGTGTTGTCACTTAGAGAGCAAGAGCCTTTTATATTAGGAAGAGATGAGGCGTATATCGGTGTTTTGATAGATGATTTGGTAACAAAAGGGACAAAAGAGCCTTATCGTATGTTTACAAGTCGAGCAGAATATAGACTTCTTTTACGAGAAGATAATGCTGATGTTAGACTTTCGCATTATGGTAAACTTTTAGGATTGATTGATGATGAGTTTTATGCAAAAGTAGCACTCAAAAAGGCTCAAATATCTGAAGTAACGCTATGGCTAAAAGAAAATTTTGTTACACCGACTAAGGAGTTTATCGCTCTTTTAGAGTCGATTGATGAAGAGAAACTAAATGATAAAACAGCATGGATTGATTTACTCTCTCGTTCAACGATAACTCAAGAGAAGTTACTTACGCTTTTGCCTGAATTTAAAAAATATAGCGATGAGGTGTTGGAACAGATTTTAATAGAGTCAAAATATAGTCGTTACATCGAAAAGCAATATACGCAAGTCTCTAAGATGAAAGATATGCTAAAAGTGAAGATTCCTCAGGGGTTTGATTTTAGAAAAGTGAGTGGACTTAGTAACGAGATAGTTGAAAAGCTTGAAAAATTTACTCCACCAACACTTTTTAATGCTTCTGAAATTTCAGGTGTAACTCCAGCTTCTCTTGAGATACTTCATGTTTACATTAAAATGGCTCAAAGAGGTAAGATTTAAAATAGTTTTTTAAGGGTTATATAGATAGAATCTACTACTTTTTTGTAATAATTTCAAAAGGAAAAAAAATGAGTCAAAAAGTAATTTATTATGTCTATACAAACCATAAAACTGGGCTTGATAGTTTAAAAAAAGCATGTGCTTTAGTGCAAACTTTTAAAGATAAGAGTGATTATAGTGTGCATCTTTATGTAAATGATTTTAGAGCTGGGCTTGTTGCTAGAGAGTTTGGAGTGAGTGGTGCTACAACTATTGAGAGTATTTTGGACTTGGACATGGTGATTAACAGAGGGGATTTACTTTTTATCGACTCACCAGAAGATGATAGAGGTGCTATGGAGGAGTTTGTTGGTGAATGTAAACAGGTTTGTAAAATAGCACAAGATTGTGATGAAGTTTCTCGCTTTGGAGAGATTATTTTACCTAAAAAGATAGTTGTGGATGAGATTTATTTTAAAGATATTGCCTCCAAGGTAGATAGATGTGTTTTTTTCTTAAGTGATTCTGACCATGATAAAACAATTTTTAACCATAAGAGTTTTTTCCAAAATTTGAAGATGGAACTCATTTTGGGTCACTATTTTTTCGTAGGTTATGAAGATGCTTTAAAGGAGATTTTTAGTGTTATTCATGAAGCTGATGAGTATCAAGAGCTTATACGAACCTCTGCTAGTGTGGTCACTTCTTCTGTTCAAACTGCTCTTGAAGCAAAAATGAGTGGTGCAAAGGTTATTTTTTTAGAGAAAGAGAAGTTAAGTAATTGTGATAATACTCTTTTAGAATCGATAAATATAAGCATAGTTTATAATTTTAATCTAAAACAATTAGAAAATGTTATTACCTCAATGTTTCCAAAATACACATGAATATTCAATAAAGTGCCACTATTAGGTTAAATTCGTGACATCGGATAATCTAATAGTAATTCTTAAACTATATTGTCATATAATCAAAACTGATATTAATACAAAGGAAAGGAATGAGCAATAGAAGAGACTTCATGGGTATGGCTCTGGGCGGATTTGCAGCTCTTGGTGGACTAGGTGCACTATATGCAGCAAAGCGTTCATGGGACCCGTTACCAAGTGTCAAATCGGCAGGGTTCACTACAATTGATTTAGCAAGTGCTAAAGAAAACGAGTTGGTTGTTGAAAAATGGAGGGGTAAACCAATATTTATTTTAAAACAACCAGCATCTACCCCAAAAAGTGATAGAGAGATTGTTATCAATGGAGCTAGATATTTAGTTCAAATCGCTCTTTGTACTCATTTAGGTTGTATCCCAGCTTTCGATGGTAAAAATCCAGAAAAACAAAGATTTAAATGTGCTTGTCATGGTGGAGAGTATGATTCAGCAGGAAGACAAACTTTTGGTCCACCACCAAGACCGATGGATATTCCTCCATTTAAGATAAAAGGTACAAGTCTTGTTTTAGGCGAAGAGGGACCAGAGTATAAAAAAATGTTAGCTGATGGGCTAACTACAAAAGTTTAGGGAGTAGAGAATGGCACATTTTGATGAAAACGCGAAACCATTTTCCGCTAAGTGGTTAGAAGAGAGATTGGCAGTTTCTGAAGTTATGAGAGTTTTAGCTTTAGAGTATTGGATTCCTAAAAATATCAATTTCCTTTGGGCGATGGGTATGATTTTAGCAGCAACATTTGGAATTTTGGTTGTAAGTGGAATTTTCCTTCTTATGTATTATCAACCAGATGTAAAAACAGCATTTGACAGTGTAAATTACATAATTATGACTGAAGTTGGATATGGTTGGTTGTGGAGACACATTCATGGAGTTGCGGCTTCTGTTGTCTTTTTAATTATTTATATTCATATGTTTACAGGTATCTATTATAGTTCATACAAAAGAGGTAGAGAGATGATTTGGCTCTCTGGTATGCTTTTATTTGTACTTTTCTCTGCTGAAGCATTTAGCGGATATATGTTACCATGGGGACAAATGAGTTACTGGGCAGGTATGGTTATTACTAACCTTTTTGGTGGATTTACGCAAGATTTTGCAGGTGGTATCGCTAACTTCCCAGGATTTGTTGAGTGGTTAAGAGGGGATTATGTTCCAGCTCAAGCATTCTTAACAAGATTTTTTATGCTACATGTATTCTTAATGCCTTTAGTTATTATCGGTGCGATAGTATTTCACTTTGCAAGTTTGAGAATCCCACATGTTAATAATCAAGATGGTGATAATGTAGATTTTGAAGAGTCAGCAATGCTTTACAAAAATGGTATGAAAAAAGAGTCTCAAGTTATTCCTTTCCAACCAGTATTTTTAAGTAAAGATGTTTTTGTTATGGGTGTTTACTTCATATTATTCTTCTATTTGGTATTTTTCCATTTTGAATTTGCAATGGACCCTGTAAACTTTGACCCAGCAGATGGACTTAAAACTCCAGCTCACATCTATCCAGAGTGGTACTTCTTGTGGTCATATGAGATACTTAGACCGTTCCCATTCAATTTTGGTTTGGTTGCATTTGGATTTGCTCAAGTTGCATTTTTCTTATTGCCTTTCTTAGATAAATCTCCAGTTGTAGCACCTGCTTCAAGAAGAGGATTGTTTAACATTTGGTTTTGGGTAATGGTTGCAGATATGATTGCTTTAACTGTTTTAGGTAAGTTACCACCAAATGATACATTTACACCAATGGGTAAAGTTGCGGCATCAATATTTATTTTATTATTTATTGCTTTGCCATTTATAACAAAAAACGAAAAAAAAGCGTAAGGAGGAGAAACGGATGAAAGAGTTAAAAATATTCGGAGTAGTAGCGGTTCTATCTCTTATCACTTATTGGGGAGTTGAGCCGTTTGCTCACTCTCAAATGCACAAACATGTAGAGGGTCACGACTTTAAATATGATGGTAGTGCAGATATAGAAGAGGCTAAAGCTAAGATAGAAGAGGCTAAAGTTGCAAAAAGAGGTGTGGCTGAAGCTGAAGCAAAGTTGAGTGCTAAAAAAACTTTTTGGGCTGATGTAGCTAGAATCTCAAAAATTAATGGTAATGCAACTGCTGGTAAAGCAACATTTGCAATGTGTGCTTCATGTCACAATGGACAACCTATCAATATGGGTGGGGTTATCCCTCCAAAACTTGACCATGCAGGTGCTTTATATGATAAAAACTACTTAGTAGCTCTTATCAAAGACCCAACAATGGCATCAAATGTTGACCATAAATATGCAGACCCTACCAAAATGCACCCAATGGCAGCAGTTAAAGGTATGGTTTCAACAGACCAACAAATTGCTGATGTAGTTGCGTATATTAAAGCTGATAAAGCTGGTAAAGTAACTCCAAAAGTAGCTTATGAAGAGGCTTGTGGAAGATGTCATGCTAACAGATATGGTAAACTTACGCCTATTGGTGATACTCCTGCTGTGTTTAAAACAGAAAAAGAAGAGTACACGCATAAGTTGAAAGTTATCGAAGAGCAAGAGAAGATAAAAGCTTATATGGGTACAACACCACCAGATTTATCTATCATGATAAGAGCTAGAGGTGAGCATTTCTTAGAGACTTTTGTTGAAAATCCTCAATCTCAGTTGGCAGGTACTTCAATGCCTAGAGTTGGTTTAAGTCATGATGGTTTTGAAGAGGTTAAAGCGTATCTTGAAGAGACAGGTGACAATCATAAAGAAGAGAGAAGTTCTCTTGGTATTTGGGTTATCGCATTCTTTGTTGTATTTACTATTTTAGCTTACTTGTGGAAAGATTTCCATTGGAGAGATTTACATTAAGAGTATAAGGTCACACTCGTGACTTTTTCCCCTCCATCGCCTTGATGGTGGGGTTTATGAGATTCCTACAAAATAAAAAATATTCAAATCTATTTCTCTACATAAAGATGTTAAACTTTCAAAACAATTAACATTATGGAGTTTCTTAATGAAAGCTATTTCATTTATACTTTTTCTATTACTCATCGTAGTTTAAGTACCTACCCAAATCTAATTTCAAAGAAAATAATACTACAATTAGAGCATGAAAAAGATAGAAGAACTAAACGAAGAAGATAAAAAAACGCTAGAGGATATTTTTAAAAATTATCCAACA
>SDAZ01000083.1 GCA_006212005.1 Sulfurovum sp. | reverse complement strand
GCTGGAACGGTTGATATGTTAGATGACTTAAAAGAAAATGTTGTTATCGGACGATTGATTCCTGTTGGAACGGGTATGATAAATGCTGACAATTTAAGACTTAGAAAAGTTTAAAATTCTCTATAAAGCATCAAAATGAGTCTTAAAAACTCATTTTGATATCAAATCTCTCTCTTTTTTCTTTAATTTTGCTAAAATTTACCATTTTTTTGATACAATTAGAGCCATTTTGTTAAAACTATAAAATATTACACTTGAAAATAGCTTTATTGTAAAGTTATTTTGAGGCGTAAAAGCCCAGATTTTAATTCAAAAAGATACACAGAAAGGAATTGCCTTGCCTACAATTAATCAATTAGTTCGTAAAGAACGAAAAAAAGTGATTAAAAAATCAAAATCACCTGCATTGGTGAGTTGCCCTCAAAGAAGAGGAGTATGTACTAGAGTTTATACAACAACTCCAAAAAAACCTAACTCAGCACTTAGAAAAGTTGCAAAAGTTAGATTAACAAGTGGATTTGAGGTTATCTCATATATCGGTGGAGAGGGTCACAACCTTCAAGAACACTCAATCGTCTTAGTAAGAGGCGGAAGAATCAAAGATTTACCAGGGGTTAAATACCATATTGTTCGTGGTGCATTGGATAGTGCTGGAGTTGCGAAAAGAAGAGTTCGTCGTTCTAAATATGGTGCTAAAAAACCTAAAAACTAGTTAGATATGTGCTAAAAAGATAGCCAACACAGGCAACTCATGACCTTATGGGAGATTGCTTGAGTAAATCAGAGTTAAATTAAAAAAGATTGAAGGAAAAAGTTTATGAGAAGAAGAAAAGCTCCGCAAAGACCAGTATTACAAGACCCAATTTACAGTTCATTGGTTCTTACAAAATTTGTAAATAAAATTATGTACGATGGTAAAAAAAGCACAGCACAAAGTATAGTTTACGGTGCAATTGATAGAATTGAGTCAAAGTCTGGTGAAAAAGGTATTGACATATTCAATAAGGCAATGGATAATGTTAGACCAGCCATGGAAGTTAGAAGTAGAAGAGTTGGTGGGGCGACTTACCAAGTTCCAGTAGAAGTTAGACCAGCTAGACAACAAGCATTGGCTATTAGATGGTTAATTGATGCTGCTAGAAAAAGAAATGAAAGAACGATGGTTGAGAGATTATCAAACGAGCTAATGGATGCGGCAACAAACAAAGGTACTGCGTTCAAGAAAAAAGAAGATACTTATAGAATGGCAGAAGCGAATAAAGCGTTTGCACATTATAGATGGTAAGAGGGATAACGAATGGCTAGAACACACACTCTTGATATGGTTAGAAATATCGGAATTGCGGCGCATATCGATGCTGGAAAAACAACTACTACTGAAAGAATCTTGTACTACACAGGTGTATCTCACAAAATTGGTGAGGTTCATGATGGTGGTGCTACTATGGACTGGATGGAGCAAGAAAAAGAGAGAGGTATTACTATTACTTCTGCTGCTACAACTTGTGAGTGGTTAGGACATCAAGTAAACATCATCGATACTCCAGGACACGTTGACTTTACGATTGAAGTTGAACGCTCAATGAGAGTTTTGGATGGTGCAGTTTCTGTATTTTGTGCAGTTGGTGGGGTTCAACCACAGTCTGAAACAGTTTGGAGACAAAGAAATAGATATCGTGTTCCTTCAATTGTATTTGTTAACAAGATGGATAGAACGGGAGCAAACTTTTACGAAGTTGAAAGACAAATCGCAGATAGACTAAAAGGTAATCCAGTTCCACTTCAATTACCAGTTGGTGCAGAAGATGCATTTGCTGGTATTATTGACCTTGTGACTATGAAAGCTATTATTTGGGATGATGACCAAACGCTTATGGGTCAAAAATATGATATCGTAGATATACCAGAAGAATTACAAGAAAAAGCAGAAGAGTATAGAGAAAAACTTATCGAAGCTGCTGCTGAAGCTGATGATGAGATGATGGAAAAATATCTTGGTGGTGAAGAGCTTAGCGAAGCTGAGATTAAAGCTGGTATCAAAAAAAGATGTTTAGCAATGGAAATCGTGCCTATGACTTGTGGAACGGCTTTTAAAAATAAAGGTGTTCAAACAATGCTTGATGCTGTTATTGATTATCTTCCTGCTCCAACAGAAGTTGAAGCGATTAAGGGTGTATATGAAGATGAAAGAGAGTGTGTAGTTGATTCAACAGATGATGGTGAAGTTGCGGCATTGGCATTTAAAATTATGACAGATAAATTTGTTGGTCAACTTACTTTCGTTCGTGTTTATAGAGGTGTTCTTCAATCTGGAAGTTATGTTTACAATACAACAAAAGATAAAAAAGAGAGAGTTGGAAGACTTCTTAAAATGCACGCTATCAAAAGAGAAGAAGTTGATAGTATCTATGCTGGTGAGATTGGTGCTGTTGTTGGTCTTAAAACAACACTTACTGGGGATACATTGGCAAGTGAAAAAGATAGGGTCATCTTGGAAAAAATGGATTTTCCAGAACCAGTTATCTCTGTTGCGATTGAGCCAAAAACTAAAGCAGACCAAGAAAAAATGGGTATTGCATTAGGTAAACTAGCTCAAGAAGACCCATCATTTAGAGTAAATACAGATGAAGAGTCTGGTCAAACGATTATGTCAGGAATGGGTGAGCTTCATCTTGAAATCTTGGTTGATCGTATGAAAAGAGAGTTTAAAGTTGAAGCAGAAGTTGGTGCTCCACAAGTTGCGTATAGAGAGACTATCAAAACTAGCGTAAACAAAGAGTACAAATATGCAAAACAATCAGGTGGTCGTGGACAATATGGACATGTTTATCTTAAAATTGAACCTCAAGAGTCTGGTAAAGGTTACCAATTTATCGATGAGATTAAAGGTGGGGTAATTCCAAAAGAGTATGTTCCTGCTGTTGATAAAGGTATTCAAGAAGCACTTTTAAGAGGTATTCAAGCTGGATATCCTATCGTTGATGTTAGGGTAACATTGTATGATGGAAGCTTCCACGAAGTTGACTCATCAGAGATGGCATTTAAACTTGCTGGTTCTATGGGGTTCAGAGAGGGTGCAAGAGCTGCAAATCCTGTAATCCTTGAGCCTATGATGAAAGTTGAAGTTGAAGTTCCTGAAGATTATATGGGTGATGTTATTGGCGATATCTCAAAAAGAAGAGGACAAGTTGGCGGTATGAACGATAGACATGGTTCTAAAGTTATCGACTCTTTTGTTCCACTTTCAGAGATGTTTGGATACTCAACTGACCTTAGGTCTATGACTCAAGGGCGTGGTACTTATGCTATGGAATTCCATCATTATGAAGAAGTTCCTACAAATGTTGCAAAAGAGATTATTGCAAAAAGAAACGGCTAGTCTTTTCTAGCCCATGCCGTCGAGTCTTTCGACGGTTTTATCTACTACTTTCACTTTTTATTTTTACTTATTGATAATTTATTAAAATAATAATTATAGTCTTTTAGCTTAAAGTATATTTAAGATATAATTAAATCCACATAACAAAAATAGTGTTTAATAGCAATATTATAAGTTAATTTTTAACATATTAAGTTTTTTATTATCAATTATATGTTATAGTATGTTATGATTTATTAAATAAAAAGGATGCTTTATGTTGAAAAAAATATTTTTCTTAATGATGACTTTTGGCTTAATGTTTATGGAGATAAATGCAAAAACTATTACCATAGGTGATAAAGTTTGGCTAGATTCCAATAGAAACGGAGTTCAAGATGAGGGGGAGTCAGGTTTTAGTGGTATAGAAGTTGAACTTTTAAAAGATGGCATACATGTTGATTATGCGACATCAACTTCTATAGGTTGGTATAATCTAACATCCAATCTTGGCGTAGGTAAGTATTCTATCAAAGTAAATAAAACAAAACTTGATAGTATGGGACTTATGTTGGTTCCTTCTTTGATGGGTGATAGTTCTAAAGATAGTAATATAAATCCAGCTACTTTTGAAAGTACAGCTATGTCGGTAACTTGTTCTAGTGGCAAATGCGTTGATGATTGGGATGTAGGATTGTATTATAAAACATCATCAATTCGAGGTCATGTTTGGATAGATACCGATAAAAATGGTGTCGATGATAAAGGTGAAATTGGAGCAAAAGGCATTACTGTAAATCTTTATAAAAATACAGAACCTAGTAAAATTTTTATGACAAAACTTACAGATGCAAATGGAAATTATTCATTTTGTAATCTGGATGCAGGTGAGTATTTTGTAGAGTTTAAAGATGTGCCAACAGGAAATAAGATAACTCAAAAAGACCAAGGTGGCAGTGATTGGAGTGATTCTGATGCAAATCCATCAAATGGTAAAACAGATGTTATTGCATTAAAAGCTGGAGAAATTAATGATTATATGGATATGGGCTTTTATGATGATGGTTCAACACCAAGCAATAAAGCAAATTTAGGTGATTTTGTTTGGTTAGATTTGGATGAAGATGGTGTTCAAGATATAGGTGAGAGTGGAGTTGAGGGTATAAAAGTTACGCTTTATGATGCAACTGATAAAGTAGTTGAGACTAAAACAACAGATAAAAATGGTCAGTATATGTTTGAAAATTTAACTCCTGCTGATTATTATGTTATTTTTACTGTTTCAAGTGAGTATAAAGTTTCTCCTAAAAATAGCGGTGGAGATGATAAAATAGATAGTGATGCAGATGATAGTGGAAAAAGTGATATGGTAAAACTTGTCGCAGGAGCTACAACTTCAACGGTAGATATTGGTTTATATAAAAATGGTGCAACGATTGGTGATAAAGTTTGGTTTGATACAAATGACAATGGTGTGATAGATAGTGATGAGAGTGGTGTTCAAGATATAACAGTAACTCTATATAATGCAGATACCAATCAACAAGTCGGAGTTGCTACTAAAACAAATGCAACAGGAGATTATCACTTTACTGGAGTGGTAGCTGGAAAATATTATGTCATTTTTAGTGGTTTGAGCGATAAACAGATGTTTACTGGTAAAAATAATGTTGACGAAAATGGTAAAACTCAAATATTTACGCTTTCAAATGGTCAAAATATAGATACAGTTGATGCACCTATCAAAGAGGCTGGAGTATTGAGTGCTAAAGATGATACGGCAAAAGGAGAGACAGGCAAAAGTCTAAAAGTCGATGTTTTGGCAAATGATACAAAAGGTAAATACAATATTGTACCAAGTTCTGTAAAAATAGTTTCTCTTCCGAGTGGTGCTACACTTTCGGCTGATGGTAAAAAACTCACTGTTCCAAATCAAGGTGTTTGGAGTGTAGATAATACAACAGGAGCAATAACTTTTACTCCCAATAATGGTTTTAACGCAAATCCAACGCCTATAGAATACAGTGTAGAAGATGAGCAAAAAAATATCGTATCAGCTAAGGTTACTGTTGTCTATCCACCTGTAGCTGTTGATGATGTGAAAAATGCACGAGAGGGTAATGCAACTATTATTTATGTTTTAGAAAATGATAAAATTTCATCATCCCCTTTTGATAAATCGACTTTAAAAATTATTGACCCTCAAAATAAAAATGAAGTAAATAGTTTAACTGTGGCAGAGGGTGTTTGGAGTGTTGAGCAGATAGAAAATCAAGCAGTGATTAAATTTACTCCTGCTAGTGGAAGTAGTGTTGCCCCACAACCAATAGAGTATGTAGTAGCAGACAAAAATGGAGATAAAACAAATTTGGCAAAAGTTACGATTAATTATTATAATGTAGCTGATGATGTATTTGAAGTAAGAAAAGGCGGAAAAGCTCCTTATACGATTGATGTTTTGAAAAATGATAAAAATGTAGGAAAAGATGTAAAAATCGGTCAAACTTGTGATAAAGCAACTTCAAAAGAGCTTACTGTAAAAGGTGAGGGGACTTGGAAAGTAAATGCTGATGGGACAGTAACTTTTACTCCTGAAGTAGGATTTGATAAAAATCCAACGGATATCAAATATAATGTTGATTTGGCGGATGGAACAAGAAGCAATTGTGGAAATATAGATATTAGACATATTCCATTAGCGAATGATGATAGTGCTGTAATGGTTAATGGTGGAGTTACAAGTGTAGATATTTTAGCAAATGATATTGGTGATTTTAATACTTCGAGTGTTAAGCTTATCAAAGGTGCAAATTCAACGCTAAGTGCAGATGGAAAAACATTAACAGTAAATGGAGAGGGTGAATGGAAAGTTGATGAAAATGGAATATTGACTTTTACTCCAAAAAATGGCTTTACTGCACTTCCAACTCCAATAAAATATATTTTCACTGACAAAGATGGAACTTTGAGCAATGAAGGTAGTGTAACATTGACAAAAGGTTCATCTACAGAAGGTATCCATGCCGAAAATGATGTTGCTAATGCAAATGGAAGTAAACCTATTGTTATAGAGATATTAAAAAATGATACGGGTGATATTAATAAATCTTCTGTTGGCTTTATCTATAATAATACTACAACACCAGTCAAAGAGGTGGATATTAAAGATGAGGGTAAATGGAGTGTAGATAATAATGGTATTGTTACTTTTACTCCAGCTAGTGGATTTGAAGGAACTCCAAAAGTTATCTCTTATGTGGTCTTTGATAATGCTGGAAATCGAAGTAATATAGCAACAATAACTATAAAAGGTAGCTGTTCTTGTGAAGATTATACTTCAAGTGTAGGAGTTTTTGATAATAATATGTGGTTTGTTTTAATGACATTAACAACGATTCTTTTTGCTTTCTTTGCAACAAGAAGAGAAGAAAATAATTAATATAAGGAGATTTGATATGAGAAAAATATTTTTAACTGTTGCATTATTGATTCAAACTTTAGCCATGGCAGGAGGGAGTATAAAAGAAGCTCCTTATGTGAATGAAGATATCCAAGATGCAGAAGTAGGAGTACCTATCGTTGAAGATAAGCCAGAGCCTGTATATATTCCACCTGTGGTTCAAGATGTATCTAATGTTAAAGTGAATGGACTCTATACAGCGATTGGTTTAACTGCTAGTCGTTATGATTCAAATTGTAATTGTCCAACAGCTTTAAAAAAAGATACAAGTGTTGGTGTTGTAGGTAGAGTTGGTTATGATATCAATAAATATGTAGGTGTTGAAGCTAGAGGTTTAAAAACAAATTGGAAAAGTGAAGGTGGAAAACTTGAACATTATGGAGCTTTTGTAAAACCAATGATTCCTGTGACAAATGCAACAAACATTTATGGACTTCTAGGTGCAGGTAAAACGAAAACTAAAGATATTCCTGTTGGAAGTGGAAAAATCAATGGAAGTGGCTTTGCATGGGGTGCTGGAGTTGAAGTTGATTTGAGTCGTGATGAGGCTAAAGAGGGTAGATACAATAGAGAATTTGATGGTCATGGAGACCAAGAAGAGGGATTAGGACTTTTTGTTGATTATGAAAAAATGCTCCAAAAATCAGATGCTCCAACAGCTGATGCTTTAAGTGTTGGTTTAACATACGATTTTTAGTTTTTGAGGTGTAAAAAGTGGATGTGTATCTTGACATCTACTTTTTATTGTGATAATATAGGCAAGTTTTAATTTAAAACTTTATATGGGGGTGATATGGCTTCGACTGGAGTAGTTGGGGTTATGTGCATGTCGGACTGGGCATTTCCGTTACGCGGCCTAACTTGCTTAAATGCAAACAATACAAATTATCGTCCAGCTTACGCAGTAGCGTAAGTATAACTTAACTTTTGGACTGCCTTGCCCTAGAGCGTTATCTGACGGGGATTTTTAGGTATCACATTTTGATAACTATATCTGTATATTGTCTAGTGTATAGATGAACCTTTAGACTAGTTTTGGGAAGTTTTGTGGTGTTGTGCAAACCAAGATGAAATTAAACAATATCAACTAAGCATGTAGAGTCATAGCTTTGTCTATTTTAGGACACGGGTTCAATTCCCGTCACCTCCACCATATTTTCTTTCTTTAGTTGCAATATGAGCAACTATAATCCCAGCATAACTAAATAATATATCTAAAATATCAAAATATCTATTGATTAAATAGAGTTGAGAAAACTCTTCAATGGTTGCAAATAAAATTGTAAAGATTGTTCCTAATGATAAGTTGAGTTCCAATATAGAGATGGGCTTAAATCTCAAGAGACTATTTAAACTTAGTGTAAAGATAAAAAAGATGACAACTCTTGCTATGTAGTCTGCATGAGGAATGAATTTTAGAAAATATAGTGTATGGTTGTTGATGATACCTAGATTTAGATTTGCGATAAATACCAAAATAATAGCCATATATGTTAATGAGGCAAATTTTAAGTAGTTTTCATAGATGGATGACTCTTTTATGAGTTTGATGATTGAGATGAGAACAAAACTAAGTATCATAAGTAGGTACCATGAGAGTATTTTTTGAAAACTTACCATTTGCCAAGCTTTTTCTTGATTTGGGTAGAGCCAAATATTGGCATAAGTAGCGATATTTTCAGCAATCCAAATGATAAATGCGATAAAAAACCATATTGGAAGAATGTAAATTTTTTTATGCTTTGAATTCATATAGGTTTTATAAAAGAGTAAAATGGTTACGATGAGCAAAATCCATCTTAAATCATAAATGTAGTGGTGAGAAAAAAAGTTGATGTAAGTACCTACCCAAATCTAATTTCAAAGAAAATAATACTACAATTAGAGCATGAAAAAGATAGAAGAACTAAACGAAGAAGATAAAAAAACGCTAGAGGATATTTTTAAAAATTATCCAACAT
>SDAZ01000082.1 GCA_006212005.1 Sulfurovum sp. | reverse complement strand
TGTTGGATAATTTTTAAAAATATCCTCTAGCGTTTTTTTATCTTCTTCGTTTAGTTCTTCTATCTTTTTCATGCTCTAATTGTAGTATTATTTTCTTTGAAATTAGATTTGGGTAGGTACTTAACTTGATGAAAACGAGAATTTATTATGACGATACCGATGTTGGAGGTGTAGTTTACCATACCAATTATTTAAAATATTGTGAAAGAGCTAGAAGTGAGATATTTTTTTCTCAAAATCGCTCTCCATCTGAAAATGGCTCACACTTTGTAGTTAAAAGTTTAAGTTGTAACTTTCTATCTCCTGCTTTTTTTGGTGATGAAATTGAGGTAAAAACAAAACTTTTAAAGATGAAAAATGCTTCAATGTTGATAGAACAGAAGATTTTTAGAGAAGATAAAGAGCTTTTTAATCTGATAGTTGAGTTAGCATATATAGGGATTGGTGCAAAACCTAAAAAGATACCCCAAGATATCAAAGAGCTTTTATTAAACTCATAGAGTCTAAAACTGAGCTTTTAAGATAAAAAAGATATAATATTCGCATTTATAATATATCGTTAATGATAATAAGGAACTATTTTTGAATGAAAATACAATAGCTTTTGTTGACAAAGAGGGTAATATTGTCGATACTCAAAGTGCTAAAGAGGGTTGCGATTTAGTGGCTATTGAGTATGATAATAGTGATAAATCACTAGAGATAATAAGACACTCAACAGCACATCTTATGGCACAAGCCATTAGTGAACTTTATAGTAATGCAAAATTTTTTGTGGGACCTGTTGTGGATAAAGGGTTTTACTATGATTTTAAAGTTGATGAGAAGATTGGTGAAGAGGATTTAAAAACCATTGAATCAAAAATGAAAGAGCTTATCAAGAAGAAATTTAAAATTGAAAAATATAGTATCTCGAGAGATGAAGCATTAAATAAATTTGCAAATGACAATCTTAAATTGCAAGTTCTTTCACGCATTACAGATGAAGAGGTTTCTATCTATAAACAAGGTGATTTTGAAGATTTATGCCGTGGACCTCATGTTCCAGCGTTAAGATTTTTAAATAATTTTAAACTCACTCAAGTGGCAGGTGCATATTTGGGTGGTGATGATAAATCAGAGATGTTAACAAGAATCTATGGTATTGCTTTTGCAACTAAAGAGGCTCTAAAAGCTCATCTAACTATGCTTGAAGAGGCAAAAAAAAGAGACCATAGAAAAATTGGTGCAGAGATGGAACTCTTTATGTTTGATGAAGATTCGGGTGCTGGGTTACCATTTTGGATGCCAAAAGGTGGAATTCTTAGAAATAAATTGGAGAGTATTTTACACAAAGCTCATAGAAAAAGGGGTTATTTGCCTGTAAGAGGTCCTGAAATGTTGAAAGCTGATATGTGGCGAACTTCAGGACACTATGCTTGTTATGGTGAAAATATGTATCTTACTACTATTGATGAGCAAGAGTACGGTATCAAGCCTATGAACTGTATCGGTCATATTGAGATTTTTAAGCATACACCAAAGAGTTATCGTGATTTACCATTAAAATTTTATGAGTATGGTGTGGTTCATAGACATGAGATGTCTGGAGCTTTACATGGACTTTTTAGAGTTAGAGAGTTTACACAAGACGATGCACACATATTTTGTACACCTGAACAGATAAAATCGGTAGTTCTTGATATTGTCGAATTTGTTGATAGCGTTATGAAACTTTTTGGCTTTAATTATAAAATGTTTGTTTCGACAAAACCAGAAAAAGCGATAGGTGAAGATGATGTTTGGGATATTTCAACTCAGAGTTTAAAAGATGCACTCAATGAAAATGGTTTAGCATTTGAGATTGATGAGGGTGGTGGAGCATTTTATGGACCAAAAATTGATGTAAAAATTACGGATGCGATTGGAAGAGAGTGGCAGTGTGGAACGATTCAAGTAGATTTTAATCTTCCTGAAAGATTTGATGTAACCTATACAGATGAAGACAATACTAAAAAGCGACCTGTGATGATTCACCGTGCTATTCTGGGTTCATTTGAGAGATTTATTGGCGTTTTAACAGAACATTATGCTGGAGAATTTCCACTCTTTTTAGCACCAACTCAAGTCATTGTTGTGCCTATCGCAGAGGCTCACAATCAATATGCCTCAAAAGTTGCAAATGAACTTTTCGATATGAATATTGATGTTGAGATATATAATAATAATGATACACTCAATAAACGAATACGAAATGCAGAGAAGCAAAGAGTTCCTTTTGTTGTGATAGTTGGGGAAGAAGAGAGTACAAATAATAGTGTTGCGATTAGAGATAGACGAATAAAAGAGCAATATAATCTTTCTTTGGAAGATTTTATGGTAAAATTGGCACAACAACTTAATGAAGGTAAAATTTGAACAAACAACAAAACGATAAAAACAGCAAATCTGTAAAGAAAAAAGGTGCTGACGATGTCATAATGAATGAATTTATTCGTTCTAGCGAACTTCGTCTTATAGGTGAAGAGGGTGAGCAGTTAGGTATATTATCTAAAAATGAGGCTCTATCTTTGGCTGAAACAAAAGGTCTTGATTTGGTTGTTATCTCACCAGATGCAACTCCTCCTGTTGCTAAGATTATGGATTATAGTAAGCATAAATATCAACTTGAAAAGAAGAAAAAAGAGGCTAAAAAGAAGCAAAAAATTATTGAGGTAAAAGAGATTAAGTTTTCTCCAAATATTGCCGAAAATGATATTGCGTATAAAGTGAAGCATGGAAGAGAGTTTTTAGAGCAAGGCAAACATCTTAAGCTTCGAGTATTTCTTAGAGGTAGAGAAAAAGGCAATCCACAAGCAGGAGTTGCTGTTTTAAAAAGTGTTTGGGAGCAGTTAAAAGATATGGCAAATCTTGAACAAGATGCAAAACTTGAGGGTTCATATATTAATATGTATGTGACACCACTTAAAAAATAGTATGATATTTGTAGGGTGCATTTTAATGCACCGTATGAAAAAAAGATTAAAGTGCTATAAATAGTTTTCTCAAAAAAAGTGTTAAAAGCATAAAAAATATCAAAGCTACGGCTCTCCCATTTAATTTTGAAATTGATGCTGTAACTAAGACAATCGCAGAAATAAGCATGATAGAGATATCAAAAAGATGGTCTGTAAATGAAAATTTGATATTTTTTATTGTTGCAGTTGTTCCGATAACCATTGTCATATTGATAAGAATAGAACTTATGATACTTCCCAAAGCTATATCTACACGATGTTTGAGTGCAGCCACAACCGAGATGATAAGTTCAGGAAAAGCTACACCAGCTCCTAAAAGTACAACCCCAACATTCCAATCACTTATTTTCATCATTGTACCGATATTTGAAACACTATCTATCGCCATCTTTGCACCAAAATATATCAAGATGAAGCTAATAAGGATAACTGATATGGATTTTATCCATGAAAATTTTTTTGTATAATCTTCTTCAAGCGTTGGAATATTAAGCTCTTTTGAAAATTCAAATAAAAACATCAGATATGCTAACATCACAAATATTAAAATAATCCCATCAATTTTATCGATAACTCCATCATAGGCAACTAAGATAAAAAAGATAACTGATATAAGTACCCAAACGCTATTTTTTGCAAAAAAGTTTCTTGCAGAGACAATTTTAATGGTAATTAAAAAAAGTGTTGGCAAGATAAGCGTCATGTTGACAATATTGCTTCCTATGACATTGGCAATTGCCATCTCTGGAAGATTATTATTATTTGCTGTGATAGTAACGATGAATTCTGGAAGGCTCACTCCAACAGAGATTAACCCCAAAGTTATGACAGTTTTTGAGATATTTAGCTTGAGTGCTATCTTTTCTCCATATCGAATAATATAATCAGACCCAAAAAGAATCATTGCTAAAGATATTGTAAATACTACAAAGTCCATGGTTACCCCTCTTCAACCCTTACTATAAGACTAGCTGGTAGTCCAAAATCTTCTATAACCTCTTTTTCTTTTGCTCTCATCTCACCATTGTCTATTTCGTGGTCAAAGCCCAATAAATGAAGAAGACCATGTATAAATAAAAGTGCAAATTCATCATCCATAGAGTGATTATATCGCATAGCACCCTCTTTTACAAAATCACAAGAGATAACGATATCTCCTAATGGCATATGCTCAAAATCACCTTCTAGTGGAAAGCTAAGCACATCTGTTGGATAATCTTTGCCTCTGGTAGCTTGGTTTATCTCTCTTATAACATCATTATCACATATTTGCAAATCTATATCTTTTTTTGTGAAATATAGTGTAATTTTGTCCAATAATTGAGTGTTTATTTCTAGTTGTGTGTCGTTTTGTATATTAATCATTGTATAAGTTTACCTAAAAAATGGTAAAATATGTTTAAAATTTATTTAAAATATTTAAAATAGGATTTATTATGTCTAAAAAAGTTATTTGTATTATTTCTGGGGGAATGGATAGTGCGTTAAGTGCCATGATGGCTAAAGATAAAGGTTATGAGATTATTGCTGTTCATTTTAATTATGGGCAATTAACTGAAAAAAAAGAGAAAGAGTCATTTCATAAAATTGCTGATTTTTTGGACTCTACAATTCGCTATGATATTGATTTGGATTTTTTTAAATCTATCGCAACTTCAGCACTTATGGATACAGATATTCCTGTTCCAACGGGAGGTTTAACGAGTGGCGTTCCTGTAACTTATGTATCTTTTCGAAATGGTATCTTTATCTCTATTGCTACGGCTTTGGCTGAAAAACACAATGCGGTAGCGATTATCGTGGGTGTTGTAGAAGAGGATAGTAGTGGGTATCCTGATTGTACGCAAGATTATATCGAAGCTATGCAAAAAGCTATCAATTTAGGTACAAAAGATAGTACGCTCATCTCTATTAAAACACCTCTTATTCATATGAATAAATCTCAAATTGTTAGAGAAGCACTTTTTCTTGGTGTTCCTTTGGAATATACTTGGAGTTGTTATAAAAACAGTGATAAAGCGTGTGGCGTGTGTGATAGTTGTCGCTTAAGATTGAAAGGATTTGAAGAGGCTGGAGAGAAAGACCCGATAGAGTATGAGATATTATGATTTGTAAAAATCAAATAGAACATTATACTCTTGTTTAGATTTATCTTGTTTAGATTGGAAAGGGACACTGTAAAATTTAAACTCATCTTTCTTTAGATAAATAGCACTCAATACATTTCCATAGATAGCTGAGGTATCTATGCATATTTTATTTTTATATTCTCTTATATTTTCTTGAGAAAGGTGTCCAAAGATATGATAATATTGATTGTCTTTCGCTTCTTGATGGATATAAGAGATTAAATCGTCTAGTTTTACCCCTTTATGTTTTGAGCGGGATTTTGATTTGACCATGTTGTGTTGAGATTTAAAATCCATCTTTTTTAAGTATTTGAGTTTGCACGGAGCGTGTGTAAAAATCATTGAAAAATTCTCATCATGAGCGTACTCCAACCAGATAAATGACTCATTATAAAGTTCTAAAAATTTTGTTTTTAATTCATTGTCTCGTTCAAATAGAAGAGCAGAGTTGTAATATTTCTTTTTATCTTTCAAAGCTTTAGGTGTAAATAGAGACTCATCATCTCCTTGAAGATAGCGATAAACTTTATCTTCGTGATTGCCTTTGATGAGAATGATTTTATCTCTATTTTGATAGATAAATTCTATGGTCTCTTTCACTTTATCATCACTGCCTTTATCAATAAAATCGCCCAATAAAATAATTTTACAACTCT
The DNA here is from genome assembly GCA_006212005.1 of Sulfurovum sp. Lineage (GTDB taxonomy): Bacteria > Campylobacterota > Campylobacteria > Campylobacterales > Sulfurovaceae > UBA1140. The sequence goes on along the minus strand of SDAZ01000082.1, from coordinate 3,007 downwards.
CTTTTTTAGATAGATAACCGTGATAGTCTATCTCAAACCCTTTTTTGATAAGCAATGTTTTAAGCTCATCAATACAACCATGTACATCTCCAACTATCAAATATTGGTAAGTAGTTGATAAAAAAGAGGTTTTATATCTAGTCAAATCTCGAATTGTAAAATCTTTATCTTCTATATCTTTGATTTGATAATGAAATTTGTTGGCTAATGTTTCTATAAAAGAAATATTTAGCTCTTTTTTATCGACCAAAATAAACTCTTTAGCAGTAGGGTAAGTGAGTTGGGTATGCACCAAATCTATATCTTTATAGTGACAATAACTCATATCAAGCTTCTCAAGCTTAGCCGATATTTTTTGGACATCTGTTGTTATGAGAATGGTAAAGACATCAACTAACATTGATATCCTTTCTTGCCGCGTTAAGTTCAATCATAAATCCACCCGTTGCATCAATAAGTGACATGATGGAGAGTATCAGAAAAGTTGCATTTTGCGCCCAAGTTACACTAAAAAACATTACTATAAAAACGATAGATACAACATAACTTGTAAGTGTCTCTATCGCCCCAAATTTACTAGCATGTGAGGCTTTGGTAATCTCAACAAAAAGAGCGATTGAGCCTAATATCAAAAATAGTTCTTTTGTTCTTAGTAAAAATTCTCTATTTCCTGCAATCGGATAGGCGATAACGATAGAATTTAGGCTTAGATTTCTAAGAAAACCGATATGCTCTGCTCCAATATGAATGAAAATATAGAGTAGTAAAATCCATAAAAATGTTGTTACAGTTGAAAGAAAAGGTACCATTAGTTATCTCCATTTAAGACATTTAAGCGAACATCATTGAGTGTTGCTAAAGATTGAGGCATAAGCCCACCGATTGATTTTTGGATATCTGCTGGATAGATTACAAATTTTGAGTTAGGGGAAGTTGAAAGATGCTTCATAGAGTGAATATACTCAACAGAGGTTAAAAATTCTAAAATCCGATTATGCTCAATCCCACTCATCGCTCCTTGAATCGTTTTTATCTCATGTAAAAGTGTTTGCGCTCTCATCTCTGCTATCTCTCTTTGCATTTGAGCCTCTTGTTTTTGTAATTCATATTTACTTTGCATTTCTATCTCTAAAGCTCTTTGTTTACCCTCTGCCTCTGCGATTTTTGCTTTTGCCTCTTTTTGTGCGATAAGCTCTTTTTCCATCGCATCAAGCATCGCTTTACCTGGATTAATCTCTTCAAACTCTATGAGGGTGAGGCGTGTTCCCCACTCATTTAGACTTGTTTTATTGACTTTTGTGATGATATCTTTTTTGATTCCCTCTATATCAGAACTTATTTCAGAGAGGCTTCTCTCTCCCATTGTCGAACGAATGATGGTCATGATAAGATTATTGAGTGATTTATCATAATCTTCAATCCCATAATGAACCTTATATGCATCCTCTTTTACAGCATAACTCATAGCATCAACGACTATTTTACTGTTATCTTTAGTGATGACATTTTGTGGAGGAATATCGACTTTAAACTCTTTTCTATCAAGTACTCTAACGATTTTGTCAATATATGGAAAAATGAAGCGAATCCCAGTATCAAGAACTCTGTTGTATTTTCCTAGCCTCTCAATAATCCAAAATTGACCTTCAGGAACCAAATGTACAGAATAATAAGCAATAGCAGAAGCTATAAATGCAAATAGAACTGTAGTAAGCATAATGTACATTTTTTGATTTCCTTTTATTATATTTTTACATCAATTATACCAAAAATTCTTCATTAAGAAACTATTTTAAGCCATTTTTGGTAATCTTTAAATCTCTTTTTGTTATCAATTTACTTAAATTAAAATAAATTTATCCTATTTTGTGATAAAATAGTGAAAGTGTAAGTTAACATTTTTAAAGGAGATATGTGTTTAATTTTAATCAAAATTTTGAGGATGATGAAAGTTTCAGTAAGAAGTATAAATCTCAATTTGAAACACAAGAAGAGAGATTTGTTGAAGGTTGGCTTTTTAAGATTTTAGTGATTGTATTTGGGGTGATACTAGTATCAACATTTGCTTTTTTTACTTATAGTTATTTTAGTTCAGATAACAAAGTATCAAGTAGAGTTGAAGCAAATAATTCTATCAATGAGAGCATAGAAGAGATAAACATTAGGGAGCCTGACATCACGCAAGAGGAGATAAATAATACCTCTGCAATGGAAGATGTCAATCTAAGTGGTGAAGATACAAATGAATCATTACCTGCAACAGATTATACTAAAGTTCCAGCACAGATAGGCGAAGAGCAGTATGTGGAAGATTTGGCTAAACTTTCCGACCAAGTTGATTAGAAAATAGAGAGATTTTTCTCTCTATTGTATTTTTGATAAAAAGTCTTCGGGAAATATAAACGCATAAAGGGTTCTGTAATGTCCAGAGTCTGGTATAAATTTCCATTCTGAATTTTCGTTTTTTATCGCAAATATTTTTTCTTTGGATTTTATAACTATTTTTTGTCTGTTTTTTTTATCTATAACGATATTATTATCGCCATACTTTCTGACCAATGAATTTAGGATAGTGTTATATCGGTATTCATCGCTATAAATTTTTTGGTCAATGATTTCAAGATGTACTCTATAATCATACCAAATTGGTGCAAATTCTCCTTCACTAAAGCAGTCAACTTTACCTATTTTTGTAATATTGGTATCAAATTTATAAGTATTGACATAAGGCGAACTTACAACATCATTGATATATTTTATAAATTCATTCTCTGGAATTACATTGAAAAGTTTAGGATATGTTTTATTTTTTATCTCATAAGCTTGTAGTCTTTGCAATGATGATAAATAATTTCTTGACGCTATCTCAATTTCACTTTGTGGAGTATTTGTAACGCAATGAACGGTCGGTAATTTACTTCTCTTGCCACTACAACCACCAACTATAAGTGCAAAAGCAATCAAAGATATAGGAACAAAGTATCTCATGTTAAACTCCAATAAAATT
>SDAZ01000081.1 GCA_006212005.1 Sulfurovum sp. | reverse complement strand
TTATCTCTTTATTCATCGAATCTATCTGATTTTTCAGCTTGATAATCAAATCAACACCTGCTAAATTAACTCCCATTTTTCGAGTAAGTTGCAAAACCAATTTAATCTGTTCAACATCTTTTTGAGAGTAAAGTCTCATTCTACCCTGCGTTCTTGATGGCTCTATAAGACCCTCTTTCTCATACTGTCTAAGTGTTTGTGGGTGAATATCTAAAATCGTAGCTACCACCGAAATAAGATAAACTGGTTCATCATAACTATGCATTGACTACTCCCTATCTGGCAATTTCTCTTTTAACAACTCTTTAAATTCTTCGTCAAAAATATTGATGCTTGGTAAAACAATGTTTGCCTTGAGATACAAATCTCCATAAAGTGTGGTTTTTCTATCATAAGTACCTGCTCCACGAACACGAAGTTTTTGCCCATTTTTAATATTTTCAGGTATCTTAATAGAAACTGTTTTTTGTAAAGTCTCAACATCCAATCTTCCACCAAAAAGAGCCACTTTTAATGGAACATTCATATCTTTATACAAATCATTTCCATCTCTAACATAATCAGGCGATGGAGCAACTTTAACATCTATCAACAAATCACCTCGTTGACCATCAGAAAAGTTTCCTTTTCCTTTCACTCTCATCGTCTCGCCGTCTTTTATTCCTTCTGGAATTTTGATGTCAAAACTTTCACCATTTACCGAAATATTATGCTTTCCTCCAAGAACTGCAACCATAAAAGCGATGGTAATAGAAGTTTTTTGATCTAAACTTTTACTTCTAAAAGGAGTATTGAAACTCTCATCAAAACCTTTTGAACTACCACCAAAAATATTTCTTAAAATCTCATCCAAGTCGATATCGGGACCACCTTGTTTTTTCGCAAAATCGTGAAAATGTTGTCCACCAAACATCTGGTCACCGTAAAGGTCATACTCATTTTTCTTTTTTGGGTCAGATAAAATTTCATATGCTGCATTTATCTCTTTAAACTTTTCAACTGCATTTGGGTCTTTATTGACATCTGGATGATATTTCCTTGCCAATTTTCTATAAGCTTTTTTAATCTCTTCTGGTGATGCTTTTTCACTAATCTCAAGCGTTTGATACAAACTTTTTGCCATTTTATTCCTTTTACATTATTTAAATAATTTAGATTGCATAAACACATTATATCAGATTCATTGAGTCTATGTCAATCAAGGTTGCAAATTTTTCACTTTTTTCTTAACAAAATAATAACAAAAACAATTATAGGAATTGCTAAAGAGCTAAGATAACTAGAGATATGAAGCAGATGATTGTTATTTAAATACAAAAATCCCAAGATTAAAACTCCATAAGCTAGGAGTCTATAAAGAGACAATGAAGTTTTAGAATCTTTTAAAATTTCCAAAACTCCTCTTTTATCTTGCTTCATCTCCGCTTTTACCTCTTTGAGTAGCTCTTCTGGATTTTTATCTTTATCATCATCAAAATTATACTTCTCATCCATCGACTCAATAACATCTCCACTCACCCCGTCATCACCTAAAGCCACTCTTTGCTCAACCATCTTTTTATAACTCACTAAAGAGGCAAAAAGAACCAATGATGAGGATACAAATGCAATTTGAGAATTGATTAACCAAAGTCTCTCACCACTTAAAAAACAAAAAATGACAACACCTATATCAACAATTAAAAGTGCATTTATCACTCTATTCATCTAGTAAGTCTCATCTTCATCACTATCATCATACTTTTTATTTCGATATCGTGGGTCATTTGCCAACTCATCTAGCTCTTTTTTCTGCTTTTCATATGCTTTATAAACATTTAAAATCGCGGCTCCAACCCCCCAAAAAACACCAACCCAAAGTAACCATCCATAACCCGTAAGGTTCTTTAATAAAAGTCCAATACCTACACCAAAAAGCACAGCCACAACTATTGATATACCCAAACTTAGGCTATCTGCACCCATCACTATTTTTTTAAATTTTGGTTCAACTTCGCTCATCTCATCTCCTTTGAAAATATATTAGCTAATTATATCATCTCTATCCCATCTTGAAGGGTCTAAAAAAGTATCATCATGAATATGTTTAAAAGAGGCTTGTATCATCTTAAATAGATTTTCTCTCTCTTGCTCCATATTTTCAAGCCACTCTTTCGTTTTCGCTCTCGCAAATGGCATCTTCACATCTTTCATCATCGCAGGACAAGCCTCATCACCAATCGTCTCAATCTCATTTTCTTTAGCAAAAGAGCGTAACTGTCTCTCTCGTATCTCAATAAGTGGTCGAATCAGATGAAATCCTCGTGCAGTTTTATAAATAGGAGCTAATGAACGCATTGCTCCATTGTAAAACATATTCATAAAAAAACTCTCTATTGCATCATCAGCGTGATGACCCAAAGCCACCTTATTGAAACCATTTTCGGAAGCAAAATTGTACAAAGCTCCTCTTCTCATGCGTGAAAAATAGCTACAAAAAGAGGAGTTCTCTCGAATCGAATCTTGGGAAACCTCAAAAATATTTGTATGAACGGTGGTCTGTTTTATCCCATGTGTGGCACAATGTGCTTCAAGATTTGCATAACTCTCAAAAGGCATACCATAGTTGACAGTACACGCCTCAAACTCAAAATCAAAAGGTGCATGTTGCTTAATGTGCTTTAAAATATGAACCAATGCAATCGAATCTTTCCCACCACTAAGCCCAACTAAAACCTTATCACCCTCACCGATAAGCTTATGTGTGGCGTTAAATTTACCAACCGTTTTTAAAATCTTTTTACTAATCTTAATACTACTCAATGTTTTTTCCTAAATTTAAAATTCAAAGTTTTTAAACCCTTCATATTTTGAAAAAGAGAGTAAATACAAACTTTTTAAGATATTTGGTGAAATTTTTTGAAGTTCTGCAAAAACACTATTTTGCATGATTTCATCTTCAAGAGAAGCTACAACATCATCAATAACAAGAGGTAATTTCTCGCAAAGTTGTTTAAAAGCTTGTTTTTCACCTGTAACTATTTCATAAAATTTATCAATAGAAACTCTTCTAATTCTTTCATCTGAAATTTGATTTCCATTTAACGATATTAACCAAGGAATATCCTGACTATTTTTTGCAATTATTTCAACTAAATAACAATTAGCATTTATTTCTTTTAAAATTTTATTTTGCATATTCATATATGTTTTTTGTGATGAAGATGAATTCATAGTATTGTGTTTATTTTTCATCTCAACAAAAATTTTCAACCCCTCATTTACAATATCAAAACCAACTTTAGGTACACTCCAACCATTTCCAAAATATTTGAAGATATTTTGATGAAAATATCCTATGTGATTTGTATTTGATTTATCAATTTGTCTCATGATTTCATCATTTATAAGCGATGGTAAATCTTTTTTATAAACCTTACTATCAAAAGTTAATTTGATTGGGTCTATTAAATTTTTATTAAACTCTTTTAAATCAATTTTAAATCTATACTTTAAGACAGTTTCTTTTACATGATTGAATAAATTTTGATTAGAAATGAAATTTAAATTGTAATTATTCATCGTTTTTTCCTTTTTTCCTTGAAGATAATTTTTGATTGATAATCCTATATGATACGCTAAATTAACAGGTACTGCATTGCCTATTTGTTTATATTGTTCTGCCATTCCTCCCACAAATTCCCAATCATCAGGAAATGACTGAATTCTTGCATTTTCTCTAACACTAAAAGGGCGAAGTTCATCAGGATGGCATCTATCGGTTTGTTTTTGAGCAGGTGTACACAAAACAGTAAGCCCTGCTTCATCCCATGACATTTTTCGAGCTATTCCAGTTTTTCCACCACCCAAATGATAGCTTCCTCCTAAATATTCTTTAGCAATATCATCTGGCAAATCTCTCCAACAACCACCTTGAGAAACTAAAGCAAAAATCTCTTTTTTCTTATCGCTATAAGTCGCACAAAGTGACTTTGGTACTTCTTGTAAGATATCTTTCAAAGTTAATTTTTTACCCAGTGGCTGTGGAAAAATATAATCAAACCCAATTTTATTTCTAATATCATTTCTTACACCTATGATAGCTATTCTTTCTCGTTTTTGAGCTACTTCATAGTTAATAGAATTTAAAACTTTATAATAAACTTTATAACCAACCTCTTCAAAAACACCTATCATAGTTTGGAGTGTTCGACCATTGTCATGACTCACTAAGCCTTTTACATTTTCAGCTAAAAACATTTTAGGTTTTAACTCTTTTAAAATTTCAGCATAGCTATAAAAAAGAGTCCCTCTTGTATCTTCCAGCCCCAATTTTTTTCCAGCATAACTAAATGCTTGACAAGGGTATCCACCTGAAAGCAAATCAATTTCACCATCAAAATTTAAGTATCTTTTTATACCTTCATCTGCTATTTTTGTAACATCTGCTTCTAAAATATTCCAATGTGGTCGATTCTTTCTTAAAGTTTCACAAGCCCATTTATTATTTTCAAGGGTGAGTTTTGTATCAAATCCAGCTTTTTCAAGTCCAAGTGCCAGTCCACCTGCACCTGCAAAAAGTTCAACAATGCTATACTTTATCTTCTCAAACTCCTCTTTAGCATTTTGAGCTACCAAACTACTCAATCGCTTCTACCATATCCAAAATAAAATCAGCACTTATCTTAGCTGAACTTGCCAAAAAGGTATCAAAATCAACATCAGCACTTCCATCAGCACTATCACTAATCGCACGAAGGATAAAAAAAGGTATCTCCAAAGCGTTACAAACCACAGCTACACTAGCACCCTCCATCTCCAACGCATCAGCTTTAAAAGTATCACCTATCCAATTTTTACGCTCACTACAAGCTACAAATTGGTCTCCTGTGGCAATAATCCCTTCGATGAGTTTAAGATTTTTTGCTTTGGCTACTTGTTTTGCAACATTTCTCAAATAGATATCCGTAGAAATACACACTTCACCCTCAGGAACAAATCCATGAGGATGTCCAAAAGCCGTAATATCAAGGTCATGTTGACAAAGTCCATCAGCGATAATCAAATCTCCAATCCCAAGTTCACTACTAATCGCACCTGCAACACCACTAAAAAGCAGTAACTCACACCCAAATTTTTCTATCAATATCGTAGCAGTTAAGGTCGAAAAAACCTTTCCGATTTTTGAATATGCTATTACAAGCTCTTTGTCTTTATAAGTGGCTTCATAATAAGTATTATTGGCGTATTGTGTCATTTTGATATTTGTTACTTTTGATAAAAGTGGCTCTATCTCCTCTCTCATCGCTCCCATAATGGCAATTTTTTTCAATTTTTCTCCTTTTTATTTATGTCCATTTAAATTAGAATAACTTATACATGAGTTTTCAATGCCTAAACTACACGATTTGTGAAAATAACTCACAGCTTTTTTGATATCTTTCTTCACGCCATCCCCATAAGCATGTTTGACCCCTAACTTATGACAAGCCCTAGCCACATTTGCATCACACGCATTGGCATAAAATTTTATCGCTCCTAGCTTATCGATATAAGTACCCTCACCTATCTCTTTCATATTTGCCACTTTAAAACAACCCATAGCATTTTTATTGTCGCACGATTTTTTATAGTAATTATACGCATTTTGTCTATTTTTTTTAAAACCATCACCATAATAAAACATATCTGCCAAGCCATAACACGAAGCTCCATCATCTCTATTTTTATCACAACCTACCTTATACAAATCATAAGCTTTATTGGATTCTAGCTTAAATGAATCTGGTTCTTTAGATAGTTTGGCTAAATTATAACATCCCATTGGATTGTCACGATTACACGATTTTTGCAACGAAGAGACAGCAAAATCAACATCTTTATCTACTCCTTTGCCATAATAATACATCAATCCTAGATAATTACACGCTTTTCCATCTTTATCTTCGCAATATTGATTGAACTTTTGATATGCTTTATCGTATTTTTCCTCTCCATAAAGATTGACCGCTTCCTCAACATCCGCATGAAGAAAATTTAGTATCATTAACGCCAAAAGAGCTATTTTTTTAAAACTTAACACCCCATCACTCCCCACAAGAGCTACTGCAATCCATCAGCCCTTTTTTTATCTTCGCTTCATCAATCCCTCGTCTAAGTATCGTATAACTCGGAAGCTTAGTTGGTAAAATAATATCATTTAAATCTCCACTATGAATACACTCAAATCGCTTTCCACTCACCGATATCAAGGCTTTAAAAGTTAACCAATATCGCTCTTCTATCTTAGTAATCGTCCCAAATTCATTATCCATCTCATCTATATTTACACCCACTGGTAAAACTATTTCCACTGTATCACCGATACAAGTTTTATCTTTACATCTCCACGACTCACCATTTTCACTTACCAACGCTGAAACTTGATGCGTTCCATCTTGGATAGTAAAAGCGTGAGATTGAGTATCATGTTTCTCAAAAGGACGACTCAATAAATAGGCATCGGTAAAACCTCTATTTTGCGTTGTGTTAAGTTCTGCTTGATAACGAGATGCATCAAAATCCCCTGCATAATAATCATCAATCGCATGACGATAAGCTTTTGTAACCACTCCTGCATAATAAGGCGATTTGGTTCTTCCCTCTATCTTAATGCTATCAATAACTCCACTTCTAAGAAGTTCATCAACATGAGATGCCATATTCATATCTTTTGCATTCATGATATAAGTTCCCACTCCCTCCTCTTCGTCAAGCCTAAAAGTTGTATTCGTTTCAGGGTTATAAGCGTAAATCTCATATGGAAAACGACAATCATTGGCACAACTCCCACGATTTGGAACTCTGCCCATCTGTAAAGCTGAAACCAAACATCGTCCACTATACGCAAAACACATCGAACCATGTACAAAAACCTCTAGTTCGAGTTTTGGCAATGCTCTTTTTATCGCTTCACAATCTTTAAGGCTAATCTCACGAGCAGTAATAATCCTCTCAACCCCCATATCATAATAAACCTCGGCATCAAGAGCATTCATAACATTGGCTTGAGTTGAGAGATGAATTGGAATATTTGGAGCGATTTTTTTGGCTATCTTAATCACACCAGCACTAGAAACGATAAACGCATCAGGCTTTAACTCTGCCATCTTTGAAATATGATTTTCATAAAGTTTGAGTTGAGAATTAAATGGAAAACTATTGACCGTACAATAAACTTTTTTTCCTAAACCATGAGCATAATCAATACCCTCTTTAAACGAATCGATATCAAACTCTTTTCCAGAACGGATTCTAAGAGAGAAGGTGCTAGTCCCACCATAAACAGCGTCAGCCCCATAAGCAAGGGCTATTTTTAATTTTTCAAGATTTCCAGCAGGGGAGAGAAGTTCTACTTTTTGCATTTAATATTTTTAAACCTATCTAGTTTTTGGCTAATTTTATCCAATAAGAGTTAAGAATTGATTGAATTTGTTTATGTTATTATCTCCAAAAAAAAGGATATGCAGATGAAACATAGATATATAGGCAAAACAGGATTAAGAGTGTCTCCCATATGTATGGGAACGATGACATTTGGAACACAATGTAATGAGAGTGAAGCATTTAAAATCATGGATAAAGCATACGAAGCTGGGATAAACTTTTTTGACACAGCTGAAATATATCCAGTTCCACCAACGAGTTCTCAAGTTGGCTTAACCGAAGAGATGGTTGGAAGATGGTTAAAAACTAAACCACGAGAATCCATTATCTTAACCACAAAAGTGGCAGGAGCATCAAATGGTTGGTTTGTTCCTCCAGTTCGTCATGGACTCACGGCAATTGATAGTTTTCACATCAAAAAAGCTATTGAAGGAAGTTTAAAAAGATTGCAAACAGATTATATTGATTTGTATCAAATGCATTGGCCAGACACGCTCATTCCCATAGAAGAGAGCTTAAAAGGGTTTTATAAATTGGTGCAAGAGGGAAAAGTGAGATATATCGGTACCTCAAATGATACTGCCTATGGACTTACCAAAGCCAATGAGACCTCAAATCGATTGGGTATCTCACGATTTGAATCCATTCAAAATAACTTTTCACTCAATAATCCTCGTTTTTTAGATGAGTTAGCAACTGTTTGTAAAAAAGAGCAAATTTCGCTTCTTCCATACTCTCCAATCGCTGGTGGAGTTTTAAGTGGAAAATATAATCACGGTTTTACTCAGGGAAGATACAGTAGCTATATGAGTAGTAAGAACGGTAGAGTTCGACTTCAAGCTCAAAGATTTGTCAATGATAAAAGTTTAAACGCAACCCTAAAATATCTTGAGTTGGCTCAAAAATTTGATATGCACCCTGTGACTTTGGCAGTGGCGTACTCTAAATCTTTTGATTTTGTTGCTTCAACCATCATCGGAGCTACTAAGGTAGAACAACTCGAACCCTCTTTAAAAGCAATGAATATGGATTTAAACAGTGAAATTATGGATGAGATTAAGAAAATTCAAGCCGATATCATGTATCCGATGGGCTGATAAAATAATATTTTTTCACAAAAAATAAGCCAAAAATAGATATAATCATTAAATTTATATTTTATTTTAAAAATTTGGAGAAAATTCTATGAAGAGATTTTTTAAAATTTATTTTATAATTATCGCTTTAATGAGTGGTAGCTATGCTAATGATAAACTTTATCAATTTATGGGGATAAATAGCTCGATTGATATGATAGATGGCAAAACATATCTATCTTTGGGTGCAAAATATGGACAACAAAATGGTTTATGGAGAACAAGTTTAAACCTCAATGCTTCCGCAGATTATCAAGCTT
>SDAZ01000080.1 GCA_006212005.1 Sulfurovum sp. | reverse complement strand
AATGTTGGATAATTTTTAAAAATATCCTCTAGCGTTTTTTTATCTTCTTCGTTTAGTTCTTCTATCTTTTTCATGCTCTAATTGTAGTATTATTTTCTTTGAAATTAGATTTGGGTAGGTACTTATTGTTCTATTTTAATTTTTTTTTATAAAAAATCACATTTTCATCATCTGTATTTTTATAATTTTAAAATTAAATATAAATATATAATATAATATTTTTTTTTAAGTTTATATTGTTTATCGCAAAGTTATAATCATAAAGGAAAATAGAATAAATGAATATGATATAAATTTTATGAAAAGGAAAATAGTTATGTATAAATTACTGAAAGAGCAACTGACTACTGTTTTTGGAGAAGATTTTGACTTTAGAACACTTGATGCAAAAGTTATCACTTTTATGAAGCAAGTTGGAAGTACTTATACTGAATATGAGAAAGACAAAAAGCTACTACAACAAGAGATAGAGACTCATTCAAAAGCGTTGATAACTGGACATGAAGCGATAGAAGTACACAATCACTCGTTGAAAGAACAGGTAAATGAACAAGAGAATTTGCTACAACAATATAAAAATGCGATTGATGCTACACTTATTGTTTCGAAAACAACTCCCAAAGGGATTATTACTTATGTGAATGAAAAATTTACACAAGTAAGTGGATATAGTGCTGAGGAGTTGATAGGTCAGCCACATAGTATTATTAAATGTTTTGAAAATGACCCCAAAATTTATAAAGAGTTATGGGAGACTATTGGGCAAAAAAAGATTTGGCGAGGAGAGATTAAAAATAAACGAAAAGATGGAAGCTATTATTATGTAGATGCGACTATTTTTCCAATTTTAAGTAGTCAAAATGAGATTATTGAGTATATTGCATTGAGAAAAGATATTACTTCTCGTGTGACTATGGAAGAAGAGATAGGAAAACAGTTAAAATATAGTGAGATGTTGTTCAATAAACAGCAAAATATTGTTTTTACAGCCAATAAAACAGAAGGGGTTATCAACGCAAATCAGAAGTTTTTTGATACTTTAGGCTTTAAAGACCTTGATGAATTTAAAGAAAAATATGTATGTATTTGTGAACTTTTTATAGAACGAGATGGTTTTTTGCCTCGAAGTAATCTTAAATTTTCATGGGTAGAGACGATTTTAAGTACACCAAATCAACAACATAAAGCACTTTTATTGAATGCTGATGGGCAAGAGTCTATTTTTAATGTAGTTATCAATTCGGTGACTTACGATAATGAGAGTTTTGTTATTGCCAATTTTACAGATATAACTGAATTGGAAGAAGCAAGAGAACAAGCGTTAGCGTCGGAGAGAACTAAGGCGGATTTTATGGCAAATATGAGTCATGAGATTCGTACTCCGATGAATAGTATTATCGGATTTACACAATTACTTCATAAGACTCCATTGTCGAAAAAACAGATTCAATTTCTCAATTTTATTGAGCATTCTACCAAGGTTTTGCTAGATATTGTCAATAATATTTTGGATTTTTCTAAGATAGAGAGTGGTAATTTGGAACTTGATTATACAAAAATAAATCCTTTTGTTGATATTAAAAATATTTTATCTCTTTTTGCTCCTAAGGCTAAAGAAAAAGATATTTCGTATTTGATTAATATTGATGCGACTATTAAAGAATGTATTTTGGTGGATAAGTTACGGATTACTCAAATCTTAACCAATTTGATTAATAATGCTATGAAATTTACACCCCAAAATGGAACCATTGAAGTACAGTTGAAGCATTTAGAAAGTACACAAGATAAAGAGAATATCTGTTTTAGCGTGATTGATTCTGGGATTGGGATTCCTCAAGACCGTATAGATAAAGTTTTCCAGCCATTTACACAAGCAGATTCGAGTACAACGAGAAGTTTTGGTGGGACTGGTTTTGGATTGAGTATTAGCTCATCGTTGTGTTCTATGATGGGTGGAAAGCTTAAAGCTCAAAGTACGGTAGGAAAAGGGAGTCGTTTTTATTTTGAACTTACTTTTGATAAGTGTCATAGTTTAAATACTTTAGCAACACATGTTAATAATCCTCCGATTTATATCGTTGAAGATAAAAATAAAACCATATATGATAATGTAGTTCATCATCTTAAGCATTTTCATTTAAACTTTAAACCTATTCATTTTTCTCAATTGATTGGGCTTCATGTTGCACATCATACAATTATTTTGTTTGATTATCGTAAAGTTGACCTTATTTTTGATAATACGGCAAATATTTTGTTGATAGATGAGCATTCAGAAGCATTTAAATTGGCAGAAACAAACGAAAAAATTTATCATATTGGTTCTTTTGAGGAGTGTCCATCTATTATTTACAATGCGATTTTAGAACTCAATTTAGTACCACAACATGCTGTTATCTCTCCAAATTTTACAGATGAAAAATTTGATTTTAAAATTTTAGTTGCTGAGGATTATGATATGAATCGTATTTTGATTGATGAAGTTTTAAGTAGTTTTGGTATTAAAGCTGATTTTGCAGTTAATGGTCTTGAAGCGGTGGAAAAAGGGTTATCTTTATCACATGATTTGATTTTTATGGATATCAATATGCCCGAACTCAATGGGATAGATGCAACAAAACAGCTTCATGAAAAAGGAGTAAAAACGCCAATTATTGCACTTACAGCGAATGCTCTTGAGGGAGATAGAGAGTATTTTCTTTCGTTGGGAATGGATGAGTATATCAGTAAACCGATTGATATATTGGAACTTGAAAAGATTTTAAAACATTATCGTAAGATTTTACCAATATCGGAAATAAAATCAACTCCAACACAGCATATATCAAAAGAAGAAGAGAGAATTTTTTACGCACTTACAACGGCACAAGAAAAAATGAGATTTAGTGTTCCTGCAATGAAGCGATTTTTTGAAAAATTTTTAGAAAGTGGGAAAGAGAGTATAAATAGTATATCAACTTCGGTTGAACATGGCGATTTAAAAATGGTTTATGAACTCACTCATGCTCTTAAGTCTGTGGCATTTTCATTAAATTTGGATGAGATAGGCTCTCTTTGTGAAACGCTTGAATATGGTGCAAAAGATAAAAAATTGATAAATTATCGTGAATTGAGCAACAAACTAGATAATCTTTTTAAAGAGTTAGAATCCCTAAAAGAGGTTATATTGCTAAGATTTGATAATCTTATATAGATTAAAAAAGTGAGTTAAAAGAAATTTATCAGCCCACACCTAAATGTGGGTTTAAAATAGGTGTAAAAAAGTTACTCTTTAAAAGAACATTTTTTAGTGAAGTAACAAAATGGTCTCCATCCAGCGATACCAACAACCAAAGGAATAAAACCAATCAAAAAGATATCATTTCCTGTATAAAAGCCTAAAGCGATTAAAATAAGACCAACAACTATTCTAGCTGGTCTGCACATCGTTTCTAATTTTACTATATCCATAAGAACTCCTAATTTTTCTTATAATTTAGCATAAACTTGCTTTAAGTTAACTTCAAATTTATATCTTAAAAGTTGTTAGTTTATATTTTAAATTTGAAATTTCATCTATCAATAACCCTAATTTCGCTAAAATATTGACAATTTTTATACATTAATAGGATTCTGACATGGATATTAGAAAGTCATTTTTAGATTTTTTTGAGAGTAAAGGACATAGAGTTATTGCAAGTTCAGCTCTTGTACCAGATGATGCAACGCTTTTATTTACAAATGCTGGTATGGTTCAGTTTAAAGATATTTTTACTGGAAATGCTCCAATCCCACAAAATCCCAAAGCCACAAGTTCACAAACTTGTATAAGAGCAGGTGGGAAACATAATGACCTTGATAATGTCGGCTATACTGCAAGGCATCACACTTTTTTTGAGATGTTGGGTAACTTTAGTTTTGGGGACTATTTTAAAAAAGAGGCTATCGCTTATGCGTGGGAATTTGTAACAAGTGAGCAATATCTCAATATCACAAAAGAGAAACTTTTCGTAACGGTTCACGAGAGCGATGATGAAGCATTTGAGCTTTGGAGTAAACATATCGACTCTTCAAGAATTTATCGTTTTGGAGATAAAGATAACTTTTGGCAGATGGGTGATACTGGTGCTTGTGGTCCATGTAGTGAGATTTTTTATGACCAAGGTGAGGAAAATTTCAATACTCCTGAAGATAAGATGGGTGGTGATGGTGATAGATTTTTGGAGATTTGGAATCTTGTTTTTATGCAGTATGAAAGAGATGAAAATGGTGTTCTTCATCCACTTCCAAAACCAAGTATCGATACAGGTATGGGACTTGAGAGGGTTACGGCTGTTAAAGAGGGGGTTTTAAATAATTATCACTCTTCACTTTTTAAACCCATTATTGCACAAATCTCTAAACTTGTAGGAAAAGAGTACCATTTTGAAGATGAACAGAGTGCAAGTTACAGAGTTATCGCTGACCATTTAAGAGCAGTTAGCTTTTTGTTGGCTCAAGGGGTTAACTTTGATAAAGAGGGTAGGGGTTATGTTCTTAGACGAATCATGCGAAGAGCTATAAGACATGGTTATATGTTGGGTCTTCGTGAACCATTTATGGCTACTTTGCTCGATTCACTTATTGAAGTTATGGGAGAAAGTTATGACTATCTTGTGATAAAATCAGAGTCTATAAAGAGTGCTATGAGTCAAGAAGAGGAGCGATTTTTTAGTACGATAGAGTCGGGTATTAAGCTTTTCAATGATGAGTTGGCTCAAACTAAAGAGATTTTTAAGGGAGAAGTTGCATTTAAACTTTATGATACTTTTGGTTTTCCTCTTGATTTGACTCAAGATATGTTAAGAGAAAAAAATATTCAACTTGATATTGAAGCGTTTGAAGCGAAAATGGAGACTCAAAAAGCACAATCAAAAGCTTCATGGAAAGGGAGTGGAGATATTCAAAATAGTGGAGATTTTAAATCTTTAAAAGAGACTTTTGGAGAAAATAACTTTGTTGGTTATGATACTATTTTAGTAGATACTAAAGTTTTAGCTCTCATGGATGGTGAGTTCAATCAAGTTAAAGAGCTTGATGGTGAGGGTTGGGTACTTTTAGAGACAACTCCATTTTATGCTCTCTCTGGTGGTCAGTGTGGAGACGCTGGAGTTCTAACTTTAAGAGATAATTCACAGGTAAAAGTACTAGATACTCGAAAATTTTTAGGTTTAAATCTTAGTCAAATCGATGGAAAAATGAGCGTTGGAGATGAAGTAAATGCTAAAGTTGATGAGAGCAGATTTGAGATAGCCAAACATCACTCAGCTACACACCTTTTACATTCAGCACTTAGAGAGATTTTAGGAGAACATATTGCACAAGCTGGTTCATTGGTTGATGCTACTAGACTTCGTTTTGACTTTTCTCATCCTTTAGCACTAGAAGCAAAACAACTTCAAGAGGTTGAGTTATGGGTCAATGATAAGATTTTCAGAGCAATCAAAGGTGAAAGCAAAGTAATGAACATCGAAGAGGCGAAGGCTAAAGGGGCAATGGCTCTATTTAGTGAGAAGTATGATTCGAGCGTTAGAGTGGTTGATTTTGGTGATACTTCTATGGAACTTTGTGGCGGGATTCATGTTGATAACAGTTCACAAATTGGACTTTTTATGATTATAAAAGAGAGTGGAGTGAGTGCAGGGGTTCGACGCATTGAAGCAATTTGCGGAAAAGAAGCGTACAAAAAAGTTCAAAGTTTAAGAGAAGAGTTGAGTGAGATATCCAATGAAGTCAAGCATCTTCATCCTCTAGTGGGGATAAATAAACTCAAAGAGCAGATAAAAACGCTAAAAAATGAAGTGGAGTTGGCTCAAAAAAATAGCACAAAAGAGCTTGATGGCGTGATGGTTGGTGATGTTCGGATTATTGTTGATGAGATAGAGGGTGGTGATATTAAAACTGTTATCGATGAAGAGAAAAACAGATATGAAAAAGTGGTGATTATGCTTTTTCAAGTCAAAGATGACAAAGTAAATATCGCTTGTGGTTCAAAAAATACATCTCTCAAGGCTGGTTCATGGGTTAAAGAGATAGCTACACTTTTAGGTGGAGGTGGTGGTGGGAGAGCCGATTTTGCCCAAGCTGGAGGTAAAGATATTTCTAAAATCCAAGAAGCTAAAGAGGCTTCTTTAGCCTATGCCAAAAAATCGATATGATACGACTTTGTTCAAGTTCCGAGACGAGAGCAAAATTACTTCATGATTTTGGTATAGATTTTGTTCAAAGTGGCGTTGATTTTGATGAGGATAGCATTATTGCCACTTGCTCAAAAGAGTTTGTATATCTAGCAAGTGTAGGCAAACTCCAAAAAGCCGAGATGATTTATGCTTTAGAGTTGCCACTTTTATCTGCTGATACAGTGGTTGTTGGTTCTAATGGTGAAATTTTACGAAAAGCCAAAGATGAAGAGGATGCACGATATATTTTAAGCGTTCAAAGTGGCTCAAAGATATCTATTATCACAGCGATGCACTTTAAGGGTTCAAAATTTTATTTCAATAACATCTCCTCAACCACTTATCAGTTTTTAGAGTTTAAACAAAGCGATATTGATGCTTATATCAAAAGTGGAGATTGGATGGGTAAGGCTGGAGCGTGTATGGTTGAGGGGTTTTGTAAACCTTATATAAAGAGCGTTCATGGGCTTGAGAGTAATGCTATGGGACTTGGTGTTGAAGTTTTGCAAGGTTGGATAGATTTTTTAAAAAATTAACAAAAGAGTGGTATAGGTCAAAAAGTTTAAAGTTTATGAGAATAGTTGAGTGGGATATCGAATGAAGTCAAACATCAAAATCCACTCAAAGGCATAAATAAACTTGTTAGTTGAATGCAAGGAGCATAAAATGGATATTGTTGGGTATATATTGACTGTGTTGGGTGGAGGTGCTGGATTATTTGCTTCGTATTTTGGTCTTTTTTCAGGCAAGAGTTTGATTGAATTGAGTAGAGGAGATATTGTTAAGATAGTCTTTTGTTTATTGATAATAATTTTTTTCTTAGTCTATCTCCTTTTCCCTTTATATCCCATATCATTGATACAAGAGGGGCGATATTATTTATCATTTTTTGTCAACATTCTCTATATTTTGGTGAGCCTCTTTTTAGTATATGCTGGAATAATGGGACTTATTACCATCAGAGCAAATAGTGAGTAATCGCAACATAAAAATCAATAAAGGAAGTGGTAGATGACGAGGGTTAATCAGGAAAATTTTATCCGATTATGGAACTTTGCTTCAAAGGCTCATGCTTATCAAAAAGTCCCATCAAGTGAGTTGCCATATCTGACGCATATTGGTTTGGTTGTTATGGAGGTGATGGCTGTTAGTGATAGTATCGAAGATATTGAGTTGGCTCTAAGTTGTGCGATTTTACATGATACGATAGAAGATACCGATATTGGTTATGAGGATATTGTGGCGATATCTTCTAAAGAGATTGCTGATGGTGTTTTAGCGTTGACAAAAAATAGCACACTAGAAACCAAATCATTGCAGATGTTGGATTCATTAGAAAGAATTAAAAAACAAAAAAAATCGCTCTGGGCTGTAAAGTTAGCAGATAGGATTTCCAATCTTCAAGCCCCACCGAGTCATTGGAGTATCCCTAAGATAAAAGCTTATTTGGAAGAGTCAAAAGTTATTTTAGAGACTTTGGGTAGTTGTAATGAAACTCTTTCGATGAGATTGGAAGATAAAATAAAGGATTATGAGGGGTTTTTTCAAGAAAAAATGTAATGAAATTGTAATTATTTTTAAATAAAATATGTTTTATTTAAGGTTAATAAAAAAAGTTTCTTAAATAGATATTTTTTTACTTTTTCATTAAGGATTAGATTGTGATTTGTCAAAATTGTTTTCAAGAAAACGAAAAAGGTTCTAACTTTTGTATCCATTGTGGAAGTAAACTTAATAAAATGATTATATCTTCAGTTTCACTTATTGCATATATGGCAACATTAAATAATAATATTATCTATGAAAATAAGAAAAAAATCATATCAAACATATTTGACTATTTAGCACAAAATAATACAGTTAATTTTAGAAATAAATTAGATAATATATTTAACAAAGCTATCCATAGTTTAGATAAAGATTATTATTTTATGATGAAAGTATATTTTTATGAATTTAAAAATTACACTTCATCGATAGATCAACAAAAACATGCTTTTCATTTAATGGTAGAATTTTTGATTGAGATGATTTATGCTGATGGTATAAAAAATGAAAAAGTGAGGATTGCAGTAGAAGAGATTGCAAGATATTTTGATGTCCCACAAAGTTATCTTCAGACAATTTATAATAAATTTGAAAATACTCAAGACAATAGACAAAAAACTTCTGATTCATCAAATAAAAATACATTAGATAAATATTATTCAATTTTAAAATCAACTCAAAACTCTACAAATATGGACATTAAAAGAGCATATAGAGAACTCGTTAGGCAATATCATCCAGATAGCATTCAAGGGAAAGAATTGCCTGAAGATTTTATGCTTTTTGCAAATGAAAGACTAAAAGAGATAAATAATGCTTATGATATTATCAAGAAAGAAAGAGGAATAAAATGAGTCGTATTTGTACTCAATGTGATGCTATTAATGTTGATTATGCTTCATTTTGTAAAAATTGTGGTACAAAATTAAATAAAGAACAAAATAATAACACTAATGATAATTTTTCTGAAAGTGAAAGATATTTTAATAATGTAGATAAGAGTAATATTTATATCGTACTTGCTTTTAGTCTTCTTATTATGTTTATTTTCTTAGTTCTATCTACGAATGGCAGAGCGAATAATGAGCAAGTAGAAACTT
>SDAZ01000079.1 GCA_006212005.1 Sulfurovum sp. | reverse complement strand
GAGGTTATATCACGATTTATTCTATGGAGAACAATAGACCTTTTATCATGTATCAATCCAATAATCCTCAAGAGGGAGTTTTTGAGTTTCCAAAAGATTTTGTTCTCAAAAAACCGATAGAGTGTTATAAAAGTTGCTCCAACTGCCCATCAGAAGAGAGTTCGGTGTTTGTAGTGCTTTCGCAAAATCTAAACTCTTTAACGCCTATGAGTTCTATAAACCCTAATAATCCTCAAGACCCGATAGAAAAAAAAGCGTTTCGAGAGCGAGAAGAGGGAGTGGATAAGATGGTTCAAGAGGTAAAATTTACGATTTATTGATGGATTTACAAAAAACTCGTAGGGATAACCCTTGTGGTTACCCAAAAAATATCATTTATAAAAATGGGCAACCACGAGGGATTGCCCCTACAATTAGACGCATAAAAAGGAAGATAAACAAATGAAAAAGATAATTTTGATGATGGTAGTGTTTAGCTACTTACTTTTGGCTAACGATGCCATCCTAAGCATCGATACAGGTGGGCATACAGCAATGATAAAGAAAAACCTTATTGTCAGCAAAAGTGGTGATATCATCTCTGCTAGTGCTGATAAGAGCATAAGGGTATGGGATAGCAGAAGTGGCAAAGAGAAGCGAAAGATTTTAGGTGAGATAGGAGCTGGAAGTGAAGGGAATATATTTGCCATCGCTTTAAGTAGCGATGAGAGGTATCTCGCTGTGGGTGGGTATTTTCAAAATAATGAAATCCGTATCTACGACTATCGAAGTGGTAAACTCCTTAAGCTTCTCAAATCCCATACCAATGTAGTGAATGATTTAGCATTTAGCGATGATAGTAAGTATCTGCTTTCAGGTTCAGGCGATTATAGTGTCAAGCTATGGAGTATGAAAGATATGAGCCTTATCCGTACTATCGATTTTCACACCAATGATGTCTATGGGGTCAAATTTGCCAAAAACAACACTATCCTCTCCGCTGGACTTGATAACCGCATAGCCATGCACTCCTTTGATGGCAAACTACTCAAGAGTTATACCCATAGTGAGAAGTTAATGTATCTCGCTATCAATGATGAGGAGATAGCTGTTTGTGGATATGGTCATGAGATACTCATCTTTGATATGGCTTTAAATCTAAAATCCAAAATCCAAAGTGAAACCGTGCCTTTGACATTAGCCTACTCACCAAATAAAAGATTTCTTATCGCTGGAGTTGGTAATCATCCTATGAATGTCAATATCTATGATGTCAAAAACAATCATGCTTTGCTCTCTTCATTTGATAAACATACCAATGCAACTCAAGCAGTAGGATGGCTAGATAACCAAACAGCGGTTAGTGGTGGTGGAGATAACAATGAGATTTATATCTGGGATAAAGAGAGTAAAGAGGTTAAAAGTAAGATAGTGGGTCTTGGGCAGAGTGTTTGGAGTGTGGGAGTGAATGGAGAGAGTATCGCTTGGGGGAATGTGGATGATTGTAGCGGTAAAAATTGTTCAAAACTCCAAAAATCCTTTAACCTCAAAACGCTTCAACTCTCAAATAGTGCAAGTGAGTCAAACTTCAAACGCATTAATGCTAATGGTTTAATGCACTCTAAAGGGGGTGATTATGGCCGTGATGATGCTGTACTTAAGATAGACTCTTCTGGGGTTGCCATCACCAAAGATTCTACTACTGGATATAGACACAACTGTTATGGGTGGTACAAAGATTTTATCATCAGTGGTGGAGGCAATGGGCAACTTAAAATCTACGATACCCGTGGGGTGGAGGTAGCTTCACTCGTGGGGCATACTGGAATGATTTGGTCTATCGCACTTGATGGTGATAGACTTGTAAGTGGAAGCTGTGACCAGACTATCAAGATTTGGGATTTGAAACCACTATCAAAAGGGGTTAAAACGCTTTATCCTACGGTCTCTTTATTTGTCGGAAGTGATAATGAGTGGGTTATGTGGAGCAAAGAGGGCTTTTTTAATGCTTCAAAAGATGGAGCGAAATATATCGGATATCATATCAATCAAGGAAGCGATAAAGAGGCTGAGTTTTTAGACATTCGCCGATTTCAAAAACATTTCTATCGACCTGACCTTATCGCAAAGGCTCTTGGGGGAGAAGATATCTCCTCTTATGCTCCAAATGTTGAAACACTTCTTAGTCAAAGTGGGGGAGGTTTACCACCACTTATCAATATCTTAACCTCTTCAAGAACTATCAATGATGATGAGACAACCATCGGTGTTAAGGTATGTGACAATGGCGGTGGGATGGAGAATCTAAACTTTTACATAGATGATAAACCTATCCGATATCTTTCTCAAACTCGAGCCTTTAGAGAGAAAAAAGAGATGGTCGGTGGGTGTATAGTTTTGGAGCAGAAGTTGTCTATCCCTTATGGAAAACATATCATCTCTTTTAATGCTACCAATAAAAACGGAGATATAGGCTCAAATACAGATAAGATAAAGATTACCAATAAAAAAGCACAGATTAGCAAACCAAATCTACATATCTTGACACTATCTATATCTGATTATAAAGATAATTCGCTTGATTTGAAATATCCAAACAATGATGCCGATAAGATAGCTCAAAAACTTCAAATCATAGGCAAACCTATCTTTTCAAATATCTACAATTACGCTTTAAAAGATGCTCAAGTAACACAGAGTTCCATCTTGAAAACCATAGAAGATATTTCTTCAAAGATAAACTCTGATGATGTTTTTATCCTCTATATCGCTGGACATGGGGTTACGAGTAGTAAAGATGGGGATTACTATTTTATCCCATTTGATTGTAAAAATGGAGATGATGTGAACAAATATGCGATAAATCAAGCCAAATTTAAAGAGTATATCGCTCAAATCAAAGCGGTCAAATCGGCAATCTTCATCGATACTTGTCAAAGTGGAACAATGGCTTCTAAAGATTTGCTTGATACCTCTATCAATAGATTTGGTGGTAATGTTGGAATTGCCATCATAGCTGGAGCATCAAGTAAACAAGATGCGATAGATGGATATAAAGAGCATGGTATCTTTAGTTATACCGTTTTGGATGCGATGAATAATGAAAAAGTTTACAGCTTTGATGATAAACTTTCTATCAATGAGATAGCAGAATATACAAAATATATTCTTCCAAAACTAGCTAAAGAGCAGTTCAATCATGAGCAAAAACCAACGATTTATCTCAATGGTGATACTACCTTTGCCGTTGGAGGAGTAGCGAAATAGGTGGGGTAGGGGTAAGCCTTGTGGTTACCCAAAAAAAATCATTTATAAAAATGGGCAACCACGAGGGATTGCCCCTACCATTGCCCACAAAATAATAATGCAATTCAAAGGCAACCGTAAGGGTTCAAAATTTTGAACCCCTACATTTACGACCTCAACAGTTTTTTATAAAAATAGAGAAGTTTCTCTTCTTCATTTCGCCAATTGTATTTTTTTAGAACGGCTTGTTTTCCATTTTCACCCATTTTTGAAGCCTCTTTAGGATGTTGTATGATATACTCAATCGCTTTAGCTATTTCTTGGGGATTTTTAGGATTGACACAAAGACCACACTCATTACCCTCAACTATCTCTTTCCAATAATCAATATCTGATGATATCACGCTCAATCTAGCAACCATATATTCAAACATTTTAACAGGAAGTGCATCAACATAATTGATAATTGGATAAAGTGTCACCACCCCAGCTTTTGAACGCTTCAATACTTCTAAAATACCATCTCTATCTAAAAAGCCTAAAAAGTTAACCTTTTCCCACCCTTTATAGCTTTTTAACTCCTCTTCTAAACCATTTTCAAGATATTTCCCAGCGATATTGAGCCTAACACCATCAAGCAATTCCATCGCTTTTACAAGCTCTTTTATCCCTCTTACTGTGGTTAGATTGCCGATGTAACATATCTCATCAGCTTTTTGACTCCATGGGGTTGTATTGCTCAACTCCGATACGATAGGAAAATTATTTACATCTATCGTCATATCATTGATTTTTAAAAATTTATCTCTGATATAAGGTGTTGCGGTGATGATACCATCAAACTTTTTAAGAACAAACTTCTCATAACTTGAAGCAAAAAAGGATAAAACTCTTTTACTTACAGGATTTAGATAGGGTTTTGCCAAAATCTGCTTAGGTAAATCTTCATGAGCATCAAAGATAACTTTGTGACCCAATTTTTTAAGTTTTAGACCGATTGGGATAAGTTCTGGGTCATGAAGATGATAGATATGGCTTTGAAGTTGGACAGCTTTTTCAAAAACTTTCAAAGAAGTTGCGGTCATTCGTGCCACTCTTCCCCCCTCTTTAGCTCCTATATCGATTATCTGTACGCTATTTTTAAGCTCATCTCCCAATCCATCTGCAACGATTAGACGCACTTCATAATTTTCTTTTTTTGCTAAAGAGCAACACATTTTGACAAAAATGCGTGTATCATATCTTGGGTGTGCTGAGGTTAGATGTGTGATTTTAATCATTGTAACTCTCATAAAGTGCTAAGTATTTTTCTTTGTTAAGCTCTTTTGAAAACATATCTCTTATCTCTTCTCTTCGGTACTCGTATCGATTGCGTTCTATCTCAAGATAGCGTTTAAAGTCCAACTGATTTAAGTCATGAATCATAAAGCCCAAATCATGGGTGATAATCTCTCGATTTGCTTGAATATCTGAAACAAAGGGAACACAACCTGCACAAATAGCCTCAACCAAACTAAGAGAGATAGAGTCACTGCTTGGAATGGAGGCGTAAATTTTTGATTTACAGTAGTAGTAATTGTTTTGAGCGGTATCAACCCAACCTACAAATTCAACCGCTTGTTCTACACCCAAAGAACGAACCAATTTTTTCAATTCCAAAGTCTTTTCACCATCTCCAGCGACGATAAGTCTCCAATAGGGTTCTGTTTGATAAAGTCGTGCAAATGCTTGAATAATCTTATCAATATTATAAAGTGACTTATGTAACCGATTTGAGTAGATGATATACTCTTTTTCAAAAGTTTCACAATTGATAGGTGGGATTCCAAAATTGATATTTTTGAGTACCAACGCTTTTTTGGTAAGTTTTTGTGTCGCTTCCAATACAGTATCCGAATCTGCCGTGATGGCATCAACTCGATTGATGATGTATTTTACGATTTGCTTCATGATAAAACTATCTTGCGGATTGAGCAAGATATCGCTACCCCATGCCGTCAAAACTTTTTGACATTTATAATTTGCACTTGCCCTAAGTGTCAAAAAACTATAACTATTGGCTTGGTGCATATGTATAGTGGTTGGTTGAAAATTTTTTATAATATCTTTAATCTTTTTGATATTCTCAAAGCTACTCCAACCCAATGAAAAATCTATCCCGATGGTTCTTGTTTTGCTCTCCCTATGGCGAATATCTGTCAATAGAACAACTTTATCAAAATTGCCTTTGACAAGTTCTATAAAATTGTGAACATGAACACTATCACTCCCAACAACCAAAAGTCTCTTTTGCATCTTTTATCCCCTTATCCTCTTTACCTTCTTTACAGGATTGCCTCCATAGATATACCCACTCTCCAATCGCCCTTTTACGGTCGAATTTGCTCCAACAACAACATCATTTTCGATAAATGAATCTGGTAAAATCACACAATTTGTTCCTATAAAAACATTATCCCCGATAGTGATACTTCCTCTTTTATAACTATCTTTAAATAAAATATTTTTATCCTCGCTTATCGCATTTGTCACGCAAAAAAATGAGCAGTTTTTGGCAATGGCAACATTTGAACCAATACTCAGATTTTCAGAATCGATTAACATATACCCAAAAGGAGCAATATGAGAATCCTCACCCATGACAAATTTTCCTTCATCTTTTTTATAAATGGTACTGTTTTTATAAAGTTTTGAATTTTTGCCGATAAAAATGTTGTTTTTACCCTCTATCTCACATCTATAATCTATAAAAACACCCGATTGAATTGTTGTATTTGGCAAAAGAGAGATAAATTTTGTAAATAACTTACTTAATATCTTTTTTAGCAACACATCTGACCCTTAATTCCTTTAACATCCAATTGAGATTATACCATAGAATCAGACTATACACCAAAGTAAAAAGCCCCAAAGAGAGATAAATATTTTTAAAATAAACACCAATTAAAATAAAAAGAACAGAAAAAATTAAGTGTATAATGGAAACTGTTAATGCCTTTTTCTGCTTACCAACCAAACTAGGAATAAATGAGATAGAAGAGACCAAAAGGTTTAAAAATAAAAATGGTGAGGTTATCTGTGTATAGATTCCCGCTTCTTTCCAATTTTCACCAAAGACAAATGCAAAAATTTGAGGTGCAAAGATGATGATAATCAAAAATGGGACAATCATCGTTTTAGTGACTTTTATAAGCAACACTTTTGTGAGTTGATAACTATCTTCACCATTATGATATGCTTCGACTACTTTTTGGTTATAAACTTTTGCTACGGATGAAGAGAGGATAGACAAAGGGCTGAAAACGATTCGCAAACTAAAAGCGTAAAATCCAACGACACTCATGGTAAAAAAGCTTGAAAACATATAGATGGGTACATTTGAAGAGAGGGCATTTATGAGGGCATGAGGGGTTTGAAAGATGGCAAAATTTTTATGTTCTTTGGCTAGGTTTATCATCTTTTCTTTTTTGATAGTGTTGAAAAATGCTTTATCTTTGATGATACCTTTAGCTAAGCCCATATTTGCAAAGAGGTGAGAGAGGATTTGACCACTTATAAGTCCTGTTGCTCCACTTTTGAAAAATCCAATTAAAAGTTGACTACTAACCAAGATAACAGATTTTAAAATGGTTGCTGTTGAGATGATAGCATAGTTTTTTTCTCTATTGTTCAACATGGTTAAGATGTTAAAAATACCGATAAAAAATAGGGTTATTGGTAAAAAATAGAGCCATAAAGATATTTGTGCATTTCCTAAAAGTTTAGCAAATTGAGTATTAAATAAAATTACAATTATAAAGATAAAAAAAGAAAAAAGAGTTAAAATCAAAAAACTTAGAGCCGAGATATTTATAGCATCGATTTCTTTTTTGGGAAGTAAGATAGCCATCTCATATCTAGCTGTTGCGATAGCTCCCAAGATGGTTGCAAGAGCCACAAATATGGCAAAAACTCCAAAATCATTAGGCGTGTAAAGTCTCGTGATAATCGGCATAAATGCTAAAGGAAGAGCTTGAGCGATGGTTGTTCCCATCATTAAAGTAATGATATTTTTACGAAAAGTGTTTTGACTCACCTGTTTCCTTTGATATTAACTTAAATTGGTATAATAGTCAAAAAAATATTTGAGGGCGTTTAATGGAGCAAAAAGCGAGAGTTTTGATAGATTGTGAAGACCAAAAAGGGCTGGTTTATAAGATTTCAAAAGTCTTTTTTGAAAAAAATCTAAATATAGAGAACAACAGAGAGTTCGTGGATAGTGATAGTGGGAAGTTTTTTATGCGTTCGGTTGTGAGTGGTCAATTTTGTTCAAAGAAGCTTAGAGAAGAACTTATCGAAGTTCTACCACAACATGCAAATCTCCAAGTCATCGAGCCAAATCGAAAAAAGATAGTTATTTTTGTCACAAAAGAGGCTCATGCGTTGGGTGATATTTTGATTCGTTATGATGATGGTGAGTTGGATGTTGATATCGAAGCTGTTATCTCCAATCATGATACACTTCGAGAATTGGTTCGCCGTTTTGATATCCCATTTATTCATATTCCTACTGAGGGATTGAGCAGAGAAGAGCATGAAGAGGTTGTGGTTGAGCAGTTGGATAAGTTGGAGTTTGATTATATCGTTTTGGCTAAATATATGAGGATTTTAAATTCTAGTTTTGTTGCCAAATTTCCAAAAAAGATTATCAATATCCATCACTCGTTTCTTCCTGCTTTTGTTGGTGCAAATCCTTATAAACAAGCATACGAAAGAGGGGTTAAGATTATCGGTGCGACGGCTCACTTTGTCACAGATGAGCTAGATGAAGGGCCTATCATTGCTCAAGACACTATAAATGTTAATCATAGATTTGACTGGAAAGATATGCAAAATGCAGGAAAAGATGTTGAAAAAGTGGTTCTTTCTCGGGCTTTAAAGATAGTTTTAAATGATAGAATTTTCGTCAATGGAAATAAAACGATAGTGTTTTAAAAAGTTACTAATATAACTTTAGCTAATATTAGAGTATATTATTTATCAATTCAAAAAGGGCTAACAGTGCTAGAACAACAAGAGATACTTGCTAAACTAAAAGAGCTAAAACCAACTTATGAGAAAGAGGGATTGATATTGCTTGGGCTTTTTGGTAGCTATGCGACAAAGACTCAAAATGTTTTTAGTGATATTGATATTGCTTATAAACTTGATTATGATAGATTTTCGCAAAATTATAAAGATGGTTTTTCTAAGATTTTGCGAATTGATGATATAAAAGTAGAATTACAACAAACATTTAAAACAAAAATAGATTTTGTAGCAGATAATAATAAATCTATTTTAAGTGATATTATTTATGTCTAGTGCCATTCATAAACTGGATAAAATTGTAGAATCCATAGATAATATTAATTTTATTTTAGAAAGTAAAGAAATAAAAATCACACAAGCTATCGAAGATAAAATCATGAAACCAGCGATTAGAATGAATATAGTCAGAATCGCTGAACAATTTTCAAAACTTAAAGAGGACAATGAATTTAAAATACTTGAATGTTTTTCAAGCCATGATTTAAAAGGTATAAGTGCTGTGAGAAATTATATTGCTCACGATTATGATAGTACAGATGATAATATCATAGAGGATGTTATCAGATATAATTTACCTATATTCAAAGAGATTATTGCAAAAATAAAGGAATTGAAAATCTAGTATCTTTTTAATATAACTTTAGC
>SDAZ01000011.1 GCA_006212005.1 Sulfurovum sp. | reverse complement strand
CATAATCGTGAATATCTCTCTCTTCTACATAACCAACCGTGTTTGCAACATCAAGATGATAACCCTTTATCTCAACTAGATTTGGATTTGAAAATGAAGCTTCTATCTTCTTATGTTTTTCCGAATAAAGTGCATCAAAACTTATCTTTCTACCGTCACCTTGATAATTTTTCTGCTCCCAATGATATTTTGCTTGAAATTTTAAATCCGTTGCATAGCCCAAACCAACTCGTGTAAATATCTTTTTATCCAACTCATGCACTTTGATATCAATGGGAACTTCATTATAAAAATTTCGACTATGGTCGATACTTATCTCATCAAAAGCTTCAAGTGCATATAGGGCATTATAACTATCTTTTATCTTCTCAACATCAAAAACATCGCCCTCCTCAAATCTAAGACGAGAGCTAATGGTCGATTGACTAACCTCTTCATTTCCATTGATAGTAATCTTTCCAATCTTGCAGATATCCCCTTTTTTTATCTTAATAACGATATTTGCAACTCTTTTTTCTTTATCGATGTAACTTTTGATATCCTTTTGAGCAGAACAATAGCCATTTTTTGCAAGTACCTTTTTAACATTTTCTTTTAAAATACCAAAATCAGTAGAACGAAATCGCTCACCCAACTTCATCTCTATCTCACTATCGATATCAATATCACTTTGAACATCAATTTTTGAAATAATTATAGGTTGATTCTCTTTGATAAAAATATCTATTTTATTATCGGTAATTATTTGAGTAATATTAGCATCATAAAAGCCCTCATTTTTATAAAAAAGCTTTAACGAAGGGTCTAATTGGTCACTCACTTTAGAGGCTAATGTGGCATTTTTATCTTTCCAAAACTGCAAAAAAGAACTCGTTTTAACCCCTAAAGCCTCTTGGATATCATTAGTTTTGATAATCTTATTTCCGTTGAAACTAATGGCTATATCTTCACTAGTAAAACAAAACATAGTAAAAAGTAGAGTCATAAATAGTAGCTTCATCGTTTAACGCCTCTTAAAATTATCTTATTTGCCCATTTCCATAAATTTTGAACTTATAAGTAGTAAGCTCATTTATCCCCATAGGACCTCTTGCGTGAAGTTTGTTTGTGGAGATTCCAACCTCTGCACCAAATCCAAAAACACCACCATCTGTAAATCTGGTACTTGCATTGAGATAAACACATGAAGCATCAATCAACTCTAAAAATCTCTCTGCTGTGTTGTAATCTTCAGTAATAATCGCTTCAGAATGCCCAGAACCATACTTCACAATATGTTCAATCGCACCATCAACACCCTCTACAACTTTGATATTGAGCGTATTAGCAAGATATTCTGTATTGAAATCTTCATCATTTGCCTCATCAATCTCAATATACTCACGAGTCAATTCACACCCTTTAAGTTCTGTTCCCTCTTCGATAAAAGCATTATATAAACGAGGTAAAATTTCATTTGCAATCACTCTATCCACAAGTAAAGTCTCCATCGCATTGCAAACACCTGTTCGTTGACACTTAGCATTGATGGCAATTTCCATCGCTTTCTTAAAGTCTGCTTTTTTATCAATATAAGTATGACAAAGCCCTTTATCATGCTTTACAACAGGAACGCTAGAGTTAGATGAGATATATCTTATGAGTGCTTCTCCACCTCTAGGAACGATTAAATCTACATATTTATCTTGTTTAATAAGTTTTGCAACTCCCTCTCTTGAGCTATCAGGAAGTAAAGAGATTATCTCTATTGGAAGTGCATTTTTTTCTAAAACTTCTTGAAGTATTTTAGCAATGGCTCTATTTGAAAACTCTGCCTCTTTCCCACCTTTAAGAATCGCTACATTACCACTTTTAAAACATAGTCCAGCCACATCAGAAGTTACATTTGGACGAGATTCATAAATAACTCCTACAACACCAATGGGTACACTAATTTTTTGAATTTTTAAACCATTGTCATTGACCCAACCTTCTAAAATACGACCAACAGGCTCTTTTAAAACACTTATCTCTCTTAAAGAAGTTGCCATTGCCACAACGCGTTTTTCATCTAAAAGCAATCTGTCTAAAAGCGAACTACTCAAATTATTTGCTTTCCCCTCTTGCATATCCTTTTGATTCTCTTCTATGATGTATGAACTATTTGCTTCTAGGGCATCTGCCATAGCATTTAAAATACGATTTTTTGATGCTCCATCAAGTGAAGCGATGATTTGTGATGATGATTTAGCTTTTTGTAAAAAATCTTCCACGCTAAAATCTCCTAAATAAAAATATCAAAATATTATATCTTTTTTCTCTTCAAATCGTATAATTGAGATATTAATTAGGCTTGTGGAAGTAAAAACTTATCTTCAAACTCACAGGCAGATAAAGCTTTAGAACATAACCATCCTTGATAAGAGATATCTCTATCGATGTTCATCAGCCGATTTCTTTGCTCCAATGTCTCAACACCTTCCACTACGATATCATAATTGAACTGCTTTGCTATCTCAATAATGCTTTTAACCAACTTCTCATCTTCCACATTTTCTATCATATCAGCTATAAATATACGGTCTATCTTTAAAGTTTTAAAGGATATTTGTTTAAGATACGACAAAGAGGAGTAACCAGTTCCAAAATCATCAATGTTACACTCGATACCTATGAGTTTCAAATCTTGGATTATCTTTTGTGTTTTGATAAAATTTTCGATAAGCGTCGTTTCCGTAATCTCAAGCTTTAATAAAGAAGGGTCGATATTGTATTTTTTTATCGAAAACTCCAATTTATCTATAAAATTTAACTCATGGAGTTGTTTTTGATTGACATTGACTGCTATATATTTAAAATTTATCAAATCCATCTCTCTCCACAACGCCAATTGTTGACACGCATTATCGATAATCCACCAACTCAACTTAACAATCAATCCAGACTCGGTCGCCATCGGGATAAAACTTTCAGGAGATACAAAACCTTTTTGTGGATGTTCCCATCTCAAGAGTGCCTCCATTGCTACAAGTTTATCATTGACGATATTAACGATAGGTTGATAAAAGAGCTTCAATTGATTATTATCTATCGCATCATTTAAATCATTTTGTAAAGTTACCATCTCAACACGAATAAAATCTAAACTTTGATTGTAAAAATAGATATTATCTTGTCCAGCTCTTTTTGTCTGATACATAGCCATATCGGCTTGTCGCATGATATTTTCAATCGTTTCCGTTCTAGGCTCTATCAAAACAATACTGATACTTGAACGCATATGAATGTTGATATCATCTATACTAAAAACTTTTGCAAAAATATTTTTAATACTATAAGCGATTTTAAGTGCCTCTTGGTTGCTCTTTAAACTGTCATTTGAGACAAAAGGGAAAATAAAGATAAACTCATCTCCACTTAAATGGCTCAAATGAATCTGCTCATTATCAATGAGAGAGTTCAATCGTGACGCAACTTCACATAAAAGTTTATCCCCTACGATGTGTCCAAAAGTATCATTTATCTGCTTGAAATGATTTAAATCTATGTAAAAAAGAAGTGAAAAATACTCTTGATGCTTATCGTTTTTTATCATTTTTTTCATATAGTGGCGATAATTTCTACGATTTGGAAGTGAGGTTAACTCATCATAGATGTAAAGATTGCGAATCTTTTTAGTCTGCATTTTTAGGCGTTTATAGCTGTTTCGATATAACTCTTCATTGGTTAAAGAATCAAAAAAAATTTTATTGGTATTGAAACTTGAAAGAATAATAATCGTATAAAATAGAAAAATGATGAGAGCCATAAGGATATGATTTGGAATAGAAGAAAAAAGTATGACTAAAATAAGAGGAACCATAATACTGGATATTAAAATCCAAGAAATTCTAAAATCAAATACAAATCCACTAACTCCACCAGCCAAACATATAAGTAACATTATGAGCATATATTGTGAGTCTTGAGGTAAGATAGGTAAAAAGATGATAGGTAACATCGCCCATACAATACCAGTTAGATAAGAATCATTTCTAAATCGTTTGAATAAATGTTCGTAATTTACATTTTTATGCTTTAAAAATTTTCTATAATCTAAAAGATAAGTACTATATAAAACAAATGATGCAATATACCACCCTAATACAATATAAAAGATATCGTTAAAAAAAAGAATAAATACCACAATACTAACCAAATGTAAAATAATAAGTATATTTTGGATAAAAGAAAAAAGAACTATTATCGCTTTCTCTTCTACTTTAGATGAGTGTTTTTTGGTTAATAATTGCAATATTTTATTCATAATATAATTATATTATAAATTACTTATAAAAACTTATTTTTTATGATAAAATATTAAAAATAAAATAAAAATAAACGCATTAATTAATATAATTGACGCTCCAGAAGTTAAATTGAAACTATAAGATAAAAATAGACCAATAAGTGATGCAATAAGCGAAATCATACTTGCAATTATCATCATGACCCAAAGTGATTTAGAGATTCGTTGAGCAATATAAACAGGAATCGTAAATAACGCAATCACCAAAATCAATCCAACAACTTTTATCGCAACCACCACACTAAGTGCCGATAAAACCAAGATTAGCGTATAAAATTTTTTAATATCAATGCCTCTAAGCATTGCATACTCCATATCATAAGATACGGCTAAAATATCTCTATACCAAATGACAACGATAATTATCGTCAGGATAAGCAAACCCACCATAAAATAGATATCATTGCTATCAACTGCTAAGATAGAACCAAAAAGATAACTCATCAAATCAACATTGTACCCTTCAGTCAAATCCACAAATATAATCCCAATCGCCATACCAACAGCCCAAATAACACCAATAAAAGTATCCATATCGGAGCGTTTTTTAAAAGTTAGAACAGCCAAAATAATCGCCGTAAAAACCGCAAAAACTACAGCACCAAAAAAAAGTGGAATCCCAAAATATAGAGCCATACCGATACCACCATAAGCACTATGAGCCACACCACCTGTTAAAAAGACCATACGATTTACAACCACCAAAGAGCCTACAATTCCTGCTATCAAACTTATGAGTATCGCTGAAAAAATAGCATTTTGAATAAACTCATATGATAAAATCTCAACCATGAAGTCCACCTATCATCTCCAAAAGCTCTACTTCACAAAAATGTTCATTCTCTTTTATAACTCTATCTTTATACTGAGCCAATTGATGATAAACCAAAGAGCGATTGATATATGCCACACTCGAAGCATACGATAAAATTACCGAAATATCATGACTTACAACGATAATGCTTATCGTTGTGTTCAATTTTCTTAGAAGTTCATAAATCTGTTTTTGCCCCATACTATCAATTGAAGCGGTGGGTTCATCAAGGATAAGAAGTTTTGGATTATTACAAATCGCTCTAGCTATCATGACTCTTTGTCTTTGCCCACCTGAAAGAGAGCCTATCTTATTTTGAGCCAAAGAGCTTATCCCAACCTCCTCTAAAACTTCCATAGCTTTTTGAATTTCAGCTTTTGAATATCCAAAAAGCTTTTTTTTAGACTCCGTATATCCCATCAAAACAACATCTATCACTTTTATAGGAAAGTCTATATTGATATTTGTATTTTGAGGAACATACCCAATGCGTGAAAAATTTGCCCTAAAAGAGTCATTAAAAAGCTTTATATCTCCACTCGTAGGCGTTAAGATTCCTAAAATTAACTTTAAAAGAGTTGACTTTCCACCTCCATTTGGCCCAATAATCGCTAAAAAATCGCCCTCTTTCATACCCAATGAGATATCTTTTAAAATCACCTCTTTTTCATAACTAAAATTTAAATCTTTTATCTCTAAAATCGACACTTATTTTTGACCTTATATTTCTACTTATTGACTAATCATCGTTGCAAAATTAACCAAATTCAGACCACAATTTTGACTCATGGTTGATATTTTGTAAATCTTAACATTTAATGCTTTTGCCACACTTTGAGCCATCTTATCTGAAAACTCTGGCTGAACAATGATAACTCTAACTTTCGCTTTTTTAGATTGCTCGATAATAGAGACCAATGCTTTTGGGGCGATACTTTTACCCTCAACTTCGATACTGACTTGATTTAAACCATACTCTTTTGCAAAATATCACCATGATGGATGAAAAACTAAAAAAGAGCTATTTTTGGGAATCTTACTCAAAATCAAGCGAATCTTTTTATCCGTCATATCTATCTCTTTTAAAAAATTAAGATAATTTGCTTTATAAAACTCATAATTTTTAGTATCATTTTTAGCCATATTTTCATAAATATTTTTAGCCATCAACTTCATATTTTTAGGCGATGTCCATACATGAGGGTCAAGAGAGTTGCCATTGTGTTGATGAGTCTCTATCATCGGTATTTTAGCAATACCTTTTGTAGAATCAATAATCAAAAGATTTTTATTTTGTGTTTTAAATCGACCAAGCCACACATGTTCAAACTCAACCCCGACACTAAAATAGAGCTTAGCCTTTGATAATGCTATCATTTGATTGGCTTTGGGTTCATAACTATGTGGAGATGCACCTGAATTGACCATCAAAACAACTCCTACTTTCTCTTTCCCTATCTTTTGAACAATCTCTTTTTGTGGCCCAATGCTAACGGCTATATTTAAATTTGCCTCTACATAAAATGTTAATATCAACATAGCAAGTATCAATCTCACTATATACTCCTTTTATAAAATAGTATTAAAAACGCTTATAATACTTAAATTTATTAATTTTTTTCTAAATTTAAAGCAAGTTCTTGATATTTTTCACAATTTTCTAGCAAATAACCATGTTTACCATAACACACGATATCTCCATCTTGAAATAAAAATATCTTATCTGCATCTTCTATTGTATTAAGTCGATGTGCAATCGTAATGGTAATCATCTCCTCTTTTAAAGATTTAAGTGCATTTTGTATCGCTCTTTGACTCACATTATCTAAAGCCGAAGTTGCCTCATCAAGTATTAAAATATCTGGATTTTTATAAATAGCTCTAGCCAATGCTACTCTTTGTCTCTGTCCACCCGAAAGATTGCTTCCATTTTCACTTAAAACAGTCTCTATCCCATCAGTTAACTTTTCGATAAAATCATACGCATTTGCTTTTTTTAACGCCTCAATAACTCTTGGCTTATCCACATTTTCACCATAAGCGATATTATGGGCAACTGTATCATTAAAAATATAGATTCTTTGCGTCACATAAGCTATTTTTTTATGAAGAGAAACCAAATCTATCTCTCTTATATCCACGCCATCCAAACGAATCACCCCATTTGATGGATTATAAAAACGCACTAAAAGGTTAACAAAAGAACTTTTTCCAGCTCCACTATTTCCAACCAATGCAATAGATTCACCCATCTTAATATCCATAGAAATACTATTTAATGCTTTTGTATCGCCATATTCCAAACCGACTTGCTCAAATGATACTATTTGAACTTTTGAAGTTAAAATTTTCTCTCCAGAAGTCACCGTAGGTTTTATGCTAAGTAACTCCAACATTCGCTCATGTGCAACAGTAGCATCTTGGGTTTGATTATAAATACTAGAAACCCTTTTTATCGGAGTATAAAGCATAAAAAGAGCAGTTGAAAATGAAAAAAATCCACCAACGCTCAATTTTCCACTTATTACCTCCATCCCTCCAACATAAATAACAACCCCAATAGCAATCGAACCTAAAATTTCCATAACAGGAGTCGTAAGAGCGTTTGCACGAACTTGTTTTATAAGATAATTAAATACACTTTGGTTGTCTTTTTCAAATCGTTTATTTTCAAAATCTTGTGATGAGTTTGATTTGATAATTTCAATATTGCTAAAAATTTCGCCAAGTCTTGAAGTCATCACAGATGTACTCTCTTGTGAAAGTTTTGAGTATCTTTTCATCTTTTTTGAGAGTTTACTCAATGGAAAAATTGCCAAAGGCATAACAATCAAAAAATAAAAAGCAAGTTTAGGACTTTCGTAGATAACATATCCAGTTAACGCCAATATCGTTAAACTCTCTCGGATGATATTTGGAATGATATTTGAAACTACCGATTGAATTCTTGAAATATCATTGGTTACTCTTGAAAGGATTTCACCAGAGTGCATTTTTGTAAAAAACTCAATATCTTGATACATCAAATGACTTACAAGCTTATTTCTTAGTTTTTTGATAACATCAAGTCCAATATAAGACATATAATAAGTTTGAATATAATATCCAGCACCTTTAAGAAAAAAAGCACCAAAAAGTAAAAATGGCATCAATATCAACATTTGCTCATTTTTATTGATAAAGACATCATCAAGTACAGGTTTTATAAGTTGAGCTGTTCCAGCTGTACCAATTGCAACGGCAATCATACCTAAAACAGAAAGAAAAAACTTAAATTTATACTCTTTTAAGTAAGGTAAATAATCTTTAAATAATCTTCTCATACTTTAAAGTTTTTCCCAAACAGTTCCATTTACTGTATCCATAATAGCAATTCCTTTTAAGATTAACTCATCTCGTATCTTATCGGAGAGTTTAAAATTTTTCTCTTTTTTAGCTTGTGTTCTTGACTCTATTAGCTCATCAATTTTTATTTTCAAATCCTCATCCACACCGATTTGAAAATAACTAAATGGCTCTTTTGCTCCGATGCCTAAAAGATGAGATATAAACTCAATATTTGCCAAAATCTCTTTTTTTATAAATTTATTTTTTGGCTCTTTATCTAAAATCTCATTTGAACTACTTATCATCTCATCGATATAAGAAAGTGTTAAAGAGATATTCATATCATCACTCATCGCCTCTAAAAGTTTAGCTTTAAAGGTTTGATTTGGAGTCGAACTTGAAGTTGGAGTAACCCTTTTTTTAAGTCGATAAAGTTTATCCAAGCGTTTTTTACTCATAAGTAAATCTTCTTCATTGAAGTTAAAATCATTTCGATAATGCACACTAATGAGATAAAATCTTAAAATCTCCCCATCATAATGTGTCAAAGCATCCTTGATAAAAAAGCTATTTCCAAGACTTTTACTCATCTTTTCACCATTTATCTGAACAAAACCGTTATGCATCCAATATTTTGCCAACTCATGTCCAAATGCACACCTACTTTGTGTTGCTTCATTTTCATGATGAGGAAAGAGTAAATCAGCACCACCACCATGAATATCTATGCTGTATTTACCATCACCCAAAAAATGCTTATCTATCATAGCAGAACACTCAATATGCCATCCAGGTCTGCCATTTCCAATCGAAGTATCAAAAGAGATAATATCATCTCGTTTTGAAGCTTTCCAAAGTACAAAATCTTTAGGATTTTTTTTCTCTCCATGATGTTCTACTCTATTGAGTGTATCTTCAAGATTTACTTTTCCAGAGATACTTCCATATAGATTATCTTTCGTTGTATCAAAATAGATATCTCCAGTTGAAATTTTATATGCAAAATTATTTTCTAATAAATTTTTAATAATATTTTCAATATCTTTTAAAGATTCCGTAGCTTTAGGTTCTATATCAGCTTTTTGAACACCTAAGGCTTCCATGTCTTCTAAATATCTTTTTATATAAAAATTTGTAATCTCTTCTAAGGTTTTGCCACTTTGTTGCATTTTCTTTATAATCTTATCATCAATATCGGTAAAATTTTTACACAAAGTCACTTCATATCCCAATGCTTTAAGCGTTCTTGATAAAATATCAAAACTCAAACTGCTCCTAGCATGTCCTAAATGTGCATCATCATAAACCGTTGGTCCACACACATAGATAGAAACCTTACCAGCAACAATGGGTTCTAACTCAACTTTAGCTTTTTTTACACTATCAAAAATAATCATATATACAAATCCTTTAAAAAAATATCGCTATTATACTAAAATCAACCCAAATATAATAAAAAGCACACTAGCAATCCCAGCTCCAATAAGTGCGTAAGGTATCTGTGTTGTAACATGGGATATATGGTCACTTCCACTCGCCATTGAAGATATGATAGTAGTATCAGATATCGGTGATACATGGTCACCAAAAACACCTCCAGAGATAACAGCACCAATAACCAATGGAATATGTAAATCCATCGTAAACGCTAAACTAATAGCAATAGGCATCATTATAGAGAATGTTCCCCAACTTGTACCTGTGGCAAATGCTGTTAATGAAGCTGTTAAAAATATCAAAAATGGAAGTAAAAATGGTGGGATATTTCCTTCTAAAAGCGAAGATAGATAGGTTGCTGTTCCTAAATCTTTAATCGTATTTCCGATAAGAAATGCTAAAAGTAGAATAATTGCAATCGGTATCATATCCGCAATCCCTTCATAGAAACTCTCAAAAAAAGCTTTATGGGTAATCTTACCTTTAACTCTATAATAAATATAAGAGGCAACCAAAGTCACGAGTACCGAATAAAATACTGATGTTGAACCACTGCCTTGAAAGATATCACCTTTACCTGTATAAAACATCGCTACAAATACGACCACAATCAACATCAAGATAGGAAAAAGCATATCCATCAGTGAACTATCACTCCCTGTTTCAATGGAATCATCTGTTGGCACTGGTATCGTATATTTCATAGGTCCTATATTGATATCAAAAACGATAAAAATAAAAACTATCGCAACAACTAGAATAGAGTAAAAGTTAAATAAAATTCCCTCTAAAAGATATCTTAAAGCGTCTGCTTGTGATGCTGAATGAGCAATCAATGCCGTGCTAATAAGTCCTAAAAGTAAAGCACCCCACGCATTTATAGGGATAAGGGAACAAATCGGGGCGGAAGTTGAGTCACAAACAAAAGCAAGTTTTTCTCTACTTACTCCATTTTTATCACATAAAGGCTTTGCTACTGTTCCTGCAACTAGAGAGGTAATGGAAGATTCTATAAAAATAACAATTCCCAAAATGTACGCTAACATCAAAGCACCTTTAGGAGAATCTATCGACTTTGAATGACGACTAATATAAGTGATAAATGAGTCTATACTACCACTTTTAGTAATAATTTTTATAATTGAACCAACTAAAAGTGCAAAAATAATGGTTTTTGCTATCCACCCTTCCGCAAAAAGAGCGATAAAATCATCAGATAACTTTATAAAAGTACCCAAAACATCATAATCATTTAATACCAATTTCCCTAAAAATATACCACCCAACAAAGAGATAACAACATCTTTGGTATAGATTGCTAAGACGATAGTCAAGATAGGGATAATAATAGATAAAACATTCACATTTTCCACAAAAACACCTCAAATATTGGCTATAATGCCAAAAAATTAGGGGATTATATCATGTTAAAAATAGTATCTATATTAAGTTTAACAATTTTTTTGATGGGGGGATGTCAAAGCTCTCTTTTAGCTCAAGAAAACACTATAAGTGCGACAAAAATCTCTATACCTAACGACACTAAACAGCTTTTATTGGTCACTACCGATGATTGGCAAACCAAATATGCTACGCTTCAAAGACTTGAAAAAATTGATTCAAAATGGCAAAAAGTAGGTGAAGATATAGATATTATTTTAGGACGAAATGGTATGGGCTGGGGGATTGGACTTCATACAAATCCAAAGAATGCACCATTTGTCAAAAAAGAAGGAGATGGAAAAGCTCCAGCAGGACTCTTTAGTTTGCATCATGCTTTTGGATATGAAGATTTAGCACTCAATTTTCCTTATCAAAAGTATGATACAAAAGCGTATAAGTGTGTAGATGATAGTAAGTCGAAATTTTACAATACTATTATAGATTCGACAAAAGCACTTAAAGATTATGATAGTTTTGAATATATGAGACTTGATAATGATGTCTATAAGTATGGTATTATGGTCAATCATAATCCAAAGCAAGAGGCACAAAAAGGCTCTTGTATATTTATCCATTTAAAAGATGGAACACAAAAAGGTACATCTGGATGTACCTCTATGAATGAAAGTGAGATAGTAGATATTTTGAAGTGGCTTGATTTTGGAGCTAAACCACTTATTTTACAACTTCCAAAAAACGAACTTTGGAGGGC
Source organism: Sulfurovum sp. (assembly GCA_006212005.1). GTDB lineage: Bacteria > Campylobacterota > Campylobacteria > Campylobacterales > Sulfurovaceae > UBA1140. Next base: position 13,962 of record SDAZ01000011.1, on the reverse strand, counting down.
TAACTTACTATAAGTACTATTTTAGTATACCATATGCTTCAAGAAATGGTGTAACATCTAAAAAAAATTTTTCATCAAGCTCATTAGATATAATATTTAATGAGTTTTCTTTACTCATCCATTCACCGACACGCTCTAAACAATACTCTTTTTCAGATGCAGTGAAACCTCTATAATCCTCGAACGCATGGGTTAATCTCGTAAATAACTCGTTTTTACTCATTAAAATCCTTTTTTATTTTATTTTAGCATAAAGCACATTATTCCACAATATATAAATTATACTAACATTTTAAATTAAAAAAAATATAATAATATTTTATGGTTAATTATAAAATATTAGTTTTTTATAATATATTATTACTGACAGCTTTTTATTATAACAAAAAAGTTATAAAATTATAGATAAAACTTATCTATAATTCTATATAATCCAAGTCTTTGTGAAAGGTTTCTTGAGTGAAGTATAAAGCAATAAATGCAATAAGGAATACAACTCCACCCACAATAAGTGCAGAATTTAAAATGCCGTAATAGCTTTTTAATATAATAAATGAAGTAGTTATCGGTACAACAGAGCCTCTTACAAAATTTGGTACAGTTGTTGCCACTGTTGCTCTTATATTTGTTCCAAACTGCTCGGCTGCCATTGTAATAAATACAGCCCAATATCCAGAAAAAAGTCCAAGCCAAAAACATGCAAAATAAAAATTAATAAGTGTAGCATTTTGTAACTCATAATAATAAGCTATACTTAAAATAGATAAAACAAGAAATATTAAAAAAGCAATTTTACGACTCTGAAGTTTTTGAGAGAGATATCCACTTGCAAAATCTCCAAAAGCCAAACCAATATAGGCATACATCAAAGCCTCTCCAGCTTTAACTTGACCTTGAATGTTTAACTCTTTTGCAAATTCTGGTGAAAACATCACTAAAATACCAATCACAAACCACAAAGGCATTCCAATAACAATCGCCTTGATATATTTGATAAACAACTCTTTGTTTTTAAAAAGTGAAAAAAAGTCTCCTCGTTTAACTTCACATTTTTCATTTTGATTGCAAAACATACTGGATTCTTTGACTCTAAATCTTAAAATCAAAAGTGCTAAACCTAAAATACCACCAATAATATAAGCATTTCGCCAATCAAAAGCATTTGCAACCAAATTTGCCATCACAACGCCTAAAACGCCAAAACTAGCGATACTCATGATACCATAGCCTCGAAGATGTTTAGGTAAAATCTCTGCAACCAAAGTAACCCCAGCTCCAAGTTCACCTGCAAGTCCAACTCCTGCGATAAATCTTAAAACAGCATATTGTTCAACATTGGTAATAAAACCATTGAGAAAATTAGAAATAGAATAAAGAAGTATAGAGGCAAAAAGAACAGATAAACGACCTTTTTTATCTCCTAAAATACCCCATAAAATTCCACCAATAAGCATTCCGCTCATTTGAGCATTTAAGATAAAAGTTCCCCACGAAGTAAGCTCTTCACCTTTAAGACCCAATTGCATTAGGCTTTCAACACGAACAACACCAAATAAAATCAAATCATATATATCTACAAAATAACCCATAGCAATCACCACAACAGGAAGGGTTATGATTTGTCGAAAGTTTTTTATAAAAGAGTCATTCATAATTATATAAAACTCGGTGCATCATTGGCAAAAAGTATCAAATCACCAGCTTTTGTATGTTCTAATAACATCTCTTGCATCTTAGATTTACTCTCCAATTTAACCAATTTATCGCCATCGACTAACTCTTTAAAAGTATGAAAATTAAGTTCACCAGTCACCACAACCACATCAAAAATAGTGTTTGCTAAAGTTGCAACTTCACGATTCATAGCATCATCAGCTTCAACCAATCCCGGAGTTATAACCACTTTTCGACCACGATGCGTACTAGCCAATCTAAAAGACTCTCTCATACCATCAATATTGCCATTGAAACTATCATCAAGAATAATCTTCCCACCAGCATCCATACGGTTAAGTCTATGAGGTGTTTGCTTTAATGATAAAAGTTGTTTTTGAATACTCTCTTTATCCATCCCTAAAGCTCTTGCTACTTTGATAGCACCAACTAGATTTATCGCATTAAATGAGCCTAAGATGTTAGCTTTATAGACTTCATTATCAAATTCAAAACTAAGTCCATCCAAAGTTGAATTGATATTTTGAACATCATTTCCAAAGATATGGATATTGTCTTGCTCTTTAACATTTGCACTCTCATGAATCCACGCCTCTTTGAGCCTTGAAGATTGCACAATTTCCATTTTAGTATTTCGAATATTTTCCATGGTTTTAAAATACTCTATATGAGCTGGCCCAACTTTTCCAACAATTGCATAATGAGGATTGACAAAAGTAGATATCTCTTTGATGTCACCCTCTCCTCTTGCACCCATTTCAACAATATAAACTTCTGTATTCATTGGTAAATCTTCATTGATATCTTTTAAAACTCCGCCAAAAGTATTTACCGAACGAGGAGTGGCATAAGTTCTAAATTTCGCTTCCAAGATATGAGCTAAAAAGTTTTTGATACTTGTTTTGCCGTAACTTGCCGTTATCCCTACTACAATGGTTTCACTCATCGAAGAGAGTTTTTTCTTAGCCTTAAGCTCAAATCCCTTAAACAAAATCTTCTCTACTATAAGTGAACTAAGATGTGCTAAAAATAGAGGGATAATAACACTTAAAGTATTGATATTGAGTTTTGCAACCAATAAAATATCTATAAAAAGGGCAAAAAAGACCAATGCATAAAAAAATCTTTTCACTCTTCCTGTAAAAATAAGTGTTTTATCTTGCTCTCTTACCCAAAAATAAAGAGATATGACATAGATAATTGTCACAATAATGCTTAAATCACCTGCTATAAAATACAAAATTAAAGGGAACAAAAAGTAAACAAAATGCCATATCGGTCGTGTATGGTGAAAAATAACTCTTTTTATCTTGTAGCTATACCACTGCATATTGGTCATGAAGTAATATCCTATTGCCAATACAAAAACGATATTACTTATGATATTTGAAAGTTGAGCGTTCATCTTCTATCCTCTTGTTTTAGTTTCGATTTCATTTGCGATAAAATCAGCATGTTTTAGAAAAAAATAGTGGTCTCCATCAAGTGGATAAAGTGTGCTTTTTTCAATCAGTTTATCTATCTTTTCAGCCGTCCAAAGAGGTGTTGCAGTATCTTGTTTACCCCAAAATAATAACGCTGTGCTTTTTGATGCACTAAAACTTGCTTCAAAATCTTCATCTACAACATTTTTAAATGTTTCATACATATTTTGTGGCATATCTTTAGCATCATCACTTACAAAAAGCTTTCTTAACATCTGATTGACACCAAAAGTTTTAAAAAATTTGAAAAGTGAAATCTTTGCTCTTATCTTAAATGGCTTCGGTACTAAAACACCTGATGAAGACAATAGTACAAGATAAGGGGTATTTAAAAGGGTAGCCACTTTTCCACCGAACGAGTGTCCAAGTGCTATTTTAGGGCTTAGTGATAGAGATTCAAGGAAAAGCTTTGTGATGGAAGCATAATCTTGAGTAGTTAGGATAAGAGAATTTGAACTCTTGCCAAATCCAGCCATATCAAGGTAAATGTGTTTTAAAGAGGGCATTTTTTTTGCAAATGCCTGTTTCATAATCTCTTTATTACTTCCCCATCCATGTAAGATGAGGATAGAAGATGTTGCGGTTGGATTGATTAAATCGTAACTTAAACTGATTGTCGTATCTTTGTAGGGTATCTCTTTTATTGCCATGATAATCTTTCTTTATAAACTAAACTTTTCAGTAAGAGAATTTATATCCTCTTCGTCTTACTGTATGTATAACTTGAAAACCTAAAATACTTTTTAGTCGTTTTCTAATCTGATTTATGGCAACCTCAACCGTGTTGTCGCTAACATACTCAGGCTCTTCCCAGAGTGCGTTAATAATCTCATCTTTGCTAAAAACCCTCTCTTCTCTAAGAGCTAGATACGCTAAAATATCAAATGTTTTACCATTTAAGGAGACATTTTTATTGTCGTAAAGTATCTTTTTATTGGCGATATCGATAATCATCTTACCAATATCAACGCGAGTTCCATAAAGGCTTCTCATATTTGAAAGAACCCTAGCAGCTATCAATTCGGCAGAATCGATATAATTTATAATAACATCATCAATGCCAATTGAAAAAAGTTGTATCTGATTTTTTGGATTTTGAGTAAGAGCTATAATTTTAGTCTCTCTCTTCTTCTTTTTAATATCATTACTATATTTTTCTAAAGCAAACTTTTCACCCTCATCGACAACAATAATCAATTCGTAATGTCTAAAATCTGTAAAATTAGTGGCATCATAGAGGTCTTTGGCACTATCTACAATACAAATAAAGTATTTTTGAAGTTCAACTTCAAGCTTTTTTACAAACTCTTCTTCGAACCCTATGGTCAATATTCTCATTCTTTTAATTGTCCTATCGTAAAGAATTATTTAACATTTAAGAGACTTGTTTAGCAATAAAACAGCCACTTATCTCAAAAAATATTTGAAACAAGTTTTAAATGCTTAATTATACCTTATTTTTAGCGATTCTGAAAAAAAATATCACTATTAACTAAAAAATTACATTTTTTTTGCCAAAATATAGACTCTTTTTGGTGCTGGATATCCCTCTATCGTCTTAGAACTATCTTGCGGATTTAAAAAATCTTCCAAAGATTGGGTATCTATCCACTCCGTTTTTCTTTGCTCTTGAGAAGTTGTTTGTGAAGTATAAAGAACCTCTACTCCCTTAAATCCAGCTCTATAACACCAATTTTTCAAAGAATTTACTGTTGGAATAAAATAAACATTTGGAATCTTCGAATATCTATCTTTTGGCGTTAAAACCATCTCATCCTCACCATCAATCATAAAGGTATCAAGTATCAGCTCTCCACCACTATTTAACCCCTTATAGAGGCTTTTAAGTGATGATATAGGGTCACTTCTATGATACAATACACCCAAACAAAGCAAAACATCAAATTTAGTTTTATAAGAGCTGAGATCTTCAACACCAAAAGGTTCATAAAGGATATCACTTTTGATAAAATGGTTAATAAATTGAAACTGGGTAAAAGTAAGCATGGAAGGGTCAAAACCGATAAGTTTTTTAGCTCCCAAATTTAACATCCTAAAAAGATAATAGCCATTGTTACAACCAATATCACCGACTACTTTATCTTTTAAATTTAGATGAGGTTCTAAGAGATTGTATTTGATAAAGCTTTGCCATTCACTATCTATCTTAATATCTTCAAGACAAAAAGGTCCTTTTCTCCATGGTTTCATCATCTTTGCTGTAGTGAAAATCAGCTCTTTATGTTTTGCAAACTCATCCTTATCATTAAAGATTATCTCTATACAATCTTTAAGCTCAACTTCAACCTCACAAGAGGGTAGCTTTGATATCGCCTCGATGATAGGCGATATATTTTTTGCATTTAAACCTCTAAATTTTTCATCTCTTAAAAGTTGCATTATTTAACAGTAACTTTTACGATTTGTATCGGATTTGTTGGCATATCATTCATACCTGTTTGAGTATTTTCTATCTTTTTCACGACATCTTGCCCAGCAATAACCTCACCAAAGATAGTATGCATACCATTTAAATGTGGCGTTGGAACAGTGGTAATAAAAAATTGACTTCCATTTGTCATAGGTCCTGAATTTGCCATCGCTAAAAGATAAAGTCTATCGAAAATAACATTTGGAGCAAACTCATCAGGAAATGGCTTTTTCCAAATAGACTCACCACCCCTTCCACTTCCCTCAAGGTCACCACCTTGAATCATAAAACCTTTGATAACTCTGTGAAAAATAAGCCCATTATAATAACCATTTTTAGCATGAGTTGTAAAATTTTCAACCGCCAAAGGAGCTATTTCTGGTAACATTTTTATCTCAATATTACCTTGATTGGTTTGGAGAACTAAAACATCACCTTTTGATTTTGCACCATATGAATTTGGATTGACCACAGTAGAACTGTTTTGCGTTACACTTGAAACACCATTAACACTCTTATCTTTCTCACTACAACCAACAAACATAACTAAAACCGCTATAACCATGAAAAATATTTTTTTCATATACTCTCCTATTTTAAAATTTAAATCTAAAACTAACTATCTAAAATCATCTCGCATAAGATATCTCTCGTTTTTCTCGGATAAGAGAAATTTTAATCTCACCTGGAAACTCAACATTCTCTTCTATCTCTTTGGTAATCCCTTTAAGAAGAAGTGTCATCTCATCATCGCTAATCTTATGAGCATCCACAATAACCCTGAGTTCTCTACCCGAACTCATCGCATACGCATCTTTAACCTGAACCCTACTCAAAGCGATAGCCTCTATCTCTTTCACTCTTTTCGTAAAACTCTCCACAACCTCTCTTCTAGCCCCAGGTCTTGCGGCACTTAAAGCATCAGCGGCACAAACACTAGCACTCTCAACGCCATCAGGCTCAATGCCTTCAAACCTATGGTGTGCATAGATTGCATTGATAACGGTTGGATGCTCTTTATGTCGTTTACAGATATCAGCCCCCAAAGTTACATGACTACCACCAAAATCTTGAGTTAAAGCCTTGCCAATGTCATGTAAAAGACCCGCTCGAAGTGCTAACTTCTCATCACCACCCATCTCAACAGCCATCACCGATGCCAATTTTGCAACTTCGAGTGAATGTGCTAGTGCATTTTGTCCATAACTTGCACGATATCTAAGTCGTCCGATAAGTCGCATAATCTCATCGTGCATTGGGTAAAGTCCCAAATCTAAAACAATATTTTTTCCATCTTCAAGTATCTTTTGCTCAAAATCTTGGCGAACTTTATCATAAGTCTCTTCTATCTTCACAGGATTTATAATCCCACCATCTATCAACAATTTAAGGGTTTGAGTCGCTATCGCTCTTCGGTAAAGATTAAATCCACTCACTACAATAACCCCTGGAGTATCATCAATAACAATATCAACACCCAAAATCTGCTCTAGGGTTTTAATATTTCTTCCCTCTTTACCGATGATTCGACCCTTGTGTTCATCTGTAGGAATTGAAATATGATTGATAAGCTTTTCATTGGCAAAATCTCCAGCATACCGTGTAACAGCTTGAGCCAAAACATAGTTTGCTCTTTTATCTATCTCATCTTGAGATAACTTATCATATTTACGAACCAATCTTGCCTTATCGGCTATCAAACTCTTCTCATACTGCTCTAAAAGATGCTTTTTAGCCTCACTTCTATCCATATGAGACGCTTGTTCTAAAACGCTAATTGTAGAAGTCAAACTCTTCTCTTGTTCCACTTTTAATGCATCAAGATATCTTTCTTTATCTTCCAACTCCATCCCTTTTTGGGACAATAACTCTTTATCTTTATTTAAATTACTTTTTTCTATAGCAAGATAATTTTTCTCTTTTTCAAAAGTCAACTCTTTATCTTGAAAAGCTTTTTGCAAAGCCACCTCATCATCTTTTATCCTTAGCTTTGCCTCTTGAAGATTTCGTTCGGTCTCATACTCTATAGCTTTAGCCCTCGCCTTAGCCTCTAAATCCATTCGTTCTACTCTATCCGTCTCATTTTTCTTGAAAAAGAAATAAGTAAGAGCAGAACCAGCAACCATCCCAAGAGTACCAAGATATATACTAGCCATCTGCATTGGTTCTCCTTTATATTGAGCATTTAGGATATAAAATTATCTTTTACATCTAATGTCTCTTTTAATATTTTTTTTAGGTGTAATGTAATAATCCCCTATTACATCATAATTATCAGTCATTACATCTTTTTGATAACAATCTACCCTACTAATAAAAATTCTATTTTTTATATTGGCTTGATATTGGTCAAAAAATCTATCATACATACCTTTTCCAAACCCAATACGCCGAAATGTCGAATCTATCGCAATCGTGGGTATAACTGCTAAATCTATTTTTTTATAATAACTATTTTTATTTGTAGGCTCTTTAATGTTAAATTTTTTTATCTTTAAAGGCAATTTGTATTTTACCAATCTAAAGCTTTCACCTTCCATAAAAGGGACAAAAACATTTTTACGACTCATCCTTAACTCTTTAATTAAACTACAAATATTAACTTCTATATTTAAAGGAATATATACCATCACATTTTTAGCCCTACTTTTCTTGATAAAGTTCGATAGATGATTCACAATTAGCTTGTCGTGAATATAATTTTGATGGAATTTTCTACTCCTTAAACGCCTAATACACTCTTTTCTGCACATAACTTTATCCATTTTGTCTCCACTTTTACTCATTGTTTGATATAATCATAAAAATAAATCTAAGAAAGATACCTTATTAATGATAAAAAGCATATTTAAATTCACTCTTTTTTATATTTTGTTTCTCTTTACAGGTTGTGATGAGATAAATAATATTTTTTCAAAAGATAAAAATACGACAACAACACAATCAAGCATAACGCAAAAAAAAATTACGCCTCCACTTGAGTATGATTTTACTTTTAAAGATTTAGAAACGCAAAACTCCCTGCTTCATGTGACTGATGATTTTTATGATTTTAGAAATATTAAACAGCCAATTGTTATGGTCGCTTTTCTATCCTCATGGGCACCACCATGTAGAGGTGAGATTCCACATCTTAGCCAACTTCAGACAAAATACAAAGATAAACTTTTTATCCTTGGTTCACTTCTTTATGAAGATAAAAAACCTGACGAACTTAAAAAATTTATAGCTTCTCAAAAAGCCTATTTTTATATCTCAAATGATTATCAACAAAATATGAATTTTGCTTCGTTTATGGCTCATAAACTTAAAATTCCTCAAAAATTTCCCGTACCATTGATGGTTATTTTTGTTCAAGGCAAATATTTTACTCACTATGAAGGTGCGATTCCTCAAGAGATGATAGATAGCGATATAGAGCAGATTTTAAACAAGCTAGAGGAGTAAAAAATGTTTGGAATATTTAAAAAAATATTTAAAAAAACAACAGATGTCATCAATGAGGTTGCACCAACAAAGAAAAAAGAGATTACGGCTGATGAGTTTGAAGAGATTTTATTGGAATCAGATGTCAATTATGATTTGGTTGAGAGAATTTTAACAACCCTTCCCTCTAAAATAACTAGAGTTGAAGCTTATAATGCGTTAATTTCGGTATTTTTATATAAAGCTGATTGGAAAGATACTAACATGGCAAAGCCTTTTGTAGAGATGATAATCGGTGTCAACGGTGCAGGAAAAACAACAACCATCGCCAAACTCACGAAACTCTATCAAAAAAATGGTAAAAGTGTCATATTAGGAGCTGGAGATACTTTTAGAGCAGCAGCGATTGAACAACTTACTCTTTGGGCAAATAGACTCAATGCCCCAATCATCTCCACTAGACAAGGACATGACCCCTCTGCTGTTGTTTTTGATACCATCAATTCAGCCATAGCAAAAAATATCGACCATGTGATTATCGATACAGCTGGGAGATTACATACCCAAACAAATCTCTCTCATGAGCTTCAAAAGATGGTTAGAATCGCCTCAAAAGCACTAGAAGGTGCACCTCATCGCAAAATGTTGATTTTGGATGGAACTCAAGGAAGTTCTAGTATCAATCAAGCAAAAATTTTTAATGAAATCATCGGAATTGATGGTATTATCATCACAAAACTTGATGGAACAGCAAAAGGTGGCTCTGTTTTATCTATCGCTGATGAGTTAAAATTACCAATATACTACATTGGAACAGGTGAACAACCTGACAACCTTATACAATTTAAAGCAAATGAGTATGTTAATACTATCTTGGACGAGATTTTTATATAATCTCGTTTTTTATTTTTTTAAAAGTGCGTGTATTTTTGCTTGAAGCTTTAACCAAACTCTATGTTCAATCGCTGGAAATCCTGCGTAAATTTTCTTTGCTTCAAGTGATTTTGTCACTCCACCTTTACCTGCAATTTGAGCAAAATCACCAATATGAAGATGACCAGCACTTCCACTTTGACCACCCATAACTACATTTCGTCCTGTCGATGTTGAACCAGCAAGTCCCACTTGTCCAGCTAGAAGCGTATGTTCACCGATGATACAGTTATGACCAATTTGAATAAGATTGTCAAATTTTGAACCCTTTTTGATAATGGTTGAGCCGAAAACAGCTCTATCAATCGCACAATTTGCTCCAATTTCCACACTATCTTCGATAATCACATTGCCATTTTGATAAATCTTAACATGCTCACCCATCTTTGTATGAGCAAAACCATAACCATCACTACCAATAACCGTTCCACTGTGAATAATACTGTTTTTACCAATTTGACAATGATGATAAATCGTCACATTTGCATGAATAAGAGTATTATCTCCAATAATTACATCATCGCCAATATAACTTCCACCTAAAATGGTCACTCCACTACCAATAGTCACATTTTGACCAAAAATCACTCGTTTATCGATATCACAATTTTCATCTATCGAAGGAGTTGTAGAAAGCGTTGAGATTTTAGGTGCAAAAAGAGCCGAAGCCAATGCTAACTTCAGATACGGCTCATCGGTAAAAATAGCCGTACTCGTTGAGGGAAGAAGATGTGCGTATTTTGACTCTATCAAAACAGCCCCTGCTTTTGTCAAGGGAAGTTGAGAGATGTATTTTGCAGAGTTAAAAAAGCTCATCTCTTGTTCATTTGCCTCGCTTAGGGTGTGAAGTCCGATTATCTCTTTCTCCTCACCATGAAACTCAACACCTATCTTTTCGCAAATAGCACTTAAAGCAAAAGCACTCATCTTTTACCTTTCAATGGCAACAACACCACCTCGAACAACCTCCATAGGATTGTATCTTCCCGAAGCTTCGATAAAATGTTTGATTCTAACAGGCTCATCTGCTACCATACCGATAACCATAGATGCTCCAACATTGACGATTGTGCCATTATATGCCTCACATAACGCTTTGATATCAGCTAAATTGTCACCCAATGGAAACTTCACCAACACCATCTCTTTTTCTATCATCTCTTCATGTTCGATGACTTTATAAACAGGGATAAGTTTATGCAACTGCTTTGTTATCTGCTCAATCACTCTCAAACTTCCTTTAGTCACGATAGTAATATGAGACTTTTGGCTATCTGGAATCGGAGCAACGGTCAAAGATTCGATATTGAATCCTCTACCTGCAAAAAGTCCAGAGATTCGTGAAAGCACGGAACTCTCATTCATAACAATAATCGAGATAACTCTTCTTACATCTTCCATTATTTGCTCTCCTTATGCTCTAACATCATATTGTACAATGCTCCACCCGCAGGAACCATTGGAAGAACATTTTCAAATCTATTGACCGAAACATTGATAAACGCCACTCTATCTTTTGCTATCGCATCAAGCAGTGCCTCATCAAACTCCTCTTTGGTCGCTACATCATAACCAATCCCACCACAAGCCTCTGCCAAAGCTTTAAAGTTAGGCTGATAACTCAAATCCGTAGAGGAGTATCTCTTCTCATAAAAGAAAGTTTGCCATTGACGAACCATCCCCAAAAAGTTATTGTTCAAAATGACATTGATAACTGGAATCTTATATTCAGATGCTGTTACCAACTCTTGAACATTCATCAAAATCGAACCATCTCCTGTGATATTGATAACCGTTTTTTCAGGAAAACCTCTTTTTGCCCCAAGAGCCGCAGGGAAACCAAACCCCATCGTTCCTAAACCTCCAGAGTTTATCCATTGGCGTGGTCTATCAAAAGGATAAAATTGAGCAGCCCACATTTGATGTTGACCAACATCTGAAGTGATAATTGCCTTCTCTCCAACAAGTTTTCCGATTTGCTCTATAACCCATTGTGGTTTTAAAACATCATCACTGTCATCATACTTCAAGGGATGAAGAGCATTATATCGAGCTAAAATATCTCTCCATGCGTGATATCTATCTGGATTTACCTCATCTTTTATCAACTCTATCATTTTTGAGATGACAAATGACAAATCTCCAACAATTGGATAATCAACACTAACCAATTTACCAATATTTGCAGGGTCAATATCTACATGAATAATCTTAGCATATTTTGCAAATTCACTCAATTTTCCAGTAACCCTATCATCAAATCTAGCACCCAACGAGATAACCAAATCGGTCTCACTCATCGCCATATTTGAAGAGTAGTTTCCGTGCATTCCTAACATTCCTAAAAGCAAAGGATTGGTAGCACCCATAACACCTCTCGCCATCAAAGTCTCAACTGCTGGGATTTGCGTGATAGAAGCAAACTCTTTAACCAAATCAGAAGCATTGGAAAGGATAGTTCCCCCACCGATATATAAAAGAGGTTTTTTTGCTTTAACTATAGCATCAACTGCTTTTTTTATCTGCTTTTCATTTCCTTTTATGGTCGGTTTATAACTTTCGATATTGACCGTCGTAGGATAATTAAACTCTCCAATTTGAGCCGTAATATCTTTAGGAACATCAACCAATACAGGACCTGCTCTACCTGTTTTTGCGATATAAAAAGCCTCTTTTAGGATTCTAGGTAACTCTTTGATATCATAAACCAAAAAGTTATGCTTTGTACATGGTCGCGATATACCAACAGCATCAATCTCTTGAAAACCATCCGTTCCAATAAGAGACAAAGGTACTTGTCCAGAGATAACCACCAACGGAATAGAATCCATATATGCAGTAGCAAGTCCTGTTACCGCATTGGTAAAGCCCGGCCCACTTGTAACCATCGCAACACCAACCTCTCCAGTGGCTCTTGCATATCCATCAGCAGCGTGAACTGCTGCTTGTTCATGTCGGTTAAGAATGTGTTCAAAACCTGTTTGTTTGTAGATTTCATCATATACATTCATGATAGCACCACCAGGATAACCAAAAACAGTTGTTACTCCCTCTGCTATCAATGCTTCACAAATCATCTGTGCACCACTCATTTTCATGGTTTACACGCTCCAATATTTAATTTTCGCTGATTTTAACAAAAAGAGCTTAAGATTTATCTGAATAACTTAAACTATTTTTTTCACCCTTCTAACAATAACCCCTCAACAAGTCCATCATCTACCACAATTGACTCATTCATCCCACTAAAAATAAAAATCGAATCATAAATAAGCATACCCGTGCCTATCAAATCATCTCTTCCCTCTCCAACCGCTTCTATCTTCTCAACTTTGCTCATTGTAAAAAGTTTTTTAAACTCTATATCTAAATCTTTATGATAGAGAACCGTTCCATTTATCTTATCTTTATCGTAAGTCTTAAAATTCATACCAAGCTTCATAGAGGCTACACTTGTAGGTGTTCCAGCAGTTGCCAAAAAAAGTTTCACTCTACCATGATTTGCATAAACTTCAAAGATAAACTTTTGAACCTCTTGCATCTCTTGAGCGATATTTGCTCTAATCTCATCAAGTGAACTATAACTTTGAGTAAGTGTCACGATACCGATGGGAAAACTTTTAGTCACAACCTCATCGTAAAAAACAAAAATAAGTTCAGTTGAGCCTCCACCAATATCAAGCACCATAAAACTATCCATACAAAGATTTAAAAGTTCCATGCGTCTTTTTACACCATTAAGCGTAAGTTCAGCCTCTGTTTCTCCATCAATAATCTCAAACTTTACCCCAGTTGATTTATAAATCGCTTCCACAACTTCGGCTTGATTTTTAGCAACTCTAAGTGCTTGTGTACTCACAGCTTTAACCAAATCATTATGAAAATCAAATCCTTGAAGTTTTGCTTCATCTATTGAAGCAATTATCCTCTCTATCGTTTCGGTAGATATCATACCTGTGGATTTTAAGCCATCAGCTGTTCTAACTGTTTTACTAAAATCATTTGTTATCTTTT
>SDAZ01000078.1 GCA_006212005.1 Sulfurovum sp. | reverse complement strand
GTTTGAGCCATGCAGCGCCTTTAATGGAGCGATGAGTGGCGCAACACGCACTATTATTGCGCTACGCGGCGCAACGATCAGGACGTATGACGGTGATGCAAATAATCATTACATGGATATTTATACACACACCGATCAGCGCGGAGTGAAAAAGACCGTCACGGCTCTTCGCCGGGGCAATACGCTTACGCTGCGGATTAATGGCGTTGTCATTGGGACCCAGTCAAGGACAGGCATCTTGTCATTCGTCCCGCTCAACGGCGGCATCATGGCACAAGCGGCAGGCCCAGCATCGTATTACCTGCGCGGCAAGAATTACGGCAATATCGCCATTCAAGGTTCAGTGACCGACGAGGAAATCCTCAAGCTGGAAGCGGCCATGGATTACATTAGCGGGAGGACCCCATGACATATCCAATCCCAATTGAATATACGAAAAACCACTGGATTGAGCGCATTAACCAGTCATTTGAGGAACAAATGCTCCTAGTCCTTGGCGGATCGACGCAAATGGAGCGCGACACTTGGGCGCTGCAACTCGCGGCAGCTAAAGCGCACCAGACCGGCACTGCAACACCTGAGCAATCCAATCTGCTATCCGCTATCTGCGCCGGTGGTGAGACGGTGGCCGCGCTGGCCATGGGCATCATCGGCAAAGCCCGCGTAGTCGAGCACATCATCGGGACGGCCCTCGGCATCAAGCGGCGGGCCGAAAAGGCTATCGAGGCCGCGACTACGCATGAGGAGATTGACGCGGCCATCCAGATTGCAACCGAAGAATCAAAGGCGGCTTTTGCAGCCATTATGGGAGGGTAAGATGCGTAACGCGATTTTTGTATTGGCCTATTCGCCGGTCTGGATTTTGGGGTTTGTCATGCTCCCCCTAGCGGCCATGACGTGGTTTGCCTTTCGCGACCGGAAGTCGCTCAACGTGCTGATCGCCATCGACCAGCTCGGCAACACGCTAGCGTTCGGCGACCCGGACGAGACCATCAGCTCGCGGGCAGGCAAATGCGCTCGCAAGGGTGGCAACCGCCCGTGCTACTGGCTATGCCGGATGCTGCATGCACTCGACAAGGACCACTGTGAGAGGTCTATCGAGGATGACGAAGGGGTTTCTGTTAAAAAGGTATAACATGGCAGACTATCAAAACAGGATTTCAAAAGCTCTTGAACAACCTATCACTTACCTAGGTGAGATCGATGGTAGGGATTCCGTAAAAGACGGCGATAAGGTCTATAGTGGTGATGATCTTGCAGGCTTGGCGTAGGGTTCTCTTTTAGATATGCGTAACCGAGCAAAAGATTAGCAAGTACAAAACCTATTAGCCAAGTATGAGCATAGAGCCTACAACCGTGAAACTGTAGCTAATGATCCCGCATCTGCTCTTGGTTTGGCTGTGAATACGTTAGGTTATGAACCTGCTAAAATACTCGGTGTTGCAGGAGGACGTTCTGATCCCTCTTTTGCGTCTTTCGGTCAGGGTATGGTGGGTTTGTATAAAGGACTTACACGCAAGCCCGCTAAAAGAATTCGTAATCCATGAGCTATAATTGCTTATAATCCACTAGTTTAGTATAATAAGTATATTATTTTTTCTATACACATGGATATAATGGAACTACTTAATACCATCGAGTTAGTACTCAACAACCCAGAAACTGCTTGGATGGGATATGCCGCAGGGACTTTGATGCTGTTCGCCTTGGTGGTTGTATCTATTACAGGTTTCATGGTAAAAACTGCAAAGAACCTCAAGGAACTTCTTAAAATCATCGGCAGTAAAAAGCTATCCCCGGATTATACTAAACAAATCAAGAACGAAACAAATATTTCCCCTTTGCTCACGGAGATTCGTCATAATATGTTGGCTGACAGGGTATGTATCCTCCAGTACCATAACGGAATTCACTCCATTGCAAATAACAGTTTGTTGAAAGTGTCTATGACTCATGAACGATTAGGACTTAATACTACATCAATTATGAATCAAGTACAGAATTGGCCTGCTAACTATCTGGGTACAATCAATCATAAGTTGTTTAATCGAGAGTCTGTGTATTACCCTGATTTTAAAGTTATGGGTGAGTGCCCTGAATTGCGTGGATTGTATGAACAGCTTTCTTCATTTAATACCAAATCCATTTACTTTTTCCCAGTAGTAGATGCACGAGGAAAGATTTTTGGTATGGGAAGCATTCAATATACTGACAAAGAACATGACGTTTCTGATGAATGGTTACGTTGGGCTAATGGTATGTTTACTAGCATTGGTACCTTACTTGCTGGATTGGAGTTAGTATACAATGAAAATATTAGTAACTAATTTCTCAAAGATTTGAAACGATTTTTACAACTCTTTAGAATATACATATGATACTTGAAACCTTAATTGAAAAAGTTCTGCAAAGAGAGGGTGGTTATATCAATCACCCTTCTGACCGTGGTGGACCTACAAATTTCGGAATTACCTTAAAGACCCTTTCCAGGTGGAGAGAGACATCAGTTACTGCGCTAGATGTAGAATCTATAGCTGTTGATGAAGCTCGCGATATCTACCGATCTGAATACTGGAACAAACCTGGATTTGCTCGTTTATCGAATCTTCACCCTCTAATTGTTGAAATGTTATTTGATATGGGTGTTAATCATGGAACAAATTCCGCTGTTCGTATGTTGCAACGAGCAGTAGGTACCAAGGACGATGGAATACTTGGCCCTAAAACTATTGCGTCCATCGCAGAAATGGAGACACGAGAACTAGGGGCTCACCTGATGGCAGAACGTGTTATAGAGTATGGGCGCATTATCACTAAGAACAATACACAAGCTGCATTTGCTCATGGATGGATGAGGCGAGCAGCAGAATTCATTTCTAGATTAGGGAATATCTCATGAATTGGTCAGATGTAGGAGAATGGTTGAAAGAGAATGCTGCACCCGGTGCTGCACTTGTCGGTTCTCTTCTTACTGGGAACGTTCCTGGGGCTGTTGCTGCAGGAGTGGCTATGGTGAGCAGTGCTACTGGTGCTGGAGATCCTGACAAGGTTTTTGCGCAACTACAGACTAACCCTGAAACCCTGCTTCGGCTAAAAGAACTCGCTTACCAGAATGAGGCTAGTATTCGTAACCACATTCAGAGCATGGCGGAACTAGAACTTAAAGACAAGCAAGTAGAACATCACGAAACCCAAGAAACTATTCGTTCAGGCGACAATGCTGAAGATGAATATGTTCGTCATACTCGTCCCATGATCGCTCGTCAAAGCTGGTATGCTACAGCTATTTACGTTATTGGTTTTGAAGGACTCAAGGCTACAGGACTTTTTAGTGTCGGTGCTGTAGCAGAACTCTCAGCATTCTTGCTCGCACCAGCCGCTGCCTATCTCGGATTCCGGAGCTTGGATAAGTGGAGATTAAATAGCAAATCACCTAAGCAACAAACTTAGGTTGTCTATATAATAAATGGTATAATAGAAAAAATTCTTATACGGTAATATTCATGGATAAATTTATTGCTTTGTTGTTTTTGAGCAGGGATCAAGCTCATAAATTCCATCTTCTTTCGAAAAGCTATGCAGAACACGAAGCTCTTGAAGATTTTTATATTGAATTGGTAGAACTTGTAGATGCCATGGCAGAAACTTATCAAGGCAAGCATGGTGTACTTAAAGATATTCCTCGAATGAGTAATGAATCTAAACCTACTGCTTTGGAAACTTTTAAATCCCATACTAAGTGGGTTGAAGATAATCGTTATAAGCTGTGTGACAAAAATGACGCAATGTTACAGAGCATGGTTGATCCTATCCTAGCACTGTATTATCGTGCTATCTATAAACTAGAAAACCTTAAGTAATAGGCGTTATATAACATGGCAGTAGATAAGGCACGTTTACTTAGAGCTCTGCAGGCAGACCGCAAGAGTGCAGAACCTTTGAAGAAAACTTGGGACATGAAACGTCTCGAGTATATCTCTCAGTTTGACGGAAGACCTTACGGTAACGAACAAGAAGGCAAGTCCGCTATTGTA
This sequence comes from Sulfurovum sp., assembly GCA_006212005.1. GTDB lineage: Bacteria > Campylobacterota > Campylobacteria > Campylobacterales > Sulfurovaceae > UBA1140. The sequence continues at coordinate 4,921 of SDAZ01000078.1, read as the reverse complement.
TCTAAGGATATCAAGAAACAATCTGAATGGCAGCATGCCGGTATTATCGATCCTTTTGTCAGTAGTTCGAATATCGTCAAGTGCCTTCCTATTACTTTTGAAGATGCGGAAGCTGCACGACAGAACGAGCTTCTTCTCAATACTCAATTCTGCAGGAAATTCGATAGGTACAACTTTATGGCCAAAGCCATCAAGGTACTGGATCGAGAAGGTACGGTAGTTATCCAAGCGGGATGGGATTACCAAGATGAGAAAGTCACGACAGAAGTGGAAACCATTGCTGTCAATGAGTTTGGAGAAGAGTACCTTACGACTAAAGAAGTCGAGCAGGTTATGGTCAAGAAGAACCAACCTACAGCCCGTGTATGTCGTAATGAAGATATTTATATTGATCCTACTTGTGAAGATGACATGGACAAGTGCCAATTCATCATCTACCGCTATGAGACTGACATCAGCACTCTACGCAAAGACGGACGTTACAAGAATCTAGATAATGTTTCTAAGTCTCTGGGTGCAGGTACTTATGATTATGATTACCGTCCACAAGATGAAACTCGATTCCAGTTTGAAGATGATCCTCGCAAAAAAATCATTGTATATGAATACTGGGGCAATTATGACGTCAATGAAGACGGCATTGCAGAACCAATTGTATGCTCTTGGGTTAACGATACTATTATTCGTCTTCAGAGCAACCCGTACCCAGATGGCAAGCCTCCGTTTATCGTAGTGCCTTTTAATGCCGTGCCTTTCCAGATGTACGGAGAAGCTAATGCTGAACTGATCGGAGATAACCAAAAGATCAAAACAGCCATCTTGCGTGGCATCATTGATAACATGGCCCAATCCAACAATGGACAAATCGGTATTCGTAAAGGAGCTTTGGATCAAGTCAACCGTAAAAAATGGTTACAAGGCAAGAATTTTGAATTCAATGGAACTCCTCAAGACTTCTGGCAGGGTTCTTACAACAGTCTGCCTAACAGTGCATTTGATGTTATCGGACTAATGAATAATGAAATCGAGTCCCTGACAGGTACCAAGAGCTTCAGCGGAGGTATCAATGGGTCTTCCCTAGGTTCTACGGCTACTGCAGCTAGGGGTGCTATGGATGCGACTTCTGTACGACGCATGAATCTAGTGAGAAACATAGCCGAGAACTTGGTTAAACCTATGCTTCGCAAATGGATGTCTTATAACAGCGAGTTCCTCGAAGATGAAGAAGTGGTGCGTATTACCAATGATCAATTTGTTCCTATCCGCAAGGATGATCTGGACGGCAAGATCGACATCGATTTGACCATTGCCACGGCAGAAGATCAAGCAGCCAAGGCACAAGAACTGAGCTTCCTTCTTCAAACCCTAGGTAACAACATCGATCCAGAGATTACCAAAGAGCTAATGGCTCAGGTACTCGATTTGTCTCGTATGCCGGATCAGGCGGAGAAAATTCGTTCCCACCAGCCGCAACAAGACCCTATGCAGGAACAACTCAAGCAACTGGAAATTCAACGTCTTCAACTGGAAAACATGAAGCTTCAATCTGAGATTACCCGTAATCAGTCCATTGCTGAAGAAAATGCGGTAGATCAGCGTATGAAGACAGCTCGAGCCATGAAAGACGAAGCTCAGACCCGAGTGCTCCACAGTAAGGCAGATATCGAAGACATGACATTCCTGCAGATGGATGCAGGAGTTGATCATGAACGGGCCCTAGATATGGAAGTTATTCGCCATAAGGCCCGTCTTGATGAAAGGGCTTTTGAGGCCATGCAGAAAGACAAGGATAGGGCACAGTACACAACGAAGCTATAAAAGTAATCGTTGTCATTAAATATTAGAAAACATGTGAGAGGAAAATATGAACGAAGGATTAGCACAACAAGCAACAGAAGTAGGTACAAGTAATGCAGGTCAACAAATGCCGACTATGGAAGAATTGGTTATGTTGCTTATGCAGGGCGTTACTCCCGAAGACCTGGTGGCTGCTGGTGTTCCTGCCAAGATGGTAGAGGAAGCTCTCAGGACGATGCAGAGGCAGGCGCAGGTAAAACCACAGGGCATGGGTAATACCGCTATCGGACCTGAAGGTCTTGCTGCATCAGCTATGGTGTAATATGGAGCAGGGATTGGCACAGACTTACGGTAATGGGGAAGGACAAAATGTCATTCACCATTATGCTGAGATTAAAAAAGAGAAAAAAGGAAAAAAGATGACTCAGGGAAAGTGTAAGAAACCTAAAAACAAATAATTATTGACATTTAATTAGAAGTATTTAAAATAACTATGGGACAGTATAAATTGTCTATTAACTTTAACTTATCAACAATTAAGGAAACTCTGAATGAACACTCCTGCAACTGATAATCAACTGATTGAAATTGAAAACCAGTATTGGTTAAGTATGAAAGAATGCCTCGAACGCCTGGAAGATAACAAAGATTTCCAGAAGCTGGTTCTTGAAGGCTATTTTAAAGATTTTGCGGTTAACCAGACCAGTATGCTTGCAACTGATTATGTACGCAAAACAGGTACTCGCCCAGAAATTATGGAACGCTTGATTGCAATTTCCAATCTGCAGGATTACTTCATTACCATCAAAAGCATGGTGACCCCGGAAGATGACGAAGAGTGAGGGGCTGATTGATGAGTGATGCACTATACGACATGAGTGACGAGGAGCTGGAAACAGCTTTTCGTGACGCTAAAATGAATATGAATAGCGGTGAAGAAATTAGCACCGAAGATTTTGAGGCAGTAGTCGATGAGACTGCTACCGGGGATGATCTGGAAAACCTTGATAACTCTCAAGATTCCGATCTGACTAGCGGAGAAGATGCGATTGACGAAGCAGGCGAAGAGGCTTCTGATTCTGGGAAAGAAAGTCCTGACGGGGATGCTGACCTAGATGAGGAACAAACTGATGAGCAGGCAGAGAATATTGCTGAAACTAAGCAACCAGCACAGAAACTGAAGTATCGTGCTAATGGCAAAGAATATGAGTTCTCGCAGGACGAGATCATGCAGCAATTTCCGAAAATCTTTGGCCAAGCCATGGACTATACCCGGAAGATGCAAGCGATCAAACCTTGGAGAAAAACCATTGATGCTATCGAGCAATCGAAACTGAATCATAACGATGTAAGTCTTATGATTGATGTGCTGAAGGGGGATAAGGCGGCTATTGCCGCTGTACTTAAGCGAACAGGTGTGGACACCCTCGACTTGGACAGCAACGATAACAGCTACGTACCCAAAAGTTATGGTCGAGACGAAGGTACTCTGGCGATCAAAGACGTTGTGGACGAGATCAGTCGAGACCAGGAGTACAGCGTAACTCAAAAGATTCTATCGAACGAATGGGATGACAACTCATGGAGCGAGATGTCAAAGGATCCCCAGCTGATCAAGCTGCTTCACATGGATGTCAAGACAGGCATGTACGACAAGGTACAGCCGATTGCTGAAAAAATGAAGCTTTTTGAAGGTGGCCGTCGTTCTGATCTGGATTACTACAAGTCAGCTGCTCAGGAGTACTTCAAAGAGTTGGCCGAGCATGAAAGTAATGCCCAGCAAGTCGAGAAATCGAATAAAAGGGCACAGGAAACCCAGCAGAAAGCTCAGAAAGTCGCAGAGGTAAAGCGACAGGAAGCTCAACGCAAGGCTACTGAACAAGCTTCTGCAAAGCGAAAGGCTGCTGCCCCGACGAAACCGGGTCCCAGCAAGCCTCAAGGGGTAACGGATTATCTAGAGGATTCTGATGAGTCATTCAATGAATGGTACAAGAATCTTAAAGATACCCTGTAAAGACATTAATTAAAAAAGGAAACACAAATGGCTACTAATGTTTATGGTAACGGTACCAGTACTGCTACAGGCGGTGCAAATACCATTGTTCATTTCTACGATCGTGCTGGCATCAAAGCTGCCAACGCTGTCAACGTCTATCAACAGTTTGCTTCCCGCAAAGATATGCCGACCAAGATGGGTAAAACCTTCAAAATCAGCAAATTCCTGCATATGTACGACCGCGAGCAATTCGATACTAGCGGTGCTATTACTGCAGACTTTACCAAGTACGGTTATCTGACTTCTCGTTCTCTGGACGAAGTTAACACTGCACTGACTAACGCCTCCCTGGCCGAAGGTGCCGGTGCTGTCAATCAGCGCTTGCTCAAGAAGATCACTGTGGAAACCACTCTATTCCGCTACGGCGAGATGATGGAATACACTGATGAAGTTGATCTGTTCTCTGAAGATGCCATTCAGGTTCGCTATCGTGAAGAACTGGGCGTAATGGCTAACGAGCGTTGGGAAGACCTTCTGCAACTGGATATGCTGGGTACCGGCACTGTCATGTACTCTGGTGTGGCTACTTCTCTGGGTACTATTGGTACTGGCGTAGCTGCTGACGGTTCTACTGACTCTGCTTACAAAGTCAGCTACGACCTCGTGCGTGGTGCTGTTCGCAAGCTTGTTCGCAACCGTGCCAAGAAGAACACTTCCATGGTTTCTGGTGCTACCAAGATTGGTACGACTCCGGTCGCCAAGGCTTACTATGCCGTTATCGGTGCAGATGTCAAAGCGGACCTTGAAATTCTAACCCGTGGTGCAAGCTACGAGAAGGAATTCGTGTTCATTCCGGTTCACAAGTACGCCGATGCTGGTTCCATTGCTGAAGGTGAAGTTGGTGCAATGCATGAAGTTCGTTTCATCGAAGCTGAATCTGCCGTCTCTTATCGTCAGGCCGGTGCTACTGTTCCGACCGGATACGTAGGAAGTCTGCAGTACACTGGTACTATTGGCTCTGGTGCGAAATTCGACGTGTTCCCGATTCTCTTCCCGACTGAAGGTGCTTTTGCTACCGTAGGTCTGAAGGGTAACGGTAAGATTCAGTTCAACTCGAAATCTCCGAGT
>SDAZ01000077.1 GCA_006212005.1 Sulfurovum sp. | reverse complement strand
AATGTTGGATAATTTTTAAAAATATCCTCTAGCGTTTTTTTATCTTCTTCGTTTAGTTCTTCTATCTTTTTCATGCTCTAATTGTAGTATTATTTTCTTTGAAATTAGATTTGGGTAGGTACTTACCTCCTACCATTGTGAATAATCCTCATCATCATAATCATGACGGCTTAAACCAATAGCAATTTTCCCGAAATTATCTAACTCTTCATCTCTCCAATATATCCATTTTTGATTGAGAGATTCTTCTTCGATTTTTTTTAATCTAGCATACTCTTGTGTTGATAAAACCACTGCTTCAAGGTGATTATTTTTTAAAATACCTATCTTCTCAATAGTATTATTCTTAACATTTTTTAAAAGACTACTTAGTTGTTTAGTAAAATCGGTTATCGAAAAAAGTTCATTTTGCGAATATTTTACCATAATATTATCCCTTCTATTTTAAGTTAATTTGATTGGAAATATTATAGTCTTTTTAGAATTAATGCTAGTTTACACCTAAAGCTCACCAGCAACCCACTCCACAACACTATTGGCTACCATTTTTCCATTTGAAGTTTGAGGATTATTGCACAAGATAACCACCTCATACAATTTTCCAGATTTACCCTCTACATACCCAGCGAGATTGGTCACATTTTTTATCGTTCCACTCTTCATCCACGCTTTTGATTTTGCAATACTTGAACTAAAACGACTCTTAAGTGTCCCATCAACTCCAGCCACAGAGAGGGTCTCTCTCCATCCTCGATTGGACGCACCGTCATGAAGAACATTTGCCAAAGTTTTCGCACTCAAAATCGAATCTCGTGAAAGTCCAGAACCATTATTTACAAAAAGCTCCCCCTCAACCAAACCACGACCGATAAGAGTTGTTTGTAACGCTTGACGACTAAGCTCAATATTGCTCACTTGGCGAAATTTATTTGTACCTAAAGTCAAGAAAATTTGTCTTGCCAAAAGATTATTACTCGGCTTATTGGTTTGAGCTAATATTTCGATAAGTGGCTTAGAATAGTGAGAAAAGAGATATTTCGCACTTTGAGGCACTTTTATCTCCAAAAGCCCCTTAAACTCCACTCCATTTTTCACAAAACCATCTTCAAGAGCATGGAAAAAAGATTTATAAGGTTGAGAAAGAACTTTTGAAACAGTTTTTGTCCCACAATTTACCGACAAATATCCACCTAAATCAATAGAACTATACTCACCTAAGTTATTGATATTGACATTTGGCGTTGAGTTTTTAGCCTCACACGGTTCATTTGTAGAGATGATGTGATTTTGTATGCCAAAACTTCTATCTGCAAAATCTTGCAAGATATCAGCCCCACCACCCTCTTTAGGAACAACTCTTAACTTCACCACTCTTTCATTAAACATCATAGCATCAGGCATTGCATTGTAAGGGTCGTAAGGATTTTCATCAAAATTTGAACTGTTATCTGTTGGGACATCAAAAAAAGTTCTATCTACGATAACATTTCCACTTATCTTATATATCCCAAACGCTTTTATCTGCTCTACGATACGAGCAACATCTGCTGTGCTAAGAGTCGGGTCTCCGGAAGCTCTTATGATGAGGTTTCCATTTAAAAGACCATTTTCGATAACTCCATCATGATATATTTTCGTTTCCCATCGATACCCCTCACCCAACTCCAGCAACGCTGTGTATGTCGTGAGAAGCTTTTCAACAGAGGCTGGTGTTCTTGAAGTTAACTCATTGAGAGTTGCCAATGGCTCATATGAACTAACATCTCTTATATAGATACTAAGAGATTCTTTTGGAAATCCAATAGGGTCAATTTTATTGAGAAGTGAAGGAGGAAGGTCTGCCCATAGGGCAACAGAAAGAAGCCCAAAAAGTAAAAAGTTACGAATCATATCAATTGCTTTTTATAAAAATATTTTTTACTTTTTTAAAGATAAATGCAAAAAATGAAAATAGAGCGAACGCTAAAATCGTAAAACCAATAGGATGAAATGCACCCATCCCATAACCAGTTGAACTTGGAAGTTGGGAGATATGCTCAAGTGGCATACTAAACCATTTATCGCTATGAACCCCCAAAGATAGTAGTAAAAATATGAATACAAAAATCATCAATTGTTTTTTCATCTATTGCCTTTTGTTTTTTAACATATTAATAGATTTTTACTTTGAAAAAGTTTGACTTCACTTTTTATAACGATAATAATTAATAATTTTATAAGAAAACAAACAACTGTTAAGATTTAACTCACTATTTAAACAAAAAAAAATTTATTCGTTTGACTCAAACTCCAAAGATAGCGAATTAACACAATGTCTAGTATCTTTTGGCGTAAATCCCTCACCTTTAAAAACATGTCCTAAATGTCCACCACAAGAGCTACAAACTATTTCAACTCTTCGTCCATCTTTATCCATCACTTCTTTGACAGCTCCATCTATCGCATCATCAAAACTAGGCCAACCACAACCACTATTAAATTTATCATCACTACGATACAAAGCTGTACCGCAATTTTTACAAAGATAAATCCCATCCATCTTATAGGTATTAAATTTACCACTAAACGGCATCTCTGTAGCTTTATGCACGATGATACTTATCTCTTTGGGACTAAGGTTCGGATTGATAAACATTTAAATCTTTTCACTCATTTTTAAAATTTTTCTCACTATCTCTCTATCATCAAAATGGTACTTTTCACCTTTTATCTCTTGATAATCCTCATCGCCTTTACCTAAGATAAGCAATACTTCACCACTTTGTAACTCTCTCATCGCTTCACTTATCGCAAATGCTCTATCAACCATCGCTCTTGTGTGAGTCTGGTCTTTGATTCCTGCTAAAATCTCTTTAATGATAACTTCTGGCTCTTCACTTCGTGGATTGTCACTAGTAACATAAATCTTTTTAGCAAATCTTGAAGCCACAGCACCCATCAAAGGTCGTTTGAGTTTATCTCTATCTCCACCAGCTCCAAAAACTGTCACAATATCATGGTCTTTCATACTCTCAAATACTTTAAGCATACCATCATCTGTATGAGCGAAATCGACGATAATCAAAGGATTTGAACTCACAACTTCCATTCTTCCAGCAACACCACCAAAGTTTTCAACCACTTCACAAATCTTACTCAATGGAGCAGAAGTAAGCATACTCACCGCACCGATTCCAGCCATAAGATTGTAAAGATTGAAAAGTCCAACCATTGGAGAGCTAAAGCTAACCTCTTCTCCTAAATGATTTATCCCTGCTGTGATTCCATTTTTGAGTGAAAATGCTTGAACTTTAAAAGTTGCAGGATTATCAAGTCCATAACTTTGAGCATTAACTGAATTGTAAGTTATAAACTCTATCTCATCTTTATTGAGCAATTTTGGCGTCTCATCATCAAAAAATTGACTCTTAACCGCTCTATACTCTTCCACCGTTTTATGATAATCAAGATGGTCGCTTGTTACATTGGTATGTATCTTCAAGGCAAATTTTAAACCCTCAATTCTTTTTTGAACAATAGCATGAGAACTAACTTCCATCACAAAAAAATCACAACCATTTTCTTTTGCCAATCTCATATCATTAATTATCTCAAATATCGAAGGAGTGGTCATCTTTTTAGCTTCCAAACACTTCTCGTTGGCATAAAAACCTCGAGTTCCTAATAAGGCACACCCATAACCCAAATCCAGTAAAAACGAGTATATACCTGCTGTGGTAGAGGTTTTACCATTTGTTCCTGTGACACCAACAACTTTTAAATCTTCTAAATGCCATTTTTTAATAAGTTCATCAGGAGTTATATAGGAAGGTTTTGTCTCAAGGAGATTAAAGTATTTTGTGTTTTGTGCAGTCAATAAAAAGATACTCTCGCTGTTTATCGCTTTTGTATCATCAGTTATAAATCCAAATCCATCTTGTCCATATTCTATTGTCATGAAGTCTTCTCTTTTAGTATTTGATAAAGTCGAATTATATCCTTATCTTTACTAAAATGTTCCACTAAACTATCTAAAAATGACCCTGCCAATGAGAAAAATTTATTTTCAATAAGTTTAATAATAAAATCGATATATTCATCTTTTTCGGAAATAATAAGCTTAGTTGAAAACATCATATTTTCCAAAGCCTCTTTGAAATTGCCATTTTTATCTAAAGTTTTGATAAAATCATCATACTTAATAGCCATAATATCTTCTTCAAGTGGTCTCATCAACTCTTGAACAAAGCCTTTTTGAGAATGAATGGTATTGATAATATCTTTTATCGCCTGATTGGGATTTTCATCTCTATTTTTGATAATCGTGTAATAATCAAAAAGAGCCTGAGCCTCATCGTCATTATCGAGTCCAATATCACATAAAAAAGCTCCAATTTTAGCTTCAGCATGATTTGGAGATTCTGTCAAAATCAAACCATATGTAGTCAAAGCTTCTTTATAATCGCCAACACTAAACTGTTTTTCAGCACGATTAAGAAGTTTATCGGAGCTATTTTTTATCATCATACTATTTCATCCAACCTATCTTCAAATCCATGAGGAACATTTTTCACCACGATTTCAGGGTGAATAAACGCTCTCATATTTTTCTCAACCACATATTTTATAGTCACCGTACTACTTCCACAACCAACACAAGCACCTTGGAGCTGAACAAATACAACACCGTTTACAATATTAATTAGTTTTATATCCCCACCATCAAGCTTGATAGAGGGTCTTATTTTTTCGACTACATTTAGAACAGCTGGTTTAAGCTCTTCATCACTAAAAGGAATCAATTTAAATCCTTGTTCTTTTAAATTTATTTATAATAACCTTATACGATATTTTACATCAGTTGTCAATAGTTTACGCTTATTAATGAGTGGAAAAGATAGAGTTTTATCCAAAAGAGACATAAGCCTCTTAGGAATAATTTAAACTAAGCGAGTAAGAAAAACCTGTATTTTTGAACACTCTGGTTTAATCTCTTTGCTTAGAAGCTTGGTTAACAAGTTCATAAACACACCTTTAACTGCCGATTGTCCCATATTAAAACCTCCATTTTAAACAAAAACATTGTACATGACAAAACCTAATAAAACCGTAAAACCAACCATTAATGCTAAAATAAACATTAACCTTAAAATAATTATAATAGAATAATTATTAAAATAAAATTAAAGTTTGCAAAAATAACTATAAAATCATAATATTTAATATTTTCTTAATATAAATTTTTAGTTATTTTTATTTACTCTTTATTCTAAAAAGAGCATTCTCCATAAAATTTAAACTCTAAATTAGAGATAATATTTTTTACCTGATATATTATTTTTTTAAAAAAATCTGTATCTTTGGGGTACTTTTATTTAGTTTTTTATGAAGCAACCAAGCTATAAAACCTATAAATTTACTTTTAAATGTCGCATTTTGAACCATGAAAACTCCTTTGTTGTTGTAAAAAGAACTCAAATAAATATTACTTCCCCAAAGCTACTTGCTTTTGTAGATATAAAAATTATCAAGCTTAAGATGATTATATGTTAATAAAGATTAAAAAAATATTAAAAATATTTAGAATTAATTATTTTATATTATTTTAAATTTGATTTAAAGTTTTAGAATTAGTATAAAAAAGAAAGATACTCTTCTAAAATTAGAAGAGTTTTTTAAGAAATGAGTTGAATTATATCAACTCAATAAGTGCCATTGGGGCAGCATCTCCAACTCTTGTACGAGTTTTTGTAATTCTACTATATCCACCATCTCTCTCTTTATACTCTGGTGCGATAACAGTAACCAATTTATTTGTAGCAACTTTATCTTGAAGCACAGCAAAAACAGCTCTATGTGAATTTAAATCACCTGAACTTGCTTTTGTTATAAGTTTTTCAATAAAACCTCTAAGCTCTTTTGCCTTTGGAACTGTTGTCTCAATTTTACCATTAGTAATAAGAGCAATAGATAGATTTTTTAAAAGAGCTGCTCTGTGAGAAGAAGTTCTTCCCAATTTGCGATATCCATTTCTGTGTCTCATATATTTCCTTTAAGTTGCTCTAGTTTTCTAACAAGATTTATTCTAACATTGTCTGGTAACTCATAATCTCCACCATATCCCAAGTTTAAGATACAATCAGATATTTCATCAAGAGATTTTTTACCTAGATTTTTAATATTTTTAATGTCATTTTCACTCATAAGAACCAATTCACCGACAAATTTTATGCCTGAACGGTCAAGTGAATTAAATGAACGAACGCTTAGACCTAAAGATTCGATAGGCTCAAGTAAAATCTTGAACTCACCATCATCGTTAGGCTTTTTTACCGCTGTTGAATTGATTTCAACATCTAAAACGCCATTAAATACAGACAATTGAGTGTACATAATCTCCAACGCATTTGTAAACGCATCAACAGGAGTTATCTGCCCATCTGTCTCTATCTCCATAACAATTTTTTCGAAATTTGGATTATCTTCAACCAATACATTTTCTATATGATAACTAGCTCTTGTAACTGGTGTAAAAAACGCATCCAATGCAATTGAATTTGTATCTACTTCGTCTCTTAAATCTTCACTCTGAACATATCCAATACCTTTAGCGATAACAATCGTAAAGTTAAGAACAGCATCCTCATTTAGTGTTGCTAAAAAAGAGTCAGGATTAACGATAGATACACCCTCAGTTACCAAATCTCCAGCGATAATCGTTTTTTTAGAACCATTAAAGTTGTAGCTCACTTCCAATCTCTCAACACCCTCATCAAGTTTAAATCTGATGTTTTTAAGATTGATAATAAATAAAGCTACATCTTCATGCATTCCTCTAATAGAGTCAAACTCATGAGAAGCACCCTCTATCTTAAGAGAAATTGGTGCATAACCAATCGAAGAACCAAGCAAAAGTCTTCTTAATGGGTGTGCCAAAGTTATAGCATATCCCGTTTCAAATGGATACGCTACAATCGTAGCTTTGTTTGCCTCTGTACCTTTGACTTCAACATTTGTTGGAAGTGATGGTGCTATTTTGATTTTTCTCATTTATTTGCCTCTACTTACTATTTTGAGTAAAGCTCAACAATGAGTCTCTCTTCTACTGGAATAGAAATCTCTTCTCTTGCTGGAATTCTAGTAAAGATTCCAAAAAGTTTCTCTTTTTCTACATCAACCCACTCAACGATACCTGTACTGTTCGTAAGCTCTATTGCTCTTAAGATTTGATTATTGTTTTTACTTTTTTCTCTAATCTCAATTTTTTGACCTGCTTTAATTTTCATTGAAGGAATATCTGCTTTTTTTCCATCAAGTAAAATGTGACCATGAGTTACAAGTTGTCTAGCAGATGCTCTTGTTGTAGCAAATCCCATTCTATAAACAACATTGTCAAGTCTTTGCTCAAGAAGTTGGATAAGGATATTTCCTGTATTTCCATCTCTTCTTGCAGCTTCTTTAAATACTGACCTAAATTGCTTTTCGCTCACACCATACATGAACTTAGCTTTTTGTTTCTCTTGAAGCTGAGTACCATACTCGCTAATCTTTGTTCTTCTTAGCCCATGTTGCCCTGGTGGAAAAGGTCTTTTAGAAAGAGCATCTTTACCTGAAAGTCTTCTTTCACCCTTTAATCCAAGGTCAACACCAAGTCTTCGTTCTAATTTTTCAACTGGACCTCTATATCTTGCCATTACTTATTACCTTTTATCAATTATTTCGTACTGTATCTGTGTAACAGTTTGTAAAAGAGATTAAACTCTTCTTTGTTTCGGAGGTCTACAACCATTGTGTGCTAAAGGAGTGATATCTTTAAGATAAGTTACTCTGATTCCTTCAACAGCACCGATAGCTTTAACAGCAGTATCTCTACCAGAACCAGGACCTTGGACTTTGATTCCAACTTCTTTAATTCCATTCTCTTTTGCTTTTGTTAAAGCACTCTCAACAGCTTGTTGAGCCGCATAAGGAGTTGATTTTTTACTTCCTTTGAATCCTAATGCACCAGCACTACTCCAACAAATAACATTTCCCATCTCATCAGTTACTGTAATTACAGTATTATTAAAGGTAGCAGCCACATAAACTACACCTTTTGCAATATTTTTTTTAACTTTTTTCTTAGCCATTTTTACCTATCCCCTTACGCTGCGCCAACAGTTCTTCTTTTACCTTTACGAGTTCTCGCATTGGTTTTCGTTTTTTGTCCACGAACTGGTAAGCCTTTTCTATGTCTAAGACCTCTGTAACTTCCTAAGTCCATAAGTGCTTTAATATCCATAGCAACTTTTTTTCTAAGGTCACCCTCAACCATAAAATTGTCTTGAATAGCATTACGAATCAAAGCAGCTTCAGCTTCTGTAAGTTCAAAAACTCTTTTATTGTAGTCAACACCTGTTGCATCAAGGATTTTTCTTGATGTATGAAGACCTATACCAAAGATGTATGTTAAAGCATACTCCATTCTCTTTTTTTTCGGTAAATCAACCCCTGAAATACGAGCCATAATTATCCTTGTCTTTGTTTATGTTTTGGATTAGTACAGATTACTCTAAGAATACCTTTTCTTTTTATAATCTTGCAATCATCACACATTTTTTTTACTGATGGTCTAACCTTCATTGGTTATCTCCTCTTTTTTTTGTATGCACCTTTTATTTGCGTATGGTTTAGTGAGATTTAAAAAACCAACCTTTGAGTAAAACAGGTGCTAATCTTACTGAAAGATTCTTCACGCAGTCTTAAAATAATTTTAAGAGGGGGTTATTATATCTAAAAAATATAAAAAATTGCTAAATAAAGCGTGTTCTAATAATAAAAAGATGAATTTGTGGGATTTTTAAATAGAGAGCTATAAGCGATACCTTAGGCAAAAAAGCTTCTTTAAAGTATCACTTTATTCATTTAACCCAAATTGCTAGTTAAAACTTAATGACTTAAAGAGCATATCAAGACTATAAGCCAAAATAAAAAGCTTAAGTTTAACGAGAAAACCACCAATCGAAGTAGCTTTAATGACTTTACCAA
>SDAZ01000076.1 GCA_006212005.1 Sulfurovum sp. | reverse complement strand
GACACCATGAATATGGCGATATGAATGGTACAAAATGTTGGTTAGAAAAAGATAGTAGTTACTTTACCGAAAAAAAAGACCCAGGGGATAAGTTTATGAGTGATGTAAGAGATGGTGTAAAAGATTTGAAATTGCAAGGTGTGAAATAACATGAATTCATCATTTAGTACCCTAGATTGGGCGATATTTGGAAGTTATTTTCTTTTGGTTATACTCTCAACCGTTTGGCTTTCACGCATTAAAGTTAAAAGTAGTAAAGATTATTTTGTGGGAGAGAAATCTCTTCCCATGTTTGCAGTTGCCATCTCCGTTCTTGCCACTTCTCAATCAGCAGCAACATTTTTAGGTGCTCCAGATTTGGCATATAAAGGCAATCTAACTTTTATCGGCTTTTTCTTTTCAGCACTTTTAGCCGTTGTGATAGTTTCTAAAGTTTTAGTTCCTAGATTTTATGAAATAGGAGCGATTACTGTGTATGAGCTTTTAGAAAAACGATACTCACCAAGAGCAAAAAGAGATGCAGGAGCGATGTTTTTAGTTGGACGACTCTTTGCAAGTGGAGCTAGACTTTACATCGGAGCTTTGGCGGTTTCAATGATACTTTTTAGCGATATTGCACCTCTTCATATTATTTTAGCGATTGTTATCTTGATGGCTGGAAGTTTAGGATATGCGTACTTTGGTGGGATTAAATCAATTATCTATGCAGATATCGTTCAAGTTATTATCTATATCGGAGCTGCGTTATTTATCATATATCACCTCTATTTTACACTTTTAGGGGGAGATTTTAACATTATCTTCTCAACCCTTGCACAAGATGAAAAACTTAAAATCATTGATTTTGCACTTACAGGAAGTTATAACTTTTGGGCGTTAATCACGGGACTTCTTCTTTTAAATATAGCGGCCTATGGACTTGACCAAGATATGACACAAAGGATTTTAACTTGTAAAGATAAAAATGAAGGAGCAAGGTCTCTTCTTGTGTCTATACTTATCACGATTCCAACCTCATTTTTATTTCTTATCATCGGACTTTTACTCTATTTATACTACCAACATCCAGAGATTTCACATTTTGCAGGTAAGGTAAATCAAGAATTTGCAGGAGAGAAAATTGCTATTTTCATGACCTATATCCTTCATGAGCTACCAGATGGAGTTAAAGCATTAGCCACAATTGGTGTAGTTGCAACTACTTTTACAAGTACGAGTTCAGTTTTAGGGGCTATGTCTTCTGTGGCGGTTACCGACATCTATAAACCTAAATTTCAAGGCAAAAGCGAGGAACATTATCTTCATGCTTCTAAAATGGGTGTACTCTTGTTTGCTATACTTCTTTCGTTGATGGCAATTTTGAGTTATTATTGGCAAAGACTTAGTGATATCCCACTTCTTGATTTTGCATTGGGCGTTATGGTATTTGCTTATGCTGGGCTTTTGGGTGTTTTTGGCGTCGCACTCTTTACCGATAGAGGAAATGAAACAACCGTAAGAGTGGCACTCATTGGTGGATTTTTAACAGTACTTTTGTTGCAACCAGCTATTACCAAAGCTCTTTGGAATTTTGATATCAACTTTTCACTTCAGATTATTATAGGTACAATTGTCTCATTTGGAATCATGCTCATAGGTAAAAAAGAAAACAGATGATAACCATGCGTAAGCAATTTATCGGCGTGATGAGCGGAACAAGTATGGATAGCGTAGATGTGGCTCTTTGTGAGATTGATGAAAAACGGTGTACCCTCATGGCATCTTTTGAGTATCCTTTTTCAACGGAGTTAAAACAAGAGTGCCTAAAACTTATCTCAAATGGTGGGACACTAAAAGAGATAGGTCAGATAGATATCAAACTAGCCTTACTTTTTAGTGATGCGATAAATGAGATGATAAAAGAAAATAATATCCATAGAGAGAATATCGAAGCTATCGGTTTACATGGTCAAACGCTTTGGCATGAACCAAATTCACCCTACCCTTTTTCCATGCAACTTGGCAATCCAAATGTGGTAGTCACACAAACGAAAATAAAAGTTGTAGCTGATTTTCGCCAAAAAGATGTGGCTCTTGGTGGACAAGGAGCCCCTTTTGCTCCTGTTTTTCATCATTTTGCATTTAATCATTTAGAGCCTTGTGGAGTTGTCAATATCGGAGGCATGGCAAATATTACGATTTTAAAAGAGGATAAAATCATCGGTTTTGATACAGGATGTGGAAATGTTTTGATGGATTTATGGATAGCTAAACATCAAAATAAAAGTTATGATAAAGATGGTTCATGGGCAAAAGGTGGGGCATTGCACCATGAGTTACTCAAAAGTTTTTTAAGCGATGAGTATTTTTTAAAAGAGTACCCAAAAAGCACAGGTAGAGAGTATTTTAATCTCGAATGGATAGAACACCATCTTAAAAAATTTAAACCAATCGAGCCTCAAGATGTGCAACGAACCCTTCTTTTTTTGACAGCAAACTCTATCGCACTAGAAGCTAAAAAGTTTAAAATGCCAACACTTCTTCTTTGTGGTGGTGGAGCTAAAAACAGCTTTTTTGTGCAAACACTTCAAGCCCTACTTCCAGATTGTCACATCCAAGATACTACAAAATATGGTGTGGATAGTGATTTTTTAGAAGCGATGATATTTGCATGGTTAGCTTATAAAAGAGTAAATCGCCAAAGTGTAGCATTGAAAGAGGTCACAGGAGCATCAAAAAACGCTATATTGGGTGGAGTTTTTGAAAGTGAATAGTGCGATAAAAAGTCTCATTTTTACACAACAAAGCTTATTAGAGATTTTAAATGAGCTAAAAGTTCAACTCACCACTCACGATACAATCAGCTTTCAAGTCTTAAATCCAGATATCCATATCGGTGCTTATAGTGGAGAAAAGATTATCATTGAAGATGTTGCGTATCTTTATCGAGGATATAAAGTTTGGGTAAATTTGGCAGAGTTACTTTTTTGTCGTATGCTTACTCCAAAGATGATAAATGAGTTGATAGTTGAGATAACTTTTCAAAAGATAAATATCCACCACTCTTTTCATAGTTATCAGACAATACAAAAAAATGAAAAATATGGTGCTGATTCTATTTTCTTTCATCTCAACAAAAATGAAGAGCCAACTTTTTTAAACGCCTATCATAAGGCTCTGCAAAGTGTCAAAATCCAAAATCGAAACAATATCCTCAATCTTGGTATCAATAAAGGTGATGAGTTTGAACTTATCGTATCGATGTTGGATAATGCAAAAGATATCAATATGATTGGGGTTGATTTTAGTGCAAGTGCGATTGAGGTAGCAAGAAAGCGATTTGAAAAGTATGAAAATATTAAATTTTTCACACACGATATCAATGCTTTAGATGAACTTCAACTTGAAAAATCAGATTTAATCATCTCAATCGGAACTTTTCAATCCCCAAATATAGATTATCATACGCTCTTAATAAATCTTGTACGAAATTATCTTTGTGAAAATGGAGCAATGATTTTAGGCTTTCCAAATTCAAGATGGATAGATGGAGAGCTGATTTATGGAGCTGTTGCACCGAATTATAACTATTCGGAGATGTCACTTATCTATAAAGATGTAATTTTCGCTAAAAAATATCTTCAAAAGAAAAATTTTAGAATCACCATCACAGGAAGAGAGTATATTTTCCTAACGGCTACAAAAATAGGAAGTTTGTGAAAACTCCCATTTTTACAATCAAATCTACTTCCAAATCTTTATGATATTTCTACTGCTTGTTGCAATAGATTTACTATTAGGAGAATACTCCATATTGTCAACATCATTCTTATGAGGTTTAAATTTATATAAAGTTTCCCCATTTTTCATAGAAAAAATATTTATAAACCCTCTATCGTCTAAACTTAAAAGTTGTTTATTATCATATGAGAAGAAAATTTTCTCTATGCCAACAATATTTTTTGTATTTTTTATAGTTTTGAGCAATTTTCCATTTTGTGTATCCCAAATTTTAATACTATTATCAATTGAAGATGAAGCTAAGATAGATTTAAAATTTCCAAATGTCAAAGAACTTATAGAGCTGTTATGAGCATTTAATATTTTGATTTTTTGATAAGAATTAGTATCAAAAATTGTTATATTTGCTTTATAACTCGAATTGTTATCTTTAGTGTTTGGGATAAAAATTTTATCGCCTATTGGAGAAAAAATTGGAGTGAAAGAATCTACATAACTATCTCCATACAATCTTTTAATGAGTTTTCCTGTTGAAACATCCCAAATACATACACTATTCTCAGAGTATGCCATAATTTTACTATTATCTGATGAAAAACTTATATTGCTAATAGATTGTAAAGGAATAAGTTCATTTGAAGAATTTATGGGAATACGCCCTTTTTCAAATACTAAGAATTCTTTAACTAATTTTCCACTAGAACTATCCAATAATATAATTCTATCTAACATCCCACCAATAGCTAACATTTTACTATCTGATGAATAAGCTAAGCTTGTAAAAGCATTTTCTTGACTATGCGTTTTAAGGTTTTTCCTTTCAATACTAAATTGATGAATCAATTTTGTCGTTTTAACATCATAAATATTTAGATGATTACTTATATCATACACAACAGCTATATATTTAGCATTTGGAGAATATTGCATATCATTTATAATCTCAACATTTTGTCTTTTATTATCTACTACTTTAATTATCTTGGAAACTTTAAATCTAGAATTTCCTTTTTTATCTAATTTAAAATTATCACTAAAAGACAATGAAACAAGAAGCAAATAGATAACTAATTTAATACTCAACATATTAAATTTCCTGCTTTTCAGAATAAGTCCAAAAATTCATATCTTTTATTTCTTTATTGAAATTTTCATAACCATTAATATGTTGAGTTGTTTTCAAAATTAAATGATTAGTTTCATGTAATAAAATAAAGTCAATTTCTGCTTCGAGACTAGGTTCTCCTCTATATTGTATTGATTCCCAGGCAAGTCCTGTAATCCTTATTCTGTTTGTACGAAGATCTGCTGTTCCAAAAAAATTACCTATAATTTTATTTCCATTGCGATCCGTAGCCATTGCACTTGACTCATCTGTATAATAAATAGCATTTTTTTTATATAACCTTAAAAGAACATTTTTATATTTTGGTAAAACTTTTGGATTATCTAATAGTAATTTTACTCTATTTCGAATATACTTTGTTCGTTCATTCGTTTTATCTGTCAAACTAATTTTTACTATTTCTTTGGAATTTTTCGTTCTATTTGTTTCAATATTTTTTATCTCACTCATATTAAATCCTCCATTGCAATAATAGCTTCTTCAATCAAAAAATCAAACTTAATAATTCCAACTTCCATGCTAGTTGTAATTCTTTGACTCAAACCTGTATCATCAGTAGTACCAACTACTTCAATATCATTTTCAAGATGTAAAATATAATCTGTAAATGACATTGGAAACTCTTCCGTATCAACAAATTGTAAAATAGCATCAAAAACCTGTATAAGATTTAAAACTTGTCCAATTTTTAAGCTATATGGAGTGGATATCTTATTATACTCAGCCAATTTTTGGTAAGTTGTACCATAAATTTTAGCAATAGAAGAGAGAGTATCTCCTTTTTTAACAGTATATCGTGGGATGGGAACTTTTATACCCTGTTTTTCCAAAATAGTATAAGGCTCGGCTATTTCATTTGTCTCTGCCAACTTTTGATAAGTCGTCTTATAAATCTTAGCAATTGAGCTTAAAGTTTCGCCTTTTTGCACAATATGCACCATTTCATTAACATCCAAATTGAGTTGTACACTCATTTTTTTATCCTTGAATTGTGAATTTTTTTCAAAAATCACTCTTTTTTTCAGGTTAAAATATGTGAAAATACTTTCAAGGGATTTTCTATTAAAATATTACTCTCATTTATCTTCATTTTTTATTAAGTCAAGTAAGATTTTGTGGGATTAAAGCTAACCACTCATTTATCTCAAACAAAACCCCAAACCACTTAACCACCTCTTAAAGGCTCTTTGAGTATAATATCACCTAAAAAATAGGTCATATTTTGAAATTTGAAACATATCCATTTGAGAAGTTAAACTCTCTTTTGTCGGACATAACACCCTCTAGTGACTACACCCCTTTGAGCTTAACGATTGGTGAGCCTCAATTTGAGACACCACAATTTATCTTAGATGAACTATGTCAACGCTCATCTCTTTTAAACAAATATCCCGCAACTGCTGGTGAGGAAATTTTGCAAAAGGGGATTTTGACTTATCTAAAAAACCGTTTTGATTTGTCATTGGAGAGTTCACAGATAATCCCAACTTTCGGAACACGAGAGGTTCTTTTCAATTTTCCACAATTTTTACTTCACGATGTTGAACATCCCACAATGATTTTTCCAAATCCATTTTATCAGATTTATGAGGGTTCGGCGATTGCGAGTCGAGCGGAAGTATTGTATTTTGATTTAAATAAAGAGAATAATTTTACCCCTACCATCGATGAAGAAGAACTTAAAAATGTAGATTTGGTTATTTTAAACTCTCCAAACAATCCAACCTCTGCGGTTATGGCATTTGAAGAGTTAAAAAAGTGGGTTAAATTGGCACTTAAATACAATTTTGTACTTTTAAATGATGAGTGTTATATCGACTTATATCTTGATGAACCATTACCGTCACTTTTAAATGCAAGTATGGAAGTTGGAAATAGTGAGTTTAAAAATGTTTTGGTCATCAACTCTATCTCCAAACGCTCTTCAGCACCAGGTCTTAGAAGTGGATTTATAGCTGGGGATAAAGAGATTTTAAAAGCGTATATGAGATATAGAACTTATGTTGGAACAGCATTGCCACTTCCACTTCAATATGCTTCAGCTGTGGCTTGGAGTGAGCAGAGTCATGTAGATGTTTTTAGGCAGAAATATATTAAAAATTTTGCTCTTGCAAAAGAGATTTTAGATATCCAAACCCCAAAAGCCACTTTTTACATCTGGCTAGAGGTTAAAGATGAGCTTGAGTTTACACGAAAACTTTACCAAAACTATAACTTAAAAGTTTTAGCAGGTAGTTTTTTGGGTAGAGAGGGAGCTGGAAAAGGTTATGTAAGATTGGCTTTAGTGTACGAAGCAGATAAAACCAAAGAGGCGTTACAACGGATAAAACAAGCGTTAAAGGAGATAAACTAATGCAACAAAATGAGATAGACATAGAGGCACTAAAAAAAGATAAAGAGTTTTTAGCAAACATGGAGCAATTGGAAAATGAGATGAGAATCCAAGATAGTGTAGCGATGGGCTATAAACTTTTGGATGTTAAACTTGTGCTGGAGAGTGATGATGAGGTGATTAATGAGATTTTTACTTTTATCGTCAATACTTCTTTTGATAAATTGAGTGACAAATTGACAGCTTTTGAGCTTTTTGATATGACCAATGAAGAAGATGCTTCTGTGGCTAGAGCTATCTATGAGTATGGGATTCAACGATGGAGTGAGCATGATATGAAGAGTTCTAAAGAGATTTTTTTGGTGCTTCATCACATGATAAACCATAAAATGCTTCAAGATGCGATGATGATTCACGCTTCTATCATCCACAGTGGTAATGGTTTTGAGGAGTTTATCGCCAGTTTTGTAGATGGAGAGCATGTTTTAAATGAGAGTAGTGAGTTTCCATTTTTTATCACTAACTTCAAAAATACTCATGAAGAACTTTTGGAAGTCTTTGCAAATGATATCGCTCAGTTAGAAATTGAGATTAAAAAATTTGCAAAAAAGGATTGATATGAGAGTACATTTTATAGGAATTGGTGGGATTGGTCTATCTGCATTGGCTAAGTTTTTAAAACGAGAGGGCTATGAGATAAGTGGTTCAGATATGCGTCAAAGTGAAATTACAGATGATTTAGGGATGAATTTTGATGCGAAAATCACGATTCCTCATCATAGTGATAGTGTCGATGGAGCTGACATGGTTATCTATTCTGCTGCTGTAAGAGCTAACAATGTAGAGTATAAACGAGCTAAAGAGTTGGGATTAAATATTCTTTCAAGAAAAGAGGCTTTAAAATTTATCTTGAATGATAAAGAAGTTTACGCTGTTGGTGGCGCACATGGTAAAAGTACAACTTCAGCGATTCTTTCATCTATCATCCCACAAAGCAATGCACTTATTGGTGCGATTAGTAAAGAGTTTGGTTCAAATGTTAGACATGCTGATAATAATAGAGTTGTATTTGAAGCTGATGAGAGTGATGAGAGCTTTTTAAATTCAAATCCACATCTTGCGATTGTAACCAATGTCGAACCTGAACACATGGAATATTATGAATATGATGAAGAGCGATTTTATAACGCTTATCGAAATTTTTTGGCTTTAGCAAAAATACGCGTCATCAATGCTGAAGATGAATTTTTAAGCTCTTTAGAGATGGAGTCGATAAAACTTTATCCATCACTTGATATCAAAAATATCGAGTCGGTTATCGTTCACGAAAAGCCTTATACTAGATTTGAATTGAAAGATTTAGGTTCATTTGAAGTTTTTGGATTTGGAGACCATATCGCACTTGATGCCTCTTTGGCGATTTTAGGAGCGATTGAGCTTGGTTATGAACTCGACGAGATAAAAGCAAATCTTCACAACTATAAAGGGATTAAAAAACGATTTGATATCATTCAAAACAATGAAAATTCAATCGTTATCGACGATTATGGTCACCATCCAACAGAGATAAAAGTAACCATTTCAGCTCTACAAACTTATAAAAGACTTTTAGACCTTGATAGTTTACAAGTGATTTGGCAACCACACAAATATAGTCGAACCATGGACAATCTTCAAGCCTTTATAGAGTGTTTTGAGGGTGTTGATGAGTTGGTCATACTTCCTATCTGGTCGGCTGGAGAGATTGAGATTCCGATAGATTTGAAAGGGGCATTTAGTCGTTACAATCCTATCATGGCGGATAAAGTGACTAAAAGAAATGGGATTGTTGAGATTATCAAAGATGGCAATGTGATAAAAGAGTATCATCATGGACTCACAACAAGCTTTG
>SDAZ01000075.1 GCA_006212005.1 Sulfurovum sp. | reverse complement strand
GATTTGTCCAATTAATGCAAAAGCTCTTAGACTGGACTCTTGATGCGATTCGTATGGAGGATTCCAGTTTTTCTTGGATTGAAGAGTATCGATACGATTGGGTTCCTCTCATAGAGAGGGCTATCGTTAAGATTTTAAATTGTCAAGCGGTGCTTATCTTAACAGATGATAAAAGAGCATGGTTTGAAGATTATATCATGATAAATATGAACAATCCAGACTTCGACCGTCCATTTTTACCCTTTTACAGCCTTAAAAAACTTTTTCCACACATCCCGCAAGTGACTTCAAAAGAGGATTTGGATTTTTTAGATGATATGCTAACACTTACTTATCCCAATGGCTATTTTATTTGGTATATCGGAAAGAGTGACCATTTTCATACAAAATTTGCTTTTCGTTGTGATGGTAACCTTTTGTGGATGATTGGGGATGATGTGACCAATGGGTTTAAGATAAAAGATGGGATTGCTTCTTTAGATATTAGATTGATTCAGCTTTTTAAAATCTTCAACAAAACGATAAATGCGGGACTCTTCAATGAAGTTAAGTTAGATGTAAAATGATAAATTGCGGAATATACATCACAAAAGATAGTGGCTCTTTACTTTTAGCGTTGGAGTCAAAAAGAACGGATGAGAGTTTTTACATCATAGATACTGCTTCAAAAGAGTTTTTGCTTGAACACGCTTGTGAAGCCATAGCTAAGGCGTATATCGCTTCTAGTGAACTTATGATTATTATTCTTATCGCTCCTAGGTTTTCTGTTATCGCTCAAAATAAACTTCTCAAAATCATCGAAGAGCCACCAGCAAATAAGGCTTTTATCATCATCACCGAGTCAAAAGATGCCATCTTGCCTACTATAAAATCGAGATTACCGATGTTTAATATCAAATCTAATATACAAGACGATGAGTTCGAACTTGATTTAAATCATCTTTTACTTGAAAATATCTTTGCATTTATCTCTAAACATCAAAAAACTTCTCATAAAGATGCAAAAATTTTAGTTCAAAAAATAGCAAAAAATGCCATCAAATCTCAAAAATTTGAGATGAATAGTGAACTTTTAGAGCTTTTTTCAAAATCCATTTTTGCACTTGATGTAGGTTCTCCTGTTGGTTTTGTGCTAACAACACTACTTTTAAAACTTTTAAGCCAAAAGCGACGATAATTTCCAAAAAAGGATAAATATGAAACTGTATAAAATTGCTAATGTAGAAGATAAAACATCTCTTTTAAAATCTTTAGGAGTGCAAAGTGGGGGTGTAAATATCATGGCTTCTAAGATGCAAACGCATCTTTTTATGATAAAAAATCTTCCTACCCCAGCCGTCAATATCCTAAAACAAGATGCCCTAAGTATCGGTGCGGAGTTGGCAGTTCCCAGTGGAGTTATCATTTGTGAAAAGAGTCATTATGATTGTTTACTTATCGCTACTTCTAAACATCTTGAAATATTGTCACGCAAAGAGTTAGCACAACCTTTTGGACTTAAAAATGTTGCCATGGAACTTAAAAAGTTTTTAAAACAGACTAGCTATAAAAGTAGAATTATGGGAATCCTAAACGCAAATGATGACAGTTTTTACGCTTCAAGCAGATTTAGTCCAAAAATTGCCACTCAAAAGATAAACGAAATGATAAAAGAGGGTGCAGATATCATCGATATCGGTGCAGTTTCATCACGACCAAATGCTCCAATAGTGAGCCAACGAGAAGAGATGAGTCGATTGAAAGATATACTCGATACTATAAAAGAGCAAAAACTTTATGAAAAAGCACTCTTTAGTATCGATAGTTACACGCCAAAGGTTGTCGAGTATGCTCTAAAATCTGGTTTTTCTATCATCAATGATATCACAGGGGCATCAAATGATGAGCTTATAAAACTTGCTATGAACTATAATGCAAAAATCTGTATCATGCACATGAAAGGTACACCTCAAACGATGCAACACGCTCCAACTTATGATGATGTGATGGTTGAAGTGAGCGATTTTTTTGAAGAGAGAATCTTAAAATGTGAATCTTTTGGCTTAAAAAGAGAAAATATTATCTTAGATGTGGGGATTGGATTTGGTAAAAGTCTCGAACACAATATTACCCTTATCAAAAATATGGCTCATTTTAGAAAATTTGGCTGTGAGATTTTAACAGGAGCGAGTCGTAAATCAATGATAGATAAGATAGTTTCAAGTAAGATTGAAGAGCGATTGGCTGGAAGTTTGGCAATTCACCTCAAAGCACTTGAGAATGGAGCGAGTATATTGAGATGTCATGATGTTTATGAGCATTATCAAGCAGTGAAAGTTTGGGAAGCGATGAGGTAAATTGTCAAGATTTTAAGACTAAACGATTATTTCACTCCAAATAAAGTAAGATTCACTACAAACTAAATCTAAAAAAGGATATCTAATGAATCATACTGCTTGTCCCCTATCCTATAAAAAAATCAACTCTTATGAGTTTCGTATGGCTGGAGCATTTTATACTATTCTACTAACCCTTTTTCTTTTGAGTGGCAAGATTTTTATCATCGTCTATCTTTTGGGTGATGTTGCTATGAGATTATCCTTTGTCAATAATTCACCTATCCTCTTTTTGTCAAAAATGATACTCAAATGGATACATTATAAAAAACAAATGGAAGATGATGCACCAAAACGATTTGCACTTATCTTGGGTGCTGTGATGTTAATGATAATTTTATCTACAAATCTATATTCATTAGAAACGATTAGTTGGATATTGAGTGTAAATTTAATCATCTTAAAACTACTTGATGTTATTTTTAACTATTGTGTAGGATGTAAACTATACCAATTTATAACCATTTTTTACTCTAAACTCAAAGGAATCTTATGAAAAATAGACCAATAATAACTCTATGTATGGCTTTGGCTATATCAACTTCAACCCTATTTGCCGAACACACCTCAATGCCATGTGATAAATGTACCAAACTAGACAAAGTCAATGAGATGAAAGAGGAGATGCAACTTAAGTTAAAGTTCGACCCATTGGTAAATTTACCTATATTGGCTAGAACCTTTAATCAACACAATCAAGATGTTACCCTAGCATTGAGTAAAGAGCAAAAAATTGCGATTCAACACTATAAACTACAAACTATGGATAGCATTTTGCCTATTATGAAAAGTTCTCATGAACTCTCAAAAAAACTAAAAGAGGGTATCTTATACGGAACACTTAGCGAAGAAGAGGCGAATAAGATGGCTAATGAGATAGCCAAACAAAAAGAGAGCGTTTTAGCGATGAAGATAAATTGTATTCTTTTTTTTAGAAAAACACTCTCAAAAGAGCAGTTTGCACGACTCCTTGAACTTGATAAGGAAGCATTTTATCTAAATAGTCCATATAACTATTAACTCCCAACCTCTACGATAACTCCCTCATTTTTTGGGATTATCGTTAGTTTTAGATTGTATTTTTTGGTTATCTTATAGACGATATCAAGTCCTATTCCAAACCCAGCAGAGTAAGAGGTGGCTCGAAAATATCTAGTAGTTAGCTTATCCACATCTTTACTCTTGATGCCGATACCACTATCTTCAAAAATAAGTTTTTTATCTTTTGTGTAAATATTAATTTTACCATTTGGTTTATTGTATTTTATAGCATTTGAAAGCAAATTTGATACCAAACGAGAGGCACTTTCAAAATCCATTTCAAGATAAAACTCATCAATATCACAAGAGACTTGAAGTTTTTTAGCTTTAATGTACTCCTCTTGAATCAGAAGTTCTTTATCAATAAGTTTTTTAAAATCAATACTCAAAATAGTCTCATTTTCATCTCCTAAACGAAAAATATAAGTTAGATTTGCATAAATATCAGAGATTCTAAAAGCACTTGCTTTTATTCGTAGCATATTTTTTATAGGATTTTTTTCAAAAGCTTCTAAACTCAAGATGAGAGAATGAATGGGCGTATTTAACTCATGTGTCGTATCTTTGATGAAATTATCAAGCCGTATTCGCTCATTTTTGATAGGTTGAATAAACATTTTAGTTAAAAAAAAGCCAACAAATGAAAAGATGAAAAGTACTAAAATAGTACCAATAATACTATGTTCTTGAAGTGACTCAAAAAGTTTATCACTATTTTTCAATGTCACAATAATATAATCAATCCCCAAATGGTGGTGAGGTGAAGCGTCAACTATACACAAATCCTTAGTTGATTTTTCTTGTTTATCAAAATCTAATTTTTGCTTTTCATTTAAAAAACGAGTATCGTAGAGTTGATGTTTTTCAAACCGAAACTCTAGGTGATGCATATGTGCATTGATGATTTCAGAAGATAGATTGAGTGCATACGCTCTCATCTTCTCTTCTTGAGTCTGTACGATAGAGGTGTAAGATACTCTATATGCCAAAAGAGCGACAATCAAAGTAAGGGCAAATGATGAGCCATAATATAAAAGCAAAAATTTTAAAATAGATTTTTTTTCACTTTTAGAGTAAGACATAACCTACCCCTTTGATACTTTCAATAGACTCTTTTCCTAAAATGGCACGAAGATTTTTGATATAGGTTCGTATCGTTGAGCCATTTGGTGTCTCTTCATAATGCCATACATTTGCAATAATCTCTTCCGTTGGCACAACAATGGAACGATTTTTGAGTAAATATTCTATCATTTTACTCTCTTTATGGGATAATCTATATGTCAAATCACCATGAAAGATAAGTTGTTTTTGGGTATCTATCTTAAAATATTTATAATGATAAGTTTTTTGTTCTAGTTTATGTTGCTTGATAAGATTATAGATTCTAGCATCAAGCTCTATAAATTCAAACGGTTTTTTAAGATAATCATTGCCACCAACATCAAAGCCTTTTTTCACATCCATAGATGCGTTTAATGAGGTGATAAAAAGGGTAGGAGTCGATATCTTCTCTTCTCGAAGAAGCTTTAATAGTTCAAATCCATCTAAAAAAGGGACACTTATATCCAATATCAGCATATCAAAATGGTTATGAATAATGTTTTCATACGCCTCTAAACCATCTTGAGCATGGGTGACTTTAAACTTTAAACTTAAATGCTCATATAATAATTCACCTAAAATGGGGTCATCTTCTAAGAGTAAAAAATGCAAAAATAGCTCCTGTGTTAAAATATATATCAAGTGTAAAAAAATTTATAATTTTTATCTTTAAATAATAGTAGTTATTTAAGTAAATAACTATTATAATAGCGAAAATTTATAAAGAGAAAGGGTAGTGATGAAGCGTAGAATAGCGATTATTTTGATGTTTGTTATCTCATTTGCCTCTTCTCATGACCTCTTTATCAATCATATAACCGCACAGCCATCTGTTCATATAGAGATTATTGAACATTCTCAAACGAATATCACCAATGCTCATCAAATTCATCACTTACTACACTTTTTAGCCATTCTTGATGAGAGTAAATATTGTTGTAATCAATTCTATCATTTTAGTAAATTTATGCAAGTTGCTAAAAATATACCACAAGTTTTATCAAAAACTCCAGAGCGTCCACCGATAGCATAACTTTTCTATTTATCAATTTTTTAAAATAAATATAAAAGGATAGTTATGTCTAAAAAATACCTATTTTTATACTTTTGTACTCTAAATATGGCTTTTGGGTTAAATTTAGATGAGATACTTATAAGTGTAGAAAAAAATAGTGCATTGGCAAAATCACTAAAATATAAAAAATCATCCCTAGATGCGTTAAGTAAATCTGAAAGCTCAAGTGAGCCTATCGCCATAAGTGCTACTTCTACAAGGGCTAATCCACTCTATACAAAACAAGGGATGGAGTACGAAATCGGTATCAGTAAAATGATAAAAATGCTACAAAGTCAAAATTTGGATGAGAATATCGCAAGACTTAGCAATGAAGCAACACTGATAGAAGAGGAGATAGGGATAATCGAATTTGAAAATAGAGTGAAAAATCTTTATCATCAATCATGCATGGATATCAAACAATACAACTCCTTTCAACAAGAGGTTCAAGCGTTTGATAAGCTCTATACAAAAAAACAAAAAGCTTATAAGCTTGGAGATATTTCAAAGTTGGAGTTGATGCAACTTGAGATGCAAAAAAGTGAGATGAGAAGAGCGTTGGAAGAAAAAGAGGCAAAGCAAAAAACCTCACGAGAACTTCTTTTAAATCTTGCCTACATCAAAGACAAATCATCTCTATCGTGCAAAGACCTTTACCCTTTAAAATCCAAAATAGAGTTGGGTGATAAAGTCTTTGCTCTAACCAATGAAGCAAACTCCAAACGAATTGCTAGTAACCTAGAATCTATCACCAAATATACGCAAGATATCGACTCCATAGAATTGCACTCCTCTTATACTTCGGAGTTGGAACAAGATAAGTATAGTATTGGGGTGTCGATTCCTTTGAATTTTACAAGTCATAAAAATGAGTATAAAAAAGTCTCTGCGATGTATCAAAATAGCGAATTGGAACTCAAAAAAGAGCATGATATCAAAGAGTTGATGAGTGGACTTGAGCGATTTTATTATGATTTGAAGATTGAGTATCTTAAAAGTATCAGTATTGAAAAAAATATTCTTTATTATAAAAATCAGCTTTTACCACTTACTCAAAAAAGTTATGAGTTTGGGCATAGTTCAGCGATGGAGTATTTGATGGCAAAAGAGAAGCTTTATACGCTTGAAAATGAGTTGTATGAGACACAGAAGAGATATTATGAGGCAGTTTTCAATCTATATAGTATTGCACAAGTAAGGGGTAGCAGATGAGTAAAATAAAAATTATAACTTCGGTGGTTGCATTTGGTTTATTGGCTATTGGAGGATATTTTTTTATTGTAAATCAAAAGCCAAATGAACCGAAAATTGAAGCCAAAAAACAGAGTGTAGCAGTTAAAAAAGCGGGGGTTGATATTCAACTAACTCAACTTGAAGAGAAAAATTGGCAAATTGAGACACAATTACCAACAAAAGAAACGATGTTGCCACTTGGGAGTTTTATCGGTGTTGTTGATACTCCACAAAACAGAAAAACGACGCTTTCATTTCCTATGAATATCACCATTAAAGAGCTATTCGTACAAAAAGGCGATAATGTGAATATTGGCGATGTTTTAGCAAAAGCTTCCTCCGTTGAGTGGATAGAAGCACAACAATCCCTCATAAATGCGTCACTTATCAAAGAGGAGCAATCAGCGGTAACGAGTCGAAAACAGCTTCTTTGTGATGAGGGGATTATCGCTAAAAATGAGTGTAAAAATGAATCTAGCCAACTAAGGATAAAGAGTTCGCAGATATCTATGGCGAAAAGTATGCTTAAAAACTATGGTGCATCCGATGCTCAAATATCTTATATCCTAAATCATTCGCAGATTATCCCATCATTTGATATACGAAGTGAGGTTAGTGGTATCATCAGTGAAGCAAATGTAACAGCAGGGATGAGCGTTGAAGCGTTGCGTGAGATTTTGAAAATTCAAAAAATGGGTGAAGTTTGGATTGAGACTAAGATAGAAGAGAGCAAAACAAAATTACTCAATAAGGGAAATAGCGTTGTTGTGAAGTTTGGAGATAAAGAGTTTAATGCTTCGATTGATTATATTTCAAATGAGATAGATGCTCACAATCAGACAAAAACGATAAAAATCACCACTCCTAGCGGTACAAATCTTATCGCTGGATTTAAAGACAAACTTCATCTCTCAATCCCCTATGCTCTTGTAAAGATTCCAAAGATTGCTGTCACGACGATTGATAAAAAAGAGGTAGTTTTTGGAAAACTTGAGGGTGGATATAGAGTGATTGCATTGGATGTTATAAGTAGCGATGATGATTTTGTTTATGTGAAAAATGAGATTTCAACACCCATAGCGATAAATAGCGTTGTGATTTTAAAAAATATTTTGGAGAGTAGTAATGATTGATAAACTTATCTCATTTGTTCTAGCTCAACGACTCTTTTTTTCGATTATCTTTTTAACGATTTTAGGCTTTGGAGTTAAAGCTTATATAGAGCTTCCTGTGGATGCGTTTCCTGAAATCTCTCCAACACAAGTTAAAATTATCATGAAAAGTGATGGTATGACTCCTGAAGAGGTTGAGAGTAAAATCGTTATTCCAATAGAATCGGTCATGGCGGGAATCCCAAAAAAAACAACCATGCGTTCGCTTTCAAAGTATGGATTGTGCGATGTTACAATAGATTTTGAAGAGGGTACAGATATTTATTGGGCTAGAAGTCAAGTTAATGAAAAACTTGCCAATATCAAAGATATGTTACCTACAAATATAGAGGGTGGTGTAGCTCCCATATCAACGCCACTTGGAGATATTTTGATGTTTACGATTGAGTCTGATAAGCTTTCACTCATGGAAAAACGCACACTGCTAGATTGGGTTATAGCTCCTAAGATTCGTTCTATCTCAGGAGTTGCAGAGGTTAATGCTTTGGGTGGTGAGGTCAAAACTTATGATATCGTGATGGATACCAATAAAATGGAGCAATTTGGTATCTCGTATGAGCAACTTTCCCTTGCTCTAAAGCAAAACAATCAAAATGAGGGGATAGGTAGAGTTACACAAGGAGGTGAGAGTATCTTGGTGCGAAGTGTTGGAAAGCTCCAAACACTCGAAGAGATAGCCAATGTAAATATGGTAACCATCAATAATCGAGCTATCAAAGTAGGCGATGTAGCACAAGTTCGATTTGGTAATCTCAATCGTGCAGGATTTGTAACCAAAAATGGAGAGGGTGAAGCTGTTGAGGGGTTAGTGATGGCACTTAAAGGTGCAAATACCACAAAAGTTTTACAAAGCGTAAAAGAAGAACTTACCAATATCGAAAAAATGTTACCTCATGGAGCAACGATAGATATATTTTACGATAGAGGTGAATTGGTTGATTTGGCAACTTCTAGCGTAAAAAAAACACTCATCGAAGCCGTTATTTTGATTATTATCATCTTACTTATCATACTTGGAAATGTTGCATCAGCGATTAGTGTAGCTCTTATCTTGCCTTTTGCTTTGATGATGAGTTTTTTAGCAATGCAATATTTCGGACTTAGTGCAAATCTTATGAGCTTAGGTGGGCTTTCTATTGCGATTGGGATATTAGTTGATTCTGCTGTGGTTATGGTTGAACATATCACGGCTGA
>SDAZ01000074.1 GCA_006212005.1 Sulfurovum sp. | reverse complement strand
TCTTAGAAGTTTTGGTGAGATGATGGCTACGATGGGGATTTTGGCAGTTCCTAGAATGGTCATGGAGGAGATTTATAAATTTGAAGATTTGGAACAGTTTTTATTGGGTGGAATCGATGAAGAGAAAAAAGCAAAAGAGAACTGTAAAGCACTTTCCAATGCTGTTAGTCAAACAAATGCTCATTTCGCGTCATTTTTTGAATTTATAAACAATCAAGAAAATTATCATATCGCTTTGATGCAAGAGGCGTTAACCTACATTTTAAGTCAAAAGGAGAATATTTGAGAAGGCATATAACATCCGTGGTGTCCAATTGGTTTGGAGATTTTGCGATGAGTACATTTTCACCATGGTTTCAAAATATTATCAACAATAGTTATGTCAAACTGATGAAACTTGACATGAGTGAGTTTCGAGACCCTAGTACCTATGAAACGCTTAATCGTCTTTTTACTAGAAGATTGGAAGTTGCTAGAGAGATTAACACAGCAAACAATAGTATCATCTCACCCGTTGATGCAAAAGTAACCTCAGCAGGACGGATAAATCATGGATTTTCGTATCAGATAAAAGGGATGGAATATAAAATCGAAAATTTATTTGGTGAACATCATAAAGATGCCGTTAAAAAATTGGAGGGTGGTGAGTATATCAACTTTTATCTATCTCCAAAAGATTATCACCGATACCATATGCCAACAACCATGCAAATCAAATCTATGACGCATATCGCAGGAAAACTCTACCCTGTAAATATCCCATTTCTGTATAAAAAAGAGAATCTATTTATCGAAAATGAAAGGGTTATCATAGAGGGCATTGATAGATTTGGAAATCTTTTTATCATGGTTTTAGTTGGTGCTTTAAATGTTGGTAAGATGATTGTCTCTTTTGAGCCAAAGGTTCAGACCAATACCCAAGGAGACTCTGTAACGCATTTCAAATACAAAAATTTATGGATAGAAAAAGGTAAACAATTTGGATATTTTCAGATGGGTTCAACTGTACTTATGTTTATGCCTAAAGGGATAGCTCATAGATTTGCGATGGATGGAGATAGTGTACGATACGGTAAAATGGTAGCAAAATATCACAATGTAGGAGAACAAGCATGGTTATTAGGGAGATAGAAGAGTACGCACTCATACGACCAAAAGCTAGAGCATATCTGTGTTATACTTTTAGTCGTTATTTGCATGAGAAAGTTAAAGAGGGAAATATCGAAAGCATTATCGCTAAACTTGCCTCTTTAAATGAGGATTTACCCCTCAATAAAGCGATTTATGTTTTAGATAAAAATGGGATTCAAATCAGTGAAAATATCTCTAGCAATCGCCATGTTCATGGAAAAGGTTTGGGTGAAGATAGAAGCGATAGAGCCTATTATTATAAAACGCTTAAAGAAAATCGTTGTAAACTAACCGACCCATACCCATCACTCAATGACAATAAACTCGTCGTCACCTCATCATTTCCCATCTACAACGAGCAAAGAGAACTTTTATATATCATCTGTGTCGATTTTACCCTTGAAAATATCTTAAGAATGGTACATCCTAGCTCCATCGATTCTACTTTTGGGAAAACAAGCAAATTTGTTTATGGCACTTTTTGTATAGCTCTTTCTGTTGTAGCTATCATGATGTTTTTAAAAGGTGTTTTGGGCTTTTTTCATTATGGATTAGAGATAAAAGAGATGTTCGAATCAACCATTTTGCTTACTTTATCTTTAGCGATTTTCGACCTTATCAAAGCAATATTTGAAGAAGAGGTTTTGGGGAAAGAGAAGAGTCATGAATCTGGTGATGTGCATGGAACAATGGTAAGATTTTTAGGTTCTATTATCATCGCTTTATCGATTGAAGCGTTGATGTTGGTGTTTAAATTTGCCATCACAGACCCTAGTAAGCTTATCTTTGCAGTCTATCTCATCTTGGGCATCACTGCTCTTATGATAAGTCTATCTATCTATCTCAAAGCCATTAAAAAATAGGAAATTTATATGAAAGAAAAAAAACTGATTATTTTTGATATGGATGGAACGCTCGTAGATAGCTCTTTGACGATTGCCAATGCGATAAATTTTGTTCGTAGCAATCTTGGACTTAGCGAGATGCCTAGCAATAATATCTTAAAAAAAGTCAACGACCATACGATAAATCCCTCCATTTACTTCTATAACGCTCCAAAGTTTATACCTCAACATGAAAAATGGTTCAATGATTACTATACGAACAATCACAAAAAAGAGTTAAGACTATATGATGGAGTAGAGAGACTTTTGGAGAAGTTAAAACAAAATGATTATGCATTGGCTATCGCTACCAACGCTTATAGAGTATCGGCGTTGGAATCGTTAAATTTTTTGGATATCATGAGCTATTTTAACTCCATCGCTTGTTATGATGATGTAAAAGCAGGAAAACCTGCCCCAGATATGCTCTATAAAGTGTTAAATGAGCTTAATATCTCAAAAAAAGAGTCACTTTTTATCGGCGATGGAGAACGAGATGAAGAAGCATCCCTAAGAGCTAAGATAGATTATATTATGGTAAATTGGGGATTTAGTGACCACAAAAAAACAGCACTCTCTTCGATAGATGAGATAGAAAAAATATTTTTTTAGGAGAAAACTTGTATATTTCAAAAGAGGTTATCACAAATTTTATTAGCGTCTATTTTGTCGCTATGTACTTTGTACTTCCACAGCCATACGCAAAATATTCGCTTGATGTTGGGCTTTTTGCTCTTTCAGGTGCAGTTACAAATCAATTGGCAATCTATATGCTTTTTCACAAAGTTCCCTTTCTTTACGGTTCAGGCGTGATAGAGAAAAATTTTGAATCTTTTAAGATGGCGATAAAAAATATGATGATGAAAGAGTTTTTTACAGTACAGCAAATTAAAAACTTTTTTACCAAAGAAGACCAAAAGATTGACTTAAAGCCTATGATATCTATCATCGATTTCAATCCAGCCTTTAATGCCATCTCAACAACCATTTTAGAATCAAAATTTGGCGATATGATAAAACTCTTTGGGGCTGAAAAAAATATCGAAAGTTTTAGAGAGCCTTTTATCTTAAAAATAAGAGAGAACTTTGAAAATATGGTAGATTCAAATCAATTTAAAGACTCTCTTAATGGGTATATTATAAACTCAAGCCTTAGCCAAGATTTAATCAATAGCGTAGATAGCATTATCGATGATAGGCTAAATCAACTCACACCCGTGATGATAAAAGAGATAGTTCAACATCTTATCAGTAAACATTTGGGATGGCTTGTTGTATGGGGTGGTGTTTTAGGTGGTCTTATCGGACTTGTATCTTCAGTGCTATTTAGTACGATATAATAGGTGCATTTTAATGCACCTTAGAAAAAGATAAAAAATCCTTAGATACGACTTTGGATAAACCCATTCATATCTTCAACAACCTCTTCAAGCGTTCGCTCTCCACTAATCACTTTAAGAAGATTTTTTTGGGTATAAAAAGCTTGAATCTCTTCTAGTGGGTCTGTATAAACTTTCATTCTATGATTAAACACTTCGATACTATCATCGCTTCTAACAACTTCAGCTTCAGCAGCACGACCTAAGATTCGCTCTTTTGCTACTTCCATAGAAACTCTCACTTCTATCACACTCACAAGTTCAATCTCATCTTCAGAGGCTAAAACCTCATCTAACGCACTCATCTGCTCAACGCTTCTTGGGTATCCATCGATAAGGATAACATCTCTTGGAGCATTTTTAACAGCCGACATAATCGTATCCATAATCACATTTAAAGGAACTAACGCACCAGCTGAAATAAAACTCTCTATCGTAGCACCCAATTCACTCCCACTAGCAACTTCTTCCCTAAGCATATCCCCTGTCGAATAGTGAACGATTTTATCACTGTTATCTTTAGCGATAATACTAGCATCAGTTGTTTTACCACTTCCTGGTGCACCAATAATTAGAAACAATTTTTTCATCTTTACTCCTTATAGTTTAAGTGTAGGGTGCAATAAATTGCACCAAAAAACAAAAATTTTACGATAAAACTTTTTTTAGTCTAAGTCCCAAATCATTGAGTTGCGTTGCATCAACACTGCTTGGAGCTTGAGTGAGTAAGCATTGAACTCTTTGCGTTTTTGGAAATGCGATAACATCTCGGATACTGCTTGTTCCACTCATAATCATGATAAGTCTATCCAAACCAAAAGCAAAACCGCCATGAGGAGGAGCCCCAAATTTCAACGCATCAAGCAAGAAACCAAACTTCTCTTTTGCTTCATCTTCCCCAATACCCAATATCTTAAATATCTCTTGTTGAATCTGCTCTTTATGGATACGAATCGAACCACCACCAATCTCATAACCGTTCAAGACAATATCATATCCAACTGAACTAAGCTCTTCGATATCATCATAAACTAATTTACCCTCATCATTTAAAAGAGGCATCGTAAATGGATGGTGCATCGCTTTAGTTCGTCCCTCTTCAACCTCAAACATAGGAAAATCGGTCACCCACAAGAACTCAAATGTATCTTTTGGAATGATATTCATCGCTTCTGCTAGAAAAATTCTAAATCTTCCCATATAATCAAGCACAACTTTTTTAGCCCCAGCACCAAAGAAAACAACATCTCCAACGCTTAGATTACATCTTTGAACGATTGCTTCGAGGTCTTCGTCTTTAAAGAACTTAGTAAGTGGCCCTTTGAGTCCATCCTCTTTCATCTGAAAATAACCAAGACCTGATGCTCCAAATTTACGAACGAAATCTTCAAAACCTTTCATTTGGCGTTTTGAGAAGATATTATCTCCATTTGGAACTCTTAAAGCTTTGATACGATTGTGTTTTTTGTCTTTTGCAATGGATGTAAAAATCTCATTATCACATCTATCAAAAATATCAATCATATCAACCATAGAAAGGTCATATCGCATATCTGGTTTATCACTACCAAATCTCTCCATCGCTTCATTGTATTTCATACGATTAAATTTTTGGGGAACACTAAATCCATTTTCGCTAAAGATAGCACGAAGAAGATTTTCAGCCACACTGATAACATCTTCTTGGTTACAAAAACTCATCTCAACATCTATTTGAGTAAATTCTGGTTGTCTATCTGCTCTTAAATCTTCATCTCTAAAACACTTTGCAATCTGAAAATATTTATCAAATCCAGATACCATCAAAAGTTGCTTAAAAAGTTGTGGAGATTGTGGAAGTGCATAAAAATCACCATTGTGTACACGGCTAGGAACAAGATAATCTCTCGCTCCCTCTGGTGTAGATTTGGTTAAAATCGGTGTTTCAACCTCTAAAAAGCCCATCTTATCAAGAGCATTTCTAGCCGACATGGTCACCTTAGAACGAAGTTTAAAGATATTGTGTGATTTTTGGCTTCGTAAATCAAGATATCTATATCTCAATCTAATCTCTTCGTTGACCTTCTCATCTCCCAACTCAAACGGCATAGGCATTGAGCGATTTTCAATGATTAAATTTTTAACAACAATCTCAATCTTTCCCGTTTTAAGATTTGGATTGGCTAAACCCTCTCCTCTTGCTCTTACGATTCCAGTGGCAATTATAACAAATTGGTCTCTAACATCTTCTGCCATCTTGTGAGCAACTGCATCATCTGCTGGGTCACAAACCAACTGAACTACTTGGTCATTATCTCTAACATCAATAAAAATAACTCCACCATGGTCTCTTCTACTTGCTACCCAACCAGCAACCGTTATCTCTTGACCAATGTGAGTTTCATCTATATTGGCACAATAGTGTGTTCTCACGATTATTCCTCTAAAATAAAAATTAAGCGAAATTATATCTTAATTTTATAAATAAGTAAATTTATGATACCCTTTCACCAAAACATCTATGTGGGATAGACGATGAAAAAGAGATTGATAGATTTGAAAATAGCGGGATTTACCATAAAACCAAATGCTCCAGAAATCGCACAAATATTTAACGATATAAAAGATATATTTGAAACGCATGGGATAAAAGTCCTTTTAAGTGCCTCTTCTGCTAAGATGATAGGTCAAACAGATGGCGTGATGAAGTTTGATGAGATGTGTCAAGAAGCTGATTTTTTGGTCTCTCTTGGGGGTGATGGAACACTTTTATCGCTTGTGAGGAAAAGTTATAAGTATCATAAACCTGTGTTTGGAATCAACGCTGGAAATTTGGGATTTCTAGCTGATATCAAAATCGAAGAGGTAAATGAGTGCGTTTTAAATCTGCTCAAAGGTGCGTATCGTATCGATGAGAGGATGATGATAGAGGGATATATTTTACGAGATGGGAAAAAAGAGGCTTTTTATGCCTTTAATGATGTTGTTATCACCCGTCCGACTATCTCAAAAATGGTTAAGATAGATGCACTCATCGATGGTATTTGGTTCAATACTTATAGAGGAGATGGACTTATCATCTCCACTCCAACAGGCTCAACAGCGTACAATCTAGCAGCAGGAGGCCCCATCATCTATCCACTCACAAAAGCTTTTATCATGACACCTATATCGGCTCATTCGTTGACGCAACGACCTTTGGTTGTGCCTTTTGATTTCACTATTACGCTAAAATCTCCTAAAGATACGGTTGTTATTATGATTGATGGACAAGATGATTATGAGATGTATAGTGGCGATGCGTTGGTTATCAAAGGGGCTACTATCGGTGCTAGACTTATACATCAAAAAGAGCAAAATTATTTCGCCGTTTTAAAAGAGAAACTTTCATGGGGCGATAAGGAGTGAGAGGAAAAAAATATCATAAACTTTAAATAATAATAGCTTATTTAAGGTTTATTGAAAGCTTTTATTATTTGATATTTTTTCATAATAAAAGCATTCAATTTTTCTTGGTTATCCATATTTAATAAATGTTCAATATCTTTTTCAGCAAAATCATAAATACCAAAATCCTTCAAATAATTTTTCCCCAATCCAAAATATCCTGATGCATAATGTTTACTTTTTGTTTCAATATAACTCCATGCAACTCTTGAAACTAAAAGTTTTTGTAGTATTTTTAAACTTCTTTTATCTTCTGCATACGCTGCCATACCATTATAAAAATATAAATTCTCATCACCATTGAGCACAGCTTTAAAACCTTGTTTAACGAGTTGTGGAAAGAATAACTTCCATTTTACTTTTTCTAATGATTGTGTTCTCCCAAATGCATACCAAACTGGATATTTTCCCTTTCCCTTATCTCTAGTCGCTAGTAATTCTCGCTTTGTTAGTAAATACTCGTAAGCCTTTGGAAATTTCTTTACAAATACATCCTCTTCTATTATTACTGCTTGATTATTATCATTGTGTGTATATGGAAAAATGATTTTTTCTTTCAAATCTGTAATATCATTATATGTATTCAATTGGTTAGAGTTAATCACTTCCTTACAAACTTCTCTTTCTATTTTTGTACCATCAGGCATATAAAAATATTTTTTATCTTCTTTTATAGCTTTAAAAATATATACATTGTTTTTCAATGTAGCT
The DNA here is from genome assembly GCA_006212005.1 of Sulfurovum sp. Classification (GTDB taxonomy): domain Bacteria; phylum Campylobacterota; class Campylobacteria; order Campylobacterales; family Sulfurovaceae; genus UBA1140. Next base: position 1,962 of record SDAZ01000074.1, on the reverse strand, counting down.
ATACCACTTTTTGTATTATATATTTTCCCAAATGATGTACCAATAGATTCAAGTTTCTTGACCAAGTCACTATTTTTTAAACTCCATCCCTTATGAGTATCTAAATTCTCATAACTATCTTTATTGAAATTTATTTTTGCAATATCTTGTAGATTTACTTCTTTGCTACTCGCATAATAAATATAATCTGATTCTTTTTTTTCAAGTAAACATATACAAGTATATGTCATTCTTGACTTAAATATCTGTTCATCTTTAAAATCAACGATTTTTAGTAGGGCTTTCTTCTCACTAAAATATTTTCTAATGGCTCTTCCATTTACACTATGCATAAAAGTATTGACTGTTATAAATCCTAAGATGCCATTATCTGTCAATAATTCATATCCAATCTGAAAAAATGGAATATACAAATCAGGATGTCCTATATTGCACGTACTCCATTTTTGCATAAGCTCTTTTGTTTTTTCATCCATATTTCTAGAACATACATAAGGAGGATTACCCAAAATTAAATCAAAACCATTATTCCTTTTAATTTGTTCATTTTCTTTAAACCATTCAAACTCTAATGAATTAGCAGTATATAAATTAAATTGAAACTCTTTTTCTTCTTCACCATGTATAATTGATAATAACGATAGTAATATTTTAGTTCTTACTATACTATATTCTTGAATATCTATTCCAAAAATATTTTCTTGAAATATTCTTTTAAAAGATTTATTAGTTCGTTGTTTGAGTTCAAGACTAGCATCAATCAAAAATCCACCACATCCGCATGCAATATCTACTATTTTAATGCTATCCATAGACTTATGAGTCAGTTCATTAAATGATTGCTTTGTAATATAATTTCTTATATTTTCTGGAGTATAAATAGCTCCATTTATAAGTTTATCGGATGGAGAGATTACAAACTCAAAAAATTCAACCAACGCTTCAAATGGAAAAGATGTCGTGTGTTCTATTTTTTGAAAATATGATAAAAAAGTTAAAACCTGAGCGTATTCATCTGTTTTATTGGAAATGATAAATTTCTTTACAAATGAATTGTTTTCAATCGTTAAATTATGTGTATGAGTAAAGGATGTTACGAGTAATTTATTGACCTCATATACATCTGTGCTATAGTTTTTTAAAAATTTGAAAATTTGTTGATTCAAGTTGATATTTCAATATAAAGTGAATTTGAATATTTTATTATTTCATTTTGAACTTGACGGAATTGTTTTAATAATTTAGTTTCAATACTATCATCACTATATACTTCTTCATCAAGTAATTTATTAATTATTTCTCTTTGTTCTTCTAGTCTTTCTATACTCCAAAGCAATTCATGTCTTCTTAAAAATAAATTCAAGTTAGAGTATATATACTCACCTTGTACTGTATCATTATGCTTTATTTTTCCATTATTATCTCGTAATATAAAATTACCATACTCTTCGTCACATGGATCAATAAATCCATCAGTATCTTCCCATTTATTAGATTTTGCCCTGTTACATGATTGACATGAATATACTAAATTTCCATATTCATGTTTTAATGATGCAAATGTAAATATTGAATGCGGTTTAAAATGATCTATTTGAAAATTTTTCAATCCTCCAAAAAACTTATCATAACTATCACAATAACCACATCTATTGTTAAAATCCTTCACCAAATACGGTTTAAAACTTTTGTAATCAGCATATAAGTACCTACCTAAATTTAATTTCAAAAAAATCATCCTTACCATAATTCTTTAAAATTTTATTAATATAACTTTCTAATGTAAAGGTCGAAGCATAATCAGAGATGTTTATCCAATGATATTTCATATGCTTCCAAAGCATTTCTATCCGATTGAGTTCAGGAGAATAAGGAGGCAAAAAATAAAGGTACAGACCTCTCTTTTCCCAGTCCAATTTTTTAGTTTTAAATTTTGTGCTAGTGTGCGTCGGTGCATTGTCC
>SDAZ01000010.1 GCA_006212005.1 Sulfurovum sp. | reverse complement strand
GTCCAAGACTCCCCCCAGGGTGAAATCGTGCAAAATCAATATCTTCAAAATCTCTTAGTTTCATCAAAGCCACAGCTAAAGCATCACCCATAACTAAGGAAGCGGTAGTGGAACTTGTGGGTGCTAATTGAAGTGGACATGCCTCTTTAGAGACACCAATATTAAGATGATAAGAGCTATTTTTACCCAAAGTAGAAAGTGGATTTGAACTCATAGAGATGATAATATTATTTTGCTCTTTTAAAAAAGGAATCAATTTTAAAAGCTCATCCGTCTCTCCACTATTTGAGATAAGTATCACAATGTCACTCTTTTCTATCATACCCAAATCCCCATGATATGCCTCTGCAGGATGAAGAAAAAAACTCGGAGTCCCTGTACTTGCCAATGTTGCTGCTATTTTTTTTGCGATGATTCCAGATTTACCCATACCAGAAAGTATCACTTTACCTCGTGATGCTAAGATACTTTTAACACTATTTTCAAAATTTTCATCAAGCTTAGAGCTAAGAGAAGCTATCTCTTGTGACTCTATCAAAAATACCTCTTTGGCTATCTCATTTATATCTAACATTTTTTTACTCCTATTTGGTGCAATAAATTGCACCCTACCCTTTAAATCAAATTATCTAATTTAACTGATGATTGAACTCTGGAACTATCTTTTTAAGTATCGCCAACGGCTCATTACTATTACTAAGTTCATTTAAATTTAAAATCAACTCATCAATATCAACTGCCTTGTCTTGGCTCACCATAATCGATGGATACTGCGTTTTTAAATCACTCTCATCAATAAGCAACTCTTCATAAAGCTTTTCACCCTCTCTAAGTCCTGTAAAAACGATATCTATATCTGTTCTACCAGACAATTCTATCATCTTTTTTGCCAAATCTACGATTTTCACAGGTTCACCCATATCAAGAATAAAAAGTTCACCACCCTTAGCAATAGAGGCCGATTGAAGGACAAGTTGAACAGCTTCTGGAATCATCATAAAATATCGTGTAATATCAGGATGAGTAACCGTCAAATCTTCACCTTTTTCTATCAAAGAGCGAAATTTTGGAATAACCGAACCAGAACTTCCCAACACATTGCCAAATCGAACAGCAACAATTTCTGTATTTTTTGAAGAAACTGCTCTGGCATAAAGTTCACAAATTCTCTTTGTTGTTCCCATGACATTGGTAGGTCGAACAGCTTTATCTGTGGAGATAAGAACCAATTTTTTCACACCGCTCTCTATGGCTAAATCTATCACATTTTTTGTTCCAAAAATATTGTTTTCAATCGCCTCTTTAATATTTCGCTCACACAATGGTACATGTTTATATGCAGCTGCGTGAATAACAATATCTGGTTTATGCTCATCAAATGAAGCCTTTAAAGAATCTTTATGGCGTACACTTTTCATCACAAAAACAGCATTTGCCTCTTTTAACTCTTCTGCTATGCTGTAAAGATTGAACTCGCTATGGTCAACTAAAATCACTTTAGAAGCACCAAAAGCAACCACTTGACGAGAAAGTTCACTTCCTATACTTCCTCCAGCTCCTGTTATCATCACCACTTTAGAACAGATAAACTCCTCAATGACTTTAGAATCTAAATCTGTTGGTTGCCTTGAGAGTAAATCCTCAATAGAGACATCTTTTAAAATATTTTTTTTAGCATCTTTAAGTATTGACGCTTGTTTTATCTCTTTGATACCCATTTTATGGATTTTAGAAACCAAATTGTCAAGCTCTTTTTGTTCAAATTTTTTAGTAATAAGTACGGCTTGTATATCTGAATTTTGCACCATCTCTTCGAGTTTTGAAGCATCATATACAGGAATATTTGAAAAATAAGTACCTATAAGATGTGGATAAGAGGACATAATAGCGATAGGATAATAGTCCAAATCTCCATTTAAAGCACTCTTTATCAATGCCGAAGTTTGTTCATTTGCACCATAAATAATAGCTGTTTTTTGAGGTGGAGTTTGCGAACTTTCTATGTGTAAGCGTTTTGAAATCCTTAAAAGTCCTATAAAAAAAAGCGACAAAAACATATCAATAACAATAGAACTTCTAGGAAATGGCATACCCTTAACCATAACAATATAGATAACAATAAAAAGCGTATATACAATCAAATGTGCATAGATAAGGCGTTTATACTCATTGAGTCCAAAAAAACGCCATGCAATAAAATAAATTTTAAATCGCCAAAATACAAACACTTTAATCGGAATAATAATGCTCATCATCAAAAACATACCCTCATAAAAATGATTTGGTATGTCAAAATTGAACCTCAAAAAATACGCCACATAGATGGTTAACATCGATATGACAATATCTGCAACAAGAAAAAAGAGTGTTCGTTTGTACCTTGTGGGTTGAGAAAAACTTATAGGCATTCTTTTTTTACAGCCTCAACCACTCTTTGCAACTCATCTAAACTACAGCTTGTTGGTGATGGTAAACAGATACCTTTTTCAAAAAGTTTTTGACTTGTTCCATCTTCATATACTTTATCATCACTAAAAAGTGGTTGCATATGCATCGGTTTCCAAAGTGGTCGACTCTCTGCATTGACAACTTCTAAAGCTTGGATAATCTTTTGTGTTGGAGTTTTTTCAAAAACTATCGCACTCAACCATCTATTGGCTCTACTAGAAGCAATTTCTGGCATAAAACTAATCTCTTCTATATCTTTAAACTGCTCTTCATAGAAAGCAAAAACCTCTCTTTTTCTAGCCACTCTTTGCTCTATAACTTCCATTTGAGCAACACCAATCGCAGCTAAAACATTACTCATTCGATAGTTATATCCAAACTCTTTATGTTCATAGTGTAAAAATGGCTCTTTGGCTTGAGTTGATAAAAACTTCGCTTTTTCGATAAGTTCTTGGTTTTTACCTACAAGCATTCCACCGCCACTTGTGGTTAAAATCTTATTGCCATTGAAACTATACACACCCATGTCTCCGAAAGTTCCTGTGTGTTTTCCATCAAAAGTAGCTCCAAGAGACTCCGCTGCATCTTCTATAAGAATAACCCCATTTTCACGACAAATCTCCACAATCTCATCAAGTTTAGCACTTGAGCCATAAAGATGCGTCAAAATAAGAGCTTTTGGTTTTTTAGGAAGAGTCTCAATCGCTTCAAGAAGAAGTTTTGGGCTTAGATTCCAACTCTCATCACTATCGATAAAAACAGGCTTTGCACCAAGATAAAGTATAGCATTCACAGAGCCTATAAAAGTAAACGATGAAGCCAATACAAAATCATCTTGACCAATACCATGAACTCTAAGTGCCAAATGAAGCCCAGCTGTCGCACTCGAAAGTGCTAACGCATGAGGTGTTGAAGTATAATTTTTTACCGATTCCTCAAAACGATTGACATACTCACCCAATGGTGCGATATAGTTACTCTCAAAAACCTTACCAATATACTCAAGCTCTTTACCACTCATGTGTGGAGGTGACAAAAATAGTCTTTGCATTATTATCCTTTTTATTTTTTTATCGTTTTCATAATATAATTTATGTCTCCCATAAGAGACCAATTTTTAATATACTCTTTGTTGATACGAACCTTATCTGGCCAAATAACCGTATCGTTATAGTGATTTTTATCCTCTGTAGAAGCTAAAATCTCCTCTTCATTTTTATATTTTAAAGTAGCAGGGCCAGTGATAGCGGGTCGAATCTTTAAAATATCTCTATCTTCACCTTTTAATCTATCCGCATACCCCTCAACATCAGGTCGGGGTCCCACAAAACTCATATCTCCAAATAAAACATTGAAAAGTTGAGGTAACTCATCAATTTTAGTTGCTCTAAAAAATTTTCCACTTGAAGTAATGCGTGTATCGTTTGAAGCTGTTATGGTATCGATATACTCACTATCTTTCATAGTTTTTATCTTAAAAACACCAAAAAGTTTTCCATGAAGCCCAACTCTTCTTTGGATAAAAAGCCCACAACTTCTCGTTTCAATCGAAGCCACTACAAAAGCAATAAAGATAACCCAAAAACCAAAAATAATACCAAAAAGTGAAAGTGCGATATCAAATGAGCGTTTTATGGCTCTTTGTTTTAAACTTAACATTTACTTTTTCACCTTGAAAACTTTACTATAAGGTGAGTTTACAACCAATTCAAATAGATTATGGTCATAATTTTCAAGCATAAACATCTGTACAAATGCAGAATCAAAAGTCTCATTATCCATCAATACAAACGAATCATACGATTGCATATAAACGGCACTCATCTCACCATCTATATGAAAAGTTTGAGTTGTTTTTTGAAACTTACCACTCTCATCATATCCACTCATCGCAAAATTTTTTATCTTAATCTCATTCTTATTGGCATGAAATATCCCTGTATTTGGTTCTAAATCATTTATCGCTTGACCATCAAGTTGCATAAACTCAACTTTTCTAAGAGGTGAACCTGTGGTCAAATCAAGATTACCAAAAAGAGAAACCGTTGGAAAGATTCCCATCATTTTATATGGCATATAAAGGTAAACATCTCTCGTTTTAGCAGGAAGTGCATAAGATGGATTTTCAAGTTCCTTAAGAAGAGTATTTGGATTTTTATCTTTGAAGATATCTTCTGCTACAAGATTGTTTTTCGCTTTCATATACGATTCAACCGATAAACGGCTAAGATTTGCTACTTGTGTTTGATTGGTGGAGAGCATAAGCGTAGAGATGATATAGTTATCGTGGTCATGTCGTCCACCATCGATTATCGTACTTGTGTTTGAATAGTACCAAATCGGATACGCAAAATCCCACCAAGTCAAAACAAAATCTTTAGAATCTGCTATCGTATCGAGCTTACTCAAATCTGAAACTTCCGTTTTTGTAAAAACAGTCGGTGTATCATAGTCAAACACATGAATAATATTTGGTATCAACATAGCTGTTGTGCCTAAAGCAAAAAAGGCGTATTGTAATTTTTTTTCGTGGATATACTCTTTAAGATACCAAAAAAGATAAATAGCACTCATACCAGCAACAGGAACTGCATAAACCGTAAATCGAAGTCCACCCCACATTGAAAATACGCCAATACCTATCAAAGGCAACGCCAATATAAAAGCACGATGCTTGATAACCAATACGACATACCCGATAAGTGCTATCATAACACCGATAACCGAACCACTGATTCGCTCTGCCATCTCGCTAAATGATATATCTCCCGCTTCTCTAACTGTTTGGTTAACACCGAAAAATTTTAACCCCTCACCCTCTGTTCCTGTTAAGGTATAGCTTGAAATTTTATTCATAATAAGTGTAAGAACATCACCTGTAATCAAAAATGCTAAAGCCATCAAGAGAGCAAGTATCATCAGAACTTTTTTTTGAAGTTTAGAAACGATGAAAAATAGTGCTACAACTAACGCCAATTTTACAAAATACTCATTTGGTTTATCCAATCCAAATGAAATCAAAGAGGCAAAAACAAGCGTTAAAGAGGCATAAGTCAAATCTTCATTTCGATGATAAAAAAGCATATACAAAGCGTAAAGTATCCCCATAGTAAATACAATCGCCATACCTTGGTCATATAAAAAAGGGTAAAAAACGATAAAGATAGAGGCAAAAAGAGCGATTTTGAGTTCACTGCTGAGTGTACTTTTAATCAAAAAATATAAAATAAACATAGGAGCCATCGCAGAAAACATATCAGTATCGTAGTAACCAATCATCGTTCTGTTATAATAACTCCAGCCAATCGCACCCAATAATGCTCCACCAAAGCCCCAAAGGGTTTGACCATAAGCTCTACCCAATAAAATAATCGGAATAACTACTAAACTCGACACAACTGCGGGAAGATAAAGGCTAATCGTCTCTAAACTAAAAGGTGTGATTTTGGCAAAAAGAACCGTAAAAAAGATAACACCATAATCCCACATCCCAAAAACTCTTGGATTGGTAAGATGTTGTCCATAAAGCTCTTTTTGAGCCCCTGCTGAAAAAAAGTAACCATCATTTGTATTTATCATAATCTCATTATTCCAAACGAACGCTGGAATCGCCCCTGCATAGTCCCAAACCCATATCATACGAACAGCAATACTAAATAGATATGCTATGAGTATAAGTATTAACATCTGTTTTGTAGATATATCACCTTGTTGATTCACTATTAACCCCTGCTTATTTTATTTTAATTTAAAATTATATACTTTTTATAAAAATATTCGATGAAATTGGTAAAAAAAATCAACAAATCCCATAAAAACAATAAATGGGCTAAAATATTTTTTTAAAGATAGAAAACAGCAAAAATGAGTAAAATACGATATTAATTATTTTTCAATTGGAGCAAGGATGAAACAACAGTACAAATCTTATCAAGAGAGTTACGATTACCTCGTAGATTGTGTCAAAAATTATCCCAATTTAATTAAATTACAAAGTATCGGAAAGACACATGAGCAAAGAGAGATACTTATGGTAACACTTACACTCAATGTTGCTTATGCCGATTTTAAACCTGCACTGCTTTATACAGGCACAATTCACGCAAGAGAGTGGATAGGAAATGAACTAGGTATTGAATTTATTGATTATCTTTTAAAAAATTATCAAAGCAATCCTCAAATCTTAAAAACCTTAACCTACAATACTTTGTATATGGTGCCATGTCTCAATCCAGATGGATTTGAATATAGCAGAAAACACTTCTCATTTTGGAGAAAAAACAGAAGAAATAATGGAGATGGTTCGTTTGGTGTTGATTTAAATCGTAATTTTTCAGTTGGTTGGCAAAAAGTAACCGATACCAAATCAAATGTTTATGGAGGAGTAGAACCATTTAGTGAACCTGAAACTAGAGCGATAAGAGATTTTGTCAATACTCATGATAACATCACTATGGCTCTTGATTATCACTCACAAGGAAATGTTTTTTTTCCAGCACATAAATTTAATCATGAACCTGAGATAGAGGGGAGTGACCTAAATAATATTTGTGCAAATATGAACTATTATATCTATAAAACCAGTGGTCGAAAATATGGCATCCATAGAGGTAAACCACCAATAAAATTGATTAGTGGAAGCGGTAGAGAATTTTACTATTCAAAAGGGATTTTGGCAAATGTTGTTGAAGTTGGGACTCGAAATATTCCCGATTATATGCAAAATATGAGCGAATCGATTAGAGAAAATATTCCTGCTTTGCTTTTTGCATTGGGTGAAGCTCGAAATTATAGCGATGAAGCACCTCCTAGAGTTAAAAACTTTGAGATTAGTTCTTTTGATAGTGATAGTTGTCATCTTTCATGGGACTATGAAAGCAATAATAAACTCTATTTTGAAATTTACAGAAATCAAAATAACAAAAAAGCGTGTAATGAATCCTCTTTAATTGGCGTTACTTGTGAAAAACATTTCATTGACAAAAATCTTAGAAGTGGAATCCCCTACTTTTACAACATCCGAGCGGTCAATAAACTCACAAATGTAAAATCACCATTTGCACCTCAAGTCAAAGTAAAAACACAACTCGAGATAACAGAATTTAGTAAAACTATCTTTCCTCTCAAAACCGATGTAGGATATGTAGCTCAAAAAACGATAGATACAAATCCTAAACATTTTGGGGTAAGCTCTTTTAGAGTTGGCGTGAGTGAAGATAGGGGAATTGCTTATGGAGTTTTGAGATTTAGCCTTCAGAGTCTTCCAAAAGATGCAATTATCTTAGATGCAAGGGTCTCTATCTATCCACTCAATCGTGTTGGAGCTAAGATAGAAAAATATGGTGAGTGGAGTCTCTCTATCATTGAGCAAGACAGTATTATCGATTTGAAAGATTTTAACCAGATACACAATGCCAATCACCAAAAAACGGTAGGTCTTAGTATTCCTTCCGAAAAACTCACTCAAGGGATATGGAGTCATTGGGATTTTAATCAGTTTGAAAAAGAGTATCTTCAAAAAGAGATAGAAAAAGGTAAAGTTCTTTTTAGACTCAAAGGGCCAACCACTTTGCCTGTTGGGCGAGATTCACAGATGATGATTTTTGATATTGGTTATGGAAACGATGGTGGAGGATTGCACTATCGACCTGTTTTGGATATCAAATATACCATTCCTCCTCAAACCATAACACTCGAAGCCAATGAAAGCTTTACGGTTTCTAAATCATCTATTGAAGACACCAAATTGATTTGTGGATTTGACAATGATAGCGAAAAAATCTATGGATTTATATCGTTTGACCTCTCTAGTTTGCCAAATTTTGAAGAGTCTGTGATAAAGAGTGCTTGGATTGAGATAGAAAATATTACAACAGTGAAAAAAGACTTTGATTTAAGATATAACCTTGAATTTATCGATGTTGATGATGATATCTGCTATGATGATGTTAAAAATAGAGAGCGGATAGAGTTTATAGGATATGAGATAAGTGGAGCTGATTTGAAACATCGCAAATCCCACCATATGATATTTGACCACTACTCAACACTCACACTTGAAGATAAACGACGAGATAAAAAGGATGCAAAATTTATCCTTCGTCCAACTTCAGTTTTAACTAAAAAACAGATAGTCGAGTGGAGTAAAAATGGTGTTAAAGGGGCAAAATTAGTCGTAAACTACATCAAAAAACGACGACTTCCGCCACCAACACCTACAAATGTGCATATAAATATCGAAAATAAACTTATCAAGATAAGTTGGAATGGTGTAAAAAGCGATGATTTAGGTGGATATTTTGTGGTAAGAAACAGATGGCATCCACCAAAAAACCCATTTGACGGTGAAAAAATTTACGCTGGAATGGACACTTATACTTTTGATTCGTTTGGCTCAACCAAAGTAGAAAAATTTTACGCTGTTTTTAGTTATGATAATGTTCCAAACTACTCAAATCCAATAACCATAGAGTATAAAAATGACACCCATAAATAATTACCGACACCTTACAAACGGCGAGATAGAGATGGTTAGATTGATATTTTCAAACGCCATTGATTATGATAAAGTTAGGATATATAACAAAGGCTATCTTCCATTTGGGCTTCAAAAAGTCAATGTGGCTATGAGTCCCAATGGCAATATCTATTTTTCTCCCCAAAAATTTATCGAAGACTTTTCTATCGCTTCAAAAGAGAAAAAAATGTGGTTTATGCATGAAATGACTCATGTTTGGCAGTATCAAATGGGGCATAAAGTCTTTTTCAATGGACTCAAAATCGCTCTAAGTGGTGGCTATAAAACAGGTAATATCTATGAATTTACACCGACTATTTCAGCTAAAAAACTTCTTTCTCATTTTAATATGGAGCAACAAGCCGTCATGGTTGAAGAGTACTTTGCAGTCAAATATCTAAATGATAAAAAATTAAAAGTCAAAGAGAGTTTTTTTGAATCTGTTTTAGAAAAACTCTTTATAAATCCAAGTAATAAATTTTTATTACCAAAATATTAATTTTTTTCTACATTTTAATATTTTTTTAAGGTGTAGATGTGTATAATTACAGTCCATGAAATAAATATTAAAAATGGCCCCATCGTCTAGCGGTAAGGATCCCAGGTTTTCATCCTGGTTACAGGAGTTCGAATCTCCTTGGGGTCACCAAAATATTTTTTTCATTTTTTCTCCTTTTTATTTTTGTTTGGCCCCATCGTCTAGCGGTAAGGATCCCAGGTTTTCATCCTGGTTACAGGAGTTCGAATCTCCTTGGGGTCACCAAATATCATCAAAATTTCAACTTAAATTTAAATCCAAAAAGTCTTTTATTTATCATCTATCGCCCTAATGTCTGTATTCTAAATATTTATCTTAACCTTTTTTTAATAAAGTATTTACTATAATTAAGTAAATTTTAAATTTAAAGGATTATTCCAATCATGAAAAGTATAAAAATATCAATTTTAACTCTATCTTTTATTCAAACTCTTTCAATAGCTGGTGGACATATCGTCCCTGAACCAGAATTTCAAAATGAAGATATCAAAGCATCCGAGCAAATACAAGTGATAAAAGACCCTATTATTTTACCAAAAGTGATACAATCGAGCAATGTTTATTCAAACGGTTTCTATGTAGGTTTAGGAATCTCTACCGCAAGATACAAAACAGAGTGTAACTGTCCAGATGCCCCATCGCCTGATAAAACGGCAGGAGTTGTTGGGCGTATTGGATATGATTTTAACCAATATATCGGACTTGAAGCAAGAGGTATCAAAACAAATTGGAAAAGTAACGGTCATGCCGTTGAGCATTATGGACTCTTTGCAAAACCTATGATACCTATTGCAGATAGTGCAAATCTTTACGCACTTTTAGGTGCAGGAAAAACCACTACTTCATCAGCTACTCCATTGGTTAATGCGAAATCATTTGCATGGGGTTTTGGAGCAGAGGTGGATTTGACAAGCGATGAGCCAAAAGAGGGTCGATACAATCGAGAATTTGACGGGCAAGGTGACCAAGAGAGTGGGTTAGGACTCTTTATCGATTATGAAAGATTGGTAGCAAAATCAAATGCCCCAGATTTGGACACTATCAATACAGGTATCTCTTACGATTTTTAAGACTTAGAGCTTCAAAATTTTTAACTCTTGTTTCAAAGGGACGAATATTCGTCTCTACTTTTTAGCCTTATATCGTTTTGTCAATCGCACAAAATCATAAAAATCACTCAACATAAGATATCTTATCTCAATATCTTCAAACTTTCGATGTAACAAAGCAAACCTTTCATGATAAAGCCTCACATCATTGATAAACTCATTTGAATACTCCAATTTTTCAGCACCCAAACCTTTAAAACACTCACTAAACAAGTGTGCATGGATTCTCCTTTTGGGATGTAGTGGATGTGGACTTAGTTGCATTTTTTGTTCTTTAGAGATTTTAAATTTATTTCCCTAATTCTTTAAGACGATTTCTCGCAAATGTATTTCCCATACTTGAAGCTTTTTGATATAGCTCTATGGATTTATTGATATCTTTTTTCAATCCACCCTCTCCAAATTCATACATATTTCCAAGTACGAACATCGCATTAGTTTCATTTTTATCAGCTCCTTTTTTGAAAAACTCTAAAGCTTTAATCTTATCATTATGCTCATAATATTTTTTTCCCTCTTCATAACACGCTGTTTGATTGATATCACTACAACTTTTATTGATATCAATATTTTGGAGATTAAAAAGTACTGTGAATGGATTTATCTTTATGGTAGCATTATTTTCAATAGGTTTCGGAGTTAAGAGTGGTGCTGGTATTGTTGTATTTGTTTCATTTGAACCATTTTTATCACTATATTTTGCTATAAAATCAGATAATACAAATGCCAATATACCTACTACCACAAGAACAAGAATAATAGGGATAATAAATCTAAGATTAAATTTTGTATGATTTGTTTTTGATGAACTTAAATCATTTAATGGTTGTTTTCTTTCTTCATCTTTTTTAGCTTTTATAATAGTTCTTGTTTGAGCTTTTAAAGTTCCGATTGTACTTCTTGATATAGCACTTAAATTCTCTTTTCTCTCTGCATAAGCTTTTTGTAGATAGACAACAGCACTAATATTGTCTCCATACTCTCCTCCTCTTTTTTTTGCCAATTGAACGATTTTTTCTAAATCTTTTTGCAAATCTTTACTATCAAAAAGCTTTATCATCTCATTACTACTCACTTGCTCCCAAAATCCATCAGAACATAATAGTATCAAATGATTTGATTCTTGCTTTAACGGCAAAGTTTTATAAGTTGGTGTATCTAAGCGTTCATGATTGACGCTTTTTAAAACCTTATTTTGGTCAGGGTGAGTAGCCATCTCGGCTTCACTTATCTCTCCTACATCTACCAACATTTGCACTACTGAGTGGTCTTTACTCCGTGTGATAAGCTGATGATTTTCAAAGATATAGATACGACTATCGCCGATATGTGCGTAGTGTATAGAATTATCTTGAATCAACGCAAAAACAACCGTAGTATGAGGCTGTATATGCTTACCTTCCTTGGCAACTTTTTGAGATAATGAGTATTGTGTATTTTTAAGGATAGTCTCAAAAAAAAGATTTGCAGAGTCTATCTTTTCATTGTATTGAGAGTATAACTTTTTGGACTCTTCTATAAGAATCGTTGAAGCAATTTGTCCACCACTAAGCCCACCCATCCCATCACACACGATAAGAAATTTAGAAAAATCATTTTCAAAATAACCACAAGCGTCTTGTTGTTCATCTCTACTACCTATATCTATATCTTTAGCTAAAAATTTCATTTTATTTTCCTTTTTGTAGGGGTAACCCTTGTGGTTACCCTTATTTCAAAAATATCATTAACATATTCATGGGTAGGTACAAGACCTACCCCTACAATTACCCATACCCCATAACGCAAAAAAATCGGTAGCCTACGGCTACTTCGTTTTCCATGACAAGTATCAGCGTTTACTTCCGTTTATAGTTTTTTTAATAACGATAATCAATATTACTGTCTACGAACACATAAGGCATAACTCTCAAAAGACTTATATAACCAATCGTCACCGCCACCGTAGATACCGACAAGCCAAGCAACAGAGGAATCATTGTTATTTTCTGTTATAGACCAAAACCAACCATATTCTGGCATATTTTCACTAAACTCTTTGCGTATAAAATGCTCATAACCTTTAGAATTTTTATTTTTAGATGATGTTAATAATTTCATTAACTCCTCTTTTTGTGGCAATCGCCAATCATCATACCCAACCAAACTAAGATTATCACAATAATTTATCGCTCCATCCCAAGTCCAAACTCGTCCACCTTCTACTTGATTATCATAATTTTCTTTATCTGGCTGACTAAACGGTTGATTTTGATACATCAACCCATCGATAGTAAAAGTATTTTCATCAATAATCCTTTGTCTTTCAGCCTCCTGCTCTTCTGCTACTCTTTGCTCTTCTGCTATCCTTTGCTCTTCAGCTATCCTTTGCTTTTGTGCTACTTTCTCTTTTTGCAACTTATCATAATAATGAACTCCAACAGTACCACCACCTCCAAAAACAACTACTAAAACGGTACTTATCAATAAAGGTTTTACAAAAGATTTACTATTTTTTTTCCCATTCAATATTTGCTTTTCACGCTCAAGTCTTAACCTCTCTATCTCTCTTTCTTCTCTTTGTTTTCTCTCTAGTTCATCTTTCTCTTTTTGCTCTTTCTGGCTTTGTTTTCTTCTCTCTTCTTCTTTTATTCTTATTTCTTTCTCTTTATCTTCCAATCCATCTTTAAAAAGCCCATCTCTCAACTCTTTGATACTTTGCCATCTGTCAACACCTTTTAACTCCATACCTTTATAGATTGCTTTTCTAAATCTCTCACTATAATTTGAAGATATAGGGGGTAATTTTTCTCCACTTGTTCGAGCGTTTGTCTCTATCGGTAGTTCTCCTGTTGCCATCATATAGATAGTACAACAAAGTGTATAGATATCAGTAAATGCACCTTTTTTACAACTTGCACAATGTTGTTCCATAGGTGAAAAATGAGGATTACCAAGTCCTGTAAAACTGCTCTTTTTTGACTCTTCAAACCCATACTTGACCAATCCAAAATCTATAATCATAGCTCTATCGCCATTATCGACTAGCATAATATTATCAGGTTTTAAATCTCGATGTAACATCTCATCTGTATTATGAATGGTCTCTAAAGCGTCCAATATCGGAGCTATTATCTTTAAAATCTCTTTCTCATCAAGAGAGCGTTTTGATTCGATATAATCCCATAGATTAAGACCATTAAGATGTTCCATCGTATAATATATCGTATTGTTCTCTTCAAAAGAGTCATAAACCGTTACGATGTTTTGATGATTAAATTTTGTTAAAGCCCTAACCTCTTTTAAAAATTTTCTCTTATAGCTTTCAAAATCTTTATCGCTATTGCTTAAAGCGACTAACTCTCTTGTTTGAGTCCGTCTTCTTGCTACATGAGAAGGGAAAAACTCTTTTATGGCAACTTCACGACTCATTTTAGTGTCGTACGCCAAATAGGTTATCCCAAAACTTCCTCTTCCTAGTTCTTCTTTAATCTCATATCTACCATTTTGCAGTGTTGTTAAATCCATTTAATCCATCCCCTCAAATCAATAAAGTATATAAATACAAATTTTATCACTTTAGAGATTAAATTTTAACGCTATTTATAGAAAAAGATTAAATTATTAAATTATTTTATGATAAAATGAGAGTCTAAAAAAGGGGTTTGTTATGTTCAAAAAAATTATATGGTTTTTAGTAGTATTAGTGATAGCTTGTATCTATCTGATAAAAAGTAACAGTTCAAAAAGTACTGTAGATGATTTGGAAAAGTCGATTGTCTGTATAGAAAAAAATGATAATAAAGAGTGTATCTTAAATGGTTTTTTTATAAACAATCAAGGTATGATTTTATTGCCCTCTGAAAAACTTGACTTTTCAAATGGTGATAAGTTTACCCTACACTATTTACACAAATCTCCCACACCTCAGGCTCATCCAATAGATGAACAAGAGATATTTTTTGATAGAAAAATTGGTTTAGCTCTTATAAAAATAAACTTAGACGGAAATCCTTCTCTTTTATTTACAGAAAATAAGATAGAACAAGGTGATAATATTTATAGTTTTGGCTTTAAAAGTAGAGGATTGGATTCTATAAAAGATGATGGAGAGATAATTAGTATCTTTAATGAAAAAATTATAGATAAATTTTCTACTAAAAATCTAAAAACAGATAGTTTTGTCAATATTGGCTCACCTATATTAAATAACAATTGGTCAGTTGTTGGAATGACAAATAGATACTCTATCGACGAACATCATGTAGGGCTTCATCAACAAGAGATTATTAAATTTTTGGACAATAATACAACTATATCGTATGAATATGCAAAAGTTGATAATCCTATGATGGAGTATCTGCTTTATGTAGCTTTAGTATTATTGCTAATTACGATTTATTATCTTTATAGCCATGATAAAGAAGAGAAAAAAAAGATAGAAGAAAAAAAGATAGAAGAAAAAAAGAAAAATGAAGAAAAGAAAGATAATAGAGGCACTATCCGTGATGAAGTAAAAAAAGATAATAGAGGAACGATACCATCTATACAAACTATACAAATAGCATTTTCAAATCCAAATAAAACTTTTATTTTAAAAAGTGGAGAGTCAAAGATTATTGGTAGAGCTGGTGATTTTGTTATCGAAGATGAGAGTCGTCATATATCAAGTGAACATCTTAAGATATCTTATGAATATCCTAATGTATTTATTGTCATCTTGCAGAGATTAGGATTTATCGAAAAAAAGAAATATCCAGATGTATATATTACAGATATGAGTACACATGGAACATTTAAGAATGGAGTGGAAATCAAAAAAGGCGAAAAAATACTTATCAAAAAAGGTGATAAAATAAGACTTGGTAAGTATGAAAATCAATTTGAATTTAGTGTATAAAAGATTAAGGTGAATAAGAAGCTTCAAAATATTGAACCTTCTTATTATATTTCCCCTACTCCTCTATCTTTATCGGATTGTAGCGTTCGATATCTCCTATGTGCTTACAGCTCAAACTATGACCAGCATTACACGCTTCTTTGAAATACTTCATACCTTTTGGTCTATCTTGCTCAACTTCAGGAATATTACCCATATCATACGCCAAGCCCAACTTATAACAACTCATAAAATTGCCCCGTTTACACGCATTATCAGCCACAAACATCTCTTTAACACTTTTGAGTTCGACAACCACATCCATATTATAGTAACCCAACTTGTTACAACTATCCATATCACCCAACTCACACGCCACAGTATAAAAACTTTTAGCTTTAATCATATCTCGTGGGATAGTCTTAGAGCGTTCAAACATATGCCCCAAATTATTACATCCAGAGGCTTCACCCAACTGACAAGCATCATAATAGAGTGAGATTGCCTCATTGATATCTTTTTTCACATAGATACCGTTTTCATACATATAACCCAAATTGTTGCACCCTGCTCCTATGCCATTATTGCAACTGTCTTGAAAATGTATAGCCGATTTGTATCGATTTTTTCTCGTACCTTCACCATTAAAATACATAGAACCTAAGTTATAACACGCCTCCACCTCATCTAAAACGCACCCTTTTCGATAAAGCTTCAACGCCACGGCATTATTTCGAGCGACACCTTTTCCTTTATTGTACATATAGCCTAGATTGTTACAGCCTAATCCATTTTCCAAGTCACAAGATTTTCCATAATACTCCATCGCATCATCTTCATCTGAAATTACATCTATCCCCATCTCGTACATATGACCCAGCTCATTACAAGCTGAACTATCATTTAACCTACAAGCATCTTTATAGTATCTTACAAAACTCGTTTTTTTATAATAATGTATGCCAAAAAAAATCATGATTAAACTACCTATCAATATAAGCCACTTCTGATTTAACGACATTTTGCTCCTTTTTATGGTACTAAAAACTCCATTCAAAGGATATCTCTTTTTCGCTTAGGCTAAAATTTTTCATATGTTAAAAAGCAAAAAGAGTATTAATCAATTTTAAAGAACATAGTTAAGTATAACATTAAAGTTTTTTAACATAGTTGTCTAAATAAGTTTTGAAAAGAGCTAGAACATGATGATTTTTTGGCACTTTCACTCATTTTTTGTAGATTTTTAGAAATTTTCATGTTATACTTTCTTTATGAAAAAAGTGAGCCTAAAAATATTCTTGTTGTCAACCGCTGTTTTATTTGTTGGATGTAGCGATAAGTCTAAGAAGCTAAACCCGCAAGTAAGAAATCAATCCGTAGAGTCTCTCATGGGTATAGTTGTAAGTAGTAACGATAAGATTTATGGTACTTTAAATGGAGCTAGAAGTACAGCGTCTTACACGAACAACAACGATGTAGATATCGTTAGCTATCGAGATGATATGGGTTCTAATGTGATGATAGATGTAGCATCTATCCAAAATAGTATAGAATATGGTGCTAAAAACTTTATGGGTGTACCTTATGTATGGGGTGCGACTGGTCCTTCAAAGTTTGATTGTTCTGGGTTTACAAGATGGGTTTATAGAGATGTAGGTATTGAGCTTCCTCGAGTTGCAAGACAACAAGCGACCGTTGGAGAGTATGTGCCTTATGAAAATTTACAAAAAGGCGATATGGTCTTTTTTGACACTCATGCCAAATATACAGGTGCTGTAACACATGTTGGGATTTATCTTGACAATGGTAATTTTATTCATGCTAGTTCAACTGGAAAAGGTGTTGTTATTTATAATTTTGACGATACTAGAGACGGTTTTTATAAAGAAAGATTTTTACAAGGAAGAAGAGTACTTCAACAAACAACTCATGTTGCATATCTTAAAAGTAACAGAGGATAAAACTCAACTACAACCCTATGCGGGGTTGGAGCTGTCAAAGAAACAGATGTCACTGACCACTTGTCAATATTGATTAAACTTTTTTATAAATTTACGGAAACCTGTTTTTCCCTTTTTTCAGTAACCGTAAAACCAATAAACATCTTCAATAAGTTAATTACTTTCAACTTTGACAGCTCCAACTTCGCACCAAACAAGTTAAGAACTCTTCGTAATTATATCACAAAAAAATTCAAATGTAGTAAAAAATATTATATTCTGTATTAAAATAAATGATAAATTTTTCTTTTCAATAGCAAAATAACAAGAATCTTAAATTTTATTAAAAAAATAAGATTATAGAGAGTCAAAAGTCCGTAAAGTAAGAATTTTTTAAGCTTAGATGTCAAGTAAGTACTTCTGATTGTAAATCTAAAATTATCAAAAAATCTTAAAACCTCTACAATCAAGCCAGATTAATATTTTAATGATACAATTTACGCAAAGAGTATCGATAAGATTAGGAAAAGAGCGATGAACGATTATAATAAAGAGCAAAATTTTGAGAATTTTTTAGAAAATAATCTATTTAGCCAACATACAATCAAAGAGGAGTTTTCAAATATTTATAATTTTGATTCAAATATTGATGATATCTTTGAAAATATAAAATCAATTTACAATCCAATAGATTTTCAAAAGAAAAATGAACATCAATTTGAAGATGATTTTATCTCAAAAGTTTTATCAATTTTAAGTTGGCAAACATTAAGACAAGAAATAAAGATTATTCAAGGCAAACAAGAGAAGCCAGATTTTACACTTTTTACTACTATTGAAAATAAAAAAGCTTATGAATCACTTGAAGAGCAGAGATATTATTCAAATGAATTTATCTCACTGTTTTGTGAATCAAAAGCCTATAATGTCGAGATAGATAATAAAAAAATCAAAGATAATCCACATTTTCAAATCTTAAATTATCTCAATAATCTAAAAGTTAGATATGGTTTTTTGACAAATGGGAGAAAGTGGAGATTTTATGATAACGAAAAATTTACAAGTCAAAAAGTTTTTTATGAGATAAATTTGGAGTATATCATTCAAAATGATGATATTGAGGCTTTTAAATATTTTTACTATATTTTTAGAAGAGAGAATTTTGAAGATATAGATAATGTTTCGCAAATTGCAAAAATCAGTAAAAAAGATAATGAAGCTAAAATAAGCATAGAAGAGAATCTAAAAAGTGTAATTTATGGCTACAACAATCAACAATCTATTTTTGAAGCTATCGGAGTTTCGATTTATAATTCAAATAAAAATATCAAAGTTGAAGAGATTTATGAAAATAGTGTTTATCTGATTTTTAGACTTCTTTTTATTGCCTATTTTGAAGATAAATATGAGGATACTTTAAAAAAACATCTTCACTACAACGGTTTTTCACTCAAAGCGATTTTTGATTTTTTACAAACCAGCCAATCAACGCATTTTACAGGGTATCGAAAACTCAAAGAGCTTGTTAATATTTTAGATAATGGTGATGATGATATTGATATTCCACTCTTCAATGGTGGTCTGTTTGATAGCACAAAAACACCTATTTTAAATGGTTTTGGACTTATCGATAATGAGACTTTAAAATTTATACTTGATTCACTCTATTATTTCCAAGAAGATGGAAAGTCACTTTTTAAAAGAGATTTTAAAACACTCTCAATCGCCCATATTGGGAAGATTTACGAAGGCATTTTGAGTTTTAGATTTGAAGTTGTTGAAGAGGATATTTACTACATAGAATATACAGAAAAAAATAGCAAAGCAGTCGGTTTTATAGATGGATATTTTGATGGTTACGATTATGAACTACTGAAAAAAACTAAAAAAATAGTTAAAGAGGATTTTTACAAAAAAGGAACTTTGGTTTTAAAAAATGCTTCAAATTCAAGGAAAACAACAGCGAGTTATTACACTCCACAATCGCTTAGTAAATTTTTAGTCAAAGAATCCATCGAAAACGCTATCAAAAATGGTAAAAATATTTTAGAGTTAAAGATTTTAGATAATTCTTGTGGTAGTGGGCATTTTTTGGTTGAGTCGCTTGATTATATATCGTCAAAAGCGTTGAGCCTCTTTGAAGATGATGAAGCGTTAAAAAAATCGCTCGAAGATGAGAAGATAAAGATAGAAGAGAGTGTTTCAAGATACACCAATACCAAAGAGATAGATGAACTCGATGTTTTAAAAAGAGTTCTTTTGAAAAAGATAATTTTTGGAATAGATTTAAATCCTTTTGCCGTTGAGCTTACAAGACTCTCTTTGTGGATGGATAGCTTTATCTTTGGTACACCTCTTAGTTTTATCGAACATCATATCAAATGTGGAAATGCTTTGATTGGTGCGAATATTGATAGATTTTTGGAAGAGTTCCAAACAAATCAAACCTCACTTTTTACGCAAGATTTAAGTACGGAGTTTAAAGAACTTTCGACCATTTATGAAAAACTTGACAATCTTAAAGACTCTACTACGCAAGATATAGAAGAGTCAAAAATGATATATAAATTTGAGATTGCTCCAAAGGTTGAAAAACTAAATAATGCTATAAATTTACTCTCGTTTATCGATTTTAAGAGTATTGAAAAGGATGATATTATCCATACTCTAAAAGCAGATTCTCAAATTGCCGAAAAGATATTTTCTCAAATTGATAGTGAATTTTTAATGCAGATAAAAGAGTACGCTTCAAGATACCATTTTTTCAATTATGAGATAGAATTTCCTGAAGTTTTCCACAAAAAAGAGTCTCATAAAAATGGTTTTGATATCATCATTGGCAATCCTCCTTGGGATAAAACAAAGTTTAGTGATAACGATTTTTTCCCACAATTTGTAAGTAATTATCGAACGCTCAAAGATAGCCAAAAAAAAGAGGTGAGAGAAAACACTTTGGCAAAAGCTCATGTTAAATCGAAATATGAGAGTGATATCGCCTTTTCAAAAATGATAAATGAGTACTACAAGATGAGTTATCCACTCAATAAAGGTGCGGGAGATGGAAATCTTTTTAGATTTTTTACAGAAAAAAATTTAACGCTACTCAATCAAAAGGGTACGCTAAACTATGTACTTCCGAGTGCTTTGATGTTTGAAGAGGGGAGCAAAACGATAAGAGAGCATATCATAAACGACTACGCTTTAAATATCTTTTATAGTTTTGAAAATAGAGAAAATCTTTTTGAAATAGATGAAAGATATAAATTTGCTGTAATGCAGATAGAAAACAAAAAAGATACTTTAACACCGATAAAAACCATGTTTTATAAAACAAATCCTATCTCTATGGAAAATAGCGATGAAGTGATAGAGTACAAAAAAGAGGTACTCAAACTTTTAAGCCCATCTCAACTTGCATTTATCGAAGTTCGAGACAAAAAAGAGCTAACTATCTTAACAAAATGTTACTCACAATTTAAGCCTTTAGATGAGCATTATATCGATTTTAGAAATGAACTTCACATGACAAATGATAAGAGTATTTTTATCGAAGAGTGTAAAGAGGGATTGTTGCCACTTTATGAGGGTAAGATGATTTGGCAATATGATAGTGTTTTTGGTGGTGCAAACTACTTTTTAGATAAAGAGATTTTTGATAACCATTTGATAGATACAGAGGCTAGACGACTTATCGGTGAGATTTATCCAACACTCTATCCCAAAGATTTTATAGGCAATAAAGTTACTCCACAGATAAAAGCAGTATTGGAACATTTGGGATTAAAATATGACTCAAAAAACAATGCAAATAATCTCAAAGTGTTACATAAATTTGTACGATTTGATAGAGAGTTTTTTAGGCTTGGATTTAGAGCTGTTGCGAGTGATACAAATGAGCGAACTTTGATATTTTCATTGCTTCCTAAAGATTGTGGTTTCGGACATAGTATGTTTGCAAATTGTCCCAAAAATTATTATAAAGATGAAAATCTTATTAAGATAGATATGGTTTCAAATGTGAGAATTTTATTTTTACAAACGATATTTAATTCGCTAATCGTTGATTTTATAGCAAGAGGTATGATTCAAATCAATGTGAGTAAAACTTATCTTTATAGATTGCCAATCCCACAACTTAGCGATGATGAGATTTTAAAAGAGCATAAAGAGCTTCTCTTAAATGGACTCAAACTATCGCTTAAAAATGATTTTGAAACTTTTAAAGAGTTGGCAGATGAATTTGGTATCAAAAAAACAGATTTACCTACAACTCCGAAACAGTGGGATTTTCTTCAAATCAAAAATGATTGTATGGTGGCTAAAATGTTTAATATCTCAAAAGATGAGTTAGAGTATATCTTGAGTACTTTTAAAGTTTTGAAAAACAAAAAACCTCAATATGTGAGCGAGTTTTTGAGACAGTATGAAGATAAGTTTTAAAGGGAGTAAATAATGTCAATACCAAAATATGGAGAAATCCAAGCAGAAGCTTTAAAGATTTTAAAACAAAATGGTGTTTTGAAACTTAAGGATTTTGAAGAGCCATTGGCTAAAGTGTTTAAGTTATCAAAAGATGAGATTGAAGAAAAATATTCATCAGGGAAAACAGATTTAAAAATCTTTTACGGTCGTATTGGCTGGGCATTGAGTTATCTAAGCATGACACATTTGGTAGAAAAACCAAAACGAGGTGAGTTTAAGATATCGGATTTAGGATTATCTCTTTTAAAAACACCTGAAAAGATAGAAGATTATGTTGCTTCAAAGATGAAAGCTAGAAATAGTAGTACAATAAAAGAGATAAAAGATTCAAGCCATGTTGACAAATATGAGTTGACTCCGTCGGAGACTATTTTTAACGCATTTGATGAGATAAAAAAGAATATATATTCTGAAATTTTGGATACTATAATCAATAAAACACCAAGAGAATTTGAAAAATTGGTAGTAGAATTATTGCAAAAAATGGGCTATGGTGGCGAGATAAAAAATGCTGGAGAAGTAACGCAATACTCAAATGATAATGGTATCGACGGCATCATAAAAGAGGATGTTTTAGGTTTTGGTAAGATTTATATTCAAGCAAAAAGATATCAAAAAGAGAACAAAATAGGCATAGAAGATTTAAATAAATTTGTTGGAGCTTTAGCCGTTGCACAGTCAAGTAAAGGTGTATTTATAACCACTTCGAGTTTTACTAAAAATGCTATCGACTATGTCAACAAATTGAATAATTCTACTACTTTAGTACTCATTGATGGTGAGAAGTTGGCAGAATATATCTATGATTACGCTTTGGGGATGCAAACCGTTCAAACGATAGAGATTAAAAAGATGGATAGTGACTATTGGGATACGATGGAAGACGAGAAGTGATAGTTAAAACTGCGTAAGTTTTTTATCTATAGTATAGAAACTTTAAGTTTCATTATCTCGCCAACTTTATACTTAGAAATCTCATCTGAATCAACCGTAACAATACTTGTCCCAACCATTACAAAAATCTTATCATTTTGAATATCAATAATCTCACCCAACAACACATCCTTTTCATCATCTCTAAAAATATTTATAGGAGTATCATATCGTTCTACTTTCCCATCTTCTATTATCGCTACTTTATCGCTTAGTTTTATCGTTTCACTAATATCATGACTGACTAGAAGAGCAGGAATTTTAAACTCTTTATGAATAGAGAGAAGCTCATTTTGAAGTTTGATTCTCATCTCATTGTCCAAAGCTGAAAGTGGTTCGTCAAGAAGCAAAATTTTTGGTTCATTTATCAATGCTCTTGCCAATGCAACACGCTGTTTTTGACCACCTGAAAGTTGATGTGGATACGCATTTGCTAAGTTCTCAAGCTCCATAAGGGCTAGAAGTTTATCTAAACTCTTTTTTTGTTCATCGCTTTTACAGCCATAAAGTATATTATTTTTAACACTCATCGTAGGGAAAAGTGCATAATCTTGAAATACAAATCCAACGCCTCTTTTTTGTGGAGATAAATTGATTTTATTATCAAACCAAACTTCATCATTTACGACTATATGTCCAGATTTTGGATTCTCAAGCCCTGCAATAAGTCGTAATAGTGTGGTTTTACCTGCTCCACTTTTTCCAAAAAGGGTTATGAACTCATTTGAATGAATATGAAGTTTATAGTGTGCTTCTTTTTTACCATTTTGGGTATTTAAATCAATTTTTACATCTATATCTATCATACGATACTGCCTTTGAGTGATTTCTTATTGAGCGTATAAACCAAAAGTAGAATCGCAAAAGTGACAACAAAAAGAGTAAAAGCATATTGATGTGCAAGAGCATAATTTAAAGATTCCACCTCATCATAGATGGCGATACTTGCTACTCTAGTCTCATCAGGTATATTTCCGCCTATCATTAAAATAACCCCAAATTCTCCAACCGTATGTGCAAATGCCAAGACGATACCAGAGATAAGACCATGTTTGATAGATGGCAACACTACGCGTATCATGGTTTG
The DNA here is from genome assembly GCA_006212005.1 of Sulfurovum sp. Lineage (GTDB taxonomy): Bacteria > Campylobacterota > Campylobacteria > Campylobacterales > Sulfurovaceae > UBA1140. Next base: position 3,510 of record SDAZ01000010.1, on the reverse strand, counting down.
AAATTTTGATTTTCCAAGAGTATATGAGGCTTCAAAGAGAGACTTTGAAATCTGTGAGAGTGCTGATTGGATTGGGTGAACCATAAATGGCAAAGAAAATATCACAGAACCGATAACCAGTCCTTCGAAACTAAAAGCCAAATTTATCCCATGCTCACCTAAAAATGCACCAATACTTGAAACAGGACTAAATGCTATAAGCAGATAAAATCCAAGCACAGAGGGAGGAAGCACAAGAGGCATAGAGACAATAGTTTCAAATACACTTTTAAATCTCATCTTACTAAACGCCAAAAATGAAGCGATAGGAATACCTATTACCAATAAAATAAGCGTTGTAATCGTCGCCAACTCAAAAGTTAACACCATCGTCTCTATAAATGCACTATCCATTCAAAACTCCTAAAATCTATAATTTGCTTCGAGTCTCATCTCTTGATTTGAAGTCTCTTTTGTAGAAAGTGTTGTTTTTTCATTGTGTTGATTCATAAATCTAGCTTTTAACTCAATTCCTTCAAATTTATCTGAAAGCTTTTGGGTCAAATCCAGATTCCATTGTGTGGTATCTCCATTTTGAAAAGCTCTATTTGTCATACTTTGATAAGGTTTTTTACGCTCATCTCTATCATAAGAACTATAACTCAAAACGCTACTAAGTCCATCATTAAGAGACTCTAAATCATAATCAAGTCCAACTTTATAAGCTTTTGTACCTGCATTCCAATCGGTTTGAGTCATACTCCTTGTATATCCATCCGTTGGAAATCCACGCCATGGAGCGATAATATCTGCATTTTCACTCGTTTTACTTCCACTCACAAGCAATTTTGCTTTACCATAATTTAGCGTGGCTCTAGCCATAACTAAAGAGGAATCTATACTGTTATCACTGTCATAATTATTTGTTTTAGGCTTTATAATATCTCCCGCACCCTTGTCAAACTGCTTAAGATATCGTCCACCAATCCCAACAATAGCGTCATCGCCCAACTCAAAAGCCCAATTTGCCTCAAACATCGCTTGAGCTACCAAATCTTCCCAATACATACCAGAAGCTTTAAGTTCTACGGAATCTATGGAGTGATTTTTGATATCCAAAACATAAACACTTGGACTCTCTTTGGTTAAATATGCCGTTTTTATCTTGTCTGAAGTATCTCCTGTGGTTGCCATATCATGAAAATCTCTCATACCACGCTCTTTGATATTATTCATGTAGTCAAATTGGATAGTGGTATTTTTTAGTTCACCCGAAATAATTTGACCCCCTTCGATAGCGATAGGTATCATTTTCGTATCATTTGGAGTAACCCATGGATTGGTCATCAAAAATCTACCCACTTTTGTTTTCGTTTTAGAAAAATCATAACCCATGTAAAGTTGAGCAAATGTTGTATATCCCTCACCATAAGGCATTGTTCCATCTCGATTGAACAAATCTTTACTTGTAGTAGCTGTTTTTCCATCTGCTATGTCTGTGGCATTAAAAAGATTTTGAGTTGTATAAGCTCCTGCACCAAATGAGATACCATGAAGAGGTGCTGTTTTATAAATAACACTTCCACCAATCGCCATACCAAATCCATCTTCACCATTTTTACCAGTAGCTGTATTATCTTCCCAATCTGTATGAAAATTTTGATATCTTATACGATTTTCAAATTTTCCCTCTTCAAAAGCTTCAATCAAATTATTAGCTCCAAAAACAAAAGAGGTACTACTTAACAATACTGCACTTAAAATCGTCATTTTTTTCATCTCATCTCCCTTTTATTTTTGTGTTGGCAAGATATAGCCGTTATTTTTAAGTATCCCTTGAGCCTTAGGAGACATTACAAATTTCAAAAACTTTTTCGTTGCTATCTGATTTTCTGGACTTCCATTTTTTAATCCTACCATAGCTTGGTCTATTTTATTGTAAGAAGCAGGATTAACTTCAACCCATTTACCTACGGTTTTCATCTCTGGAGCATAAACGATTGATTTTGCCATAAACCCTACATCCACAGCTTTTGTTGTTACATAAGTTGCTACTTGATTGATAGATTCACCATTGATAAATTTTAATTTTACGGCTCCATCAATTTTATAATAACGCAAAGCATTCATAGCCTCTTGTCCATAAGGTGCTGTTTTTGGATTTGCTATACCTACTCTTTTGACATTTTGATTTGCAAGTCCTGCTACATTATTGGATAAATCAGCTCCATTGGCACTCCAAAGTATCAAAGTCCCATAAGCATACACCTGAGAAGGAGTCGTTGTAAAACCCCCTTTTGCCAATTTTGCTGGATACTCTACATCAGCAGAAAGCAATGCATCAAATGGAGCACCACTCATGATTTGTTGGGTCAATTTTCCAGATGCTCCTGTGATAATCTTCACATCAATTCCTGAAGATTTTTTAAACTCTTTAGCGATATCACTAAGAGCATACTTAAGATTTGCAGCAGCTGCGACTGTGATGGTTTGAGACCACGAAAAAGAGGCGATAGCCATTGTAGAGACAAAAATTTTACCCAATAAGTTCATAAGAGCTTCCTTTGTATTTTTTTAAATATAACGATTTAAATGCAAAAAATATTCCATAGAGCAAATCGTAATACTTTTTTTTATATAATGAAATATTAGCGTTATATTTTTAAAAATATAACTAAAAGTAGAAGAAAAAAGAGAGAAGAAAAAAGAAGTTACAAAAAGTTTCAATTTAATATCAAAAAAGTCCTAAGATAATATCATTAAAATGACAACTTACTAAAATCTTTTGACCTTTACTCAAGCTCCAAGTTGCCATCTGCTCATCACTAACCAAAGTATAAAGCCTATTACCACTATTGAGTAAAATGGTTATCTCGTTTTGAGCCTCTTCTGCTTCGATATGCTCAACCAATCCAATAAAAAGATTCTCCTCACAACTTTCATAAGTATCATCAAGATGAATCTTCAGAGAACTTGCCTTAAACAAAGCATAAACCAACATCCCTTTTTTGAGTGAAAGTTTATTGGTAGATTTTGTAGTGATAATGGTCGTAATCGTATCTCCACCTTGAATATAAAGTGTAATCTTTTTATGAAGATTGAAATCCTCGATAGAAACCACCTCCCCGATAATCTGATTTCTTGCACTAACTCTCATCGACATGGTATGAAGAAGATTGAGCCGACCATCTGCATCATTGACTTTCATCGATAGATTGTTAAGAAAAATTTTCAGTTCAGAATGCAAAACCTTATAAGTTTGAATCAACTCTTTCCCATAAGGAGTGATAACGCTCCCACCACCACCTTTTCCACCACTAACCCGTTGGATAAGCGGTTCTTGAGATAAAGTATTCATCACTTCTATCGCATCCCATGCTGCCTTATAGCTCATTTTCATATTTTTAGAAGCCTTGGAGATAGAACCTGTCGCATCAATCTGCTCCAAAAGCTCTATGCGTCCATTACCCAAAAAACTCTTATCATTTTGCGATAACCACAATCTACCATTTAAAGAATATTGCACTATTT
>SDAZ01000073.1 GCA_006212005.1 Sulfurovum sp. | reverse complement strand
ATAAATCCAATGATAAAAAGGGTGATGAGTCTATCTTTTTCATTTTTGAGTGTACGAGCCGCCATATAAGCAGGAACGGAGCATCCAAAACCTGTAACAAGTGGGATAAAACTTTTGCCATGAAGTCCAAATTTGTGGAAAAAACCATCAAGTAAAAATGCAACACGACTCATATAACCTGTTGTTTCAAGTAGAGCGATACCCAAAAATAAGATAGCGATATTTGGTAAAAAAAGCACAACAGCACCCACACCAGCGATAACCCCATCACTAATAACACTACCGAGTTCCCCCTTTCCAAAAATCTTAACAGCACCCTCTCCTAGTGAAGCAAAAAAGGTATCTATCATATCCATCGGAATCGAACCTATCTCAAAAGTGAGTTGAAAAAGTGTCCACATCAAAGCAAAAAATATCGGAATTCCAAATATCGGATGAATCAAAATATCATCAAGTTTTTCGGTAACGGTTTTACCCTTTGAGATAGTTATCTTTTGAACCTCTCTTGATGCACCTTTTGAGATGGCTTGTCTCTCTTGAGCGAAAATCTCATCTAAATCTTTGGTATCATGGTGAATATAGATGTGATTTAAACTATCTGCGACAAGGTGTGAAAGTTCCGTCCAAATCGGCTCGTCATGAATCTTTTTATAAGTCTGTTTATCTTCTTGCAAAAGTTTCAATGAAAGTTGTCTATAAGAAGTTGTCGCTTGATAATTTTTCTCTTTAAAAAATAGATTGAGATTGGCAACTTCTTCTTCTATAACCTCGCTATAAGCTATCTTTGCACCACCTTTTTGTGACTCAAAAACTTTAATGATACTCTCTTTTAACGCATCAATCCCGATATTTTGTTTCGCACTTGTTTTGATGCATGGCACACCCAAGATATGACTTAGTTGCTTTTCATCTATCTCAATACCCTCTTTTAAAGCTTCATCTATCATGTTGAGGGCTATAAGTGTTTTTTGCTCTTTTTCTAAAATTTCGGTTGTAAGTAGTAGATTTCGTTCAAGATTTGTTGAATCCAAAACATTTAAGATAACATCATAAGGCTCTTGTTCTAAAAAATTTTTAGTCAACCTCTCTTCTAGCGTAAAATCATTCAAAGAGTAAGCACCAGGTAGGTCGATAATGGTAATAAGATACTCTTTGCAACTTATCTCATCACAATATTCAAAATTTACCTCACTCTTCTCTACGGTTACACCACTAAAGTTGCCAACCTTTAAGCGTGAATTGCTAATCGAGTTGATAAGCATACTTTTCCCAACATTTGGTTGACCAACAAGTGCTACTTTTATAACGGTTTTTTCCATAAATTTTTCCTTTTTATCACATAAAAATCATATTGTAGGGGTTCAAAATTTTGAACCCCTACTAAAAACTATAATCTGCAAAGACTCTTAGATTTTGTTTATCTCCATCCACATCATCTTTGATATCGCTATAATAGGCTCTAAATGCTAGATTATCATTATAACTATATTCACCTATGATTCCAAAATTTGAGATAGTACCCTCATCTTTTTTGTTTACCCAAAGCTTCTCAACACTAAGCGTTACATTATCTATACCAATCGATTGTGTATCCAAATTAACGCCAACTTTATACGCAGATGCCTTATCACCACCATCGGCCAAAGTTGTATGTTCAGCATTGGTAAAAAATGGGCCACCACCATAAAGATTATCAGCTCCAATCCCATCTGTTTTGTTGAATGCTGTCATGATACCCACTCCAGAGGATTTGTGATTTAAAGCTAGAAGTGTACCATAAATATTATTAGAATCGTTATCAAATTGCTGATGTGAATATTGAACTCCAGCAACATAACCCAAATTACCCAACTCACCACTATAAACACCATCCATATACGACGCACGCATATCTTCCAACTTATCATAATGCCACGCCTGAAATGTTAAGTTTTCAACACCTTCATAATTGACCCCAGCCATATAAACACCATCATCAAGTTTCTCAAATCTATCTTGAGCATCTCCACAACCAATTGCCATACTTCGTATAAAACCAGCTGTTAGCGTCGTATCTTTTAAGCTATGATTGGTAAAAGTTGCACCACCAAAATGGTTTTGAATCATCCCAATATCATCACTATTTGCAAATGGAGTCTCCAACGCTTGTCGCCCAACTTTCAACTCACTGCTCTCATTTTTGGCTTTGATATAAGCTTGGGAAAGAAGAGCCACATTTGTGCTAACACCATGGATAAAATAACCACCATCTCCCCCCTTATCTCCGTAAGTCGTAGAGAGCCTGACACCTCCACTGATACCATTGAAATCCTTACTCTCGTAGTGTAGATACCCACCAACAGCCATTTCATTGCCACTTCCTATATCATCTTTACCATACTGATACCCTAAACGAAGATTTCCGCTAAATGACTCATTGTTATCGGCATATAGATTTGTCCCTAACATAAACATTAACACACTAAGAGAAATTTTTGATTTCATCGTTACTCCTTTAAAATTGAAACTCATTATCAGTATAATAGCAAATAAATCTTAAATGAATATTAAAATGATAGTTATTATCAATTTTAGGCTAAAATAAGTATGTTGCAGTTGTTAGTTGAATTTAAGTTTTTTAAAAAAATCTATCTAAAATTATATTTCATTGGCGTCACGAGATAAGAGCATAAATCTATAAAATATGATTTATGTTCAATTGGTTTAAAATACTTTTTGCCAAATGATAGGCTAAATTTGGAGGAACGGCATTGCCCACCATTTTATACCCAGCCGTTAGATTTTGATAATAAAACCGATGTGTGTCAGGAAAAGATTGTATCCTCGCACACTCTCTAACGCTCAATCTTCTATATAAATATTCATATCCACCTATAAAAGCTTGTTTATCTTCACCAACTTTTTGCATTTTTGGAGCTTGAGGGTGAAGCGGTGCGTGTCTGCCTCCTGCTTGAATCGTAAACGATGGCTCATCCCAAGCTCTTACACGGTTGCGTGACATATACATCGATGAAAAATCACCCGTCATATATTCATGATTAAAAACTGTGCAATCATCTATGTTTGTATAGGTTTTATTTATCGCAGGAAGTGCAGACTCTTTTAAATCCAAAATCACATCTTTGAGATATTTTTTCGTTTTAATAGGAGTTGGAAACTCAAATGAGATATTCAAATCTTCTCTAAAACCCACAAAAAAGAGCCGTTTTCTATCTTGTGCGACACTATAATCATGGGCGTTTAAGAGTTTAAAAGAGAGTTTATAGCCACTTTGCCTAAAGTGATTTTTGATATTTTCAAGTGCTTCGTTATGTCTTGAAGCCAACATCCCAGATACATTTTCAGCCAAGAAAAAGAGAGGTTTTTTATCTCTCAAAACGCGTATAAATTCAAAAAATAACTGCCCCCGATGGTCATCTATCCCACGAGATTTCCCAGCTTCGCTCCAGCTCTGACACGGTGGCCCACCGATAAGCCCTATCGCATCGGGAATCTCACTAGATGGAATATTGACAATACTTCTTCTATCAAGCTTTGTATAAGAAAAATTTTTTTCAAAAGTCTCCCAAATATCCTTATCATATTCATTCGCCCAAATGGTATTAAATCCTGCTTTTTCAAAGCCCAAATCCAAACCACCAGCACCAGAGAAGAGGGAGATGATGTTCAACCTAACAATCCTAATAATGATACAATTGCTGGTATTATCGTGCTTATTTCAGAGCCTCTTGTTATTAATTGACCTAAAGTTTTAGTTAATTTTTCTTTATTATCTCTATTTTCATTTATTTCATCAATAAGCTCATTTTTATTGGCAATATCTAATGTATCTATTTGTCTAATAAGCTCATCTATTTTTTCATTTAGATTGTTAGTGATAGTTGCTATATTTTTATTGTGGTCTCCTGTTGACACATTGCCTAAACTTTTTACATCTCCCATTACACCGTTAAAATTTTCAATATGTATATTTTGTTGTGCTTTTTTAGTTTCATCAGTGCTAAAACTCATATTTTCATCTCCTAAAATTCCTTCTTCTTCTAATTTTATTGACCATTCCAAAAGAATAGTTTTTACCTGTTCGATAATACCAATAATTTGTGTTTTCCCAATAAATGAGGCTGGTTCACAATCTGTATGAAATAAATCACATATAGCTTTTTTGGCATGACCATTAAACCCAATTGTTAAGTTTTTACTCTCTGAACTAGAAACCAAATTTTCTAGCTCAGAAATTGATTGTGATATTTTTCTAGTATTAATTAGATTATCTGTTTTTATATCGGCTACAGTTGAAGGTTGCCAACCATGATATGGATTAAAAAACTTTAACTCACTTCTCAATATTCGATAAGTGGGAAGATTATCATTATCATAACCTTTTAATTCGCTATTTATCCAATCTCTAAAATCATTCAATTTTAACTTTAAAGCAATAAAAAGGGCTTCTCTTAATATTTCCGTAATACTTTTTCTATTTTCAATAATGTGTTTTTGTAAATCAATAACGATAGACATTTTTTGCTCCTTTTTATATTTTAAACACCAACATAACCCCATCTATCAGCTGAACAGGATTATTTGGATTTTTGATTTTGACATCACCTATACTAACATTTTCTAACTCTTCAATCGCTTCTATATCTTCAAGTGGCATTGAATTATATTTCTCTTTTTTCATCAAGCAAATAAGCTGAAAAGATTTTGTTTCATCATAATTATAGAGATAATTAAAAATCTTTGTTGGATTCTCAATATGCCACATTCCTCGGATTCGCAAATCTGTAATCCCCAATGGGTCAACTTTTTTGACTTTGCCAAGTTCATTGGTAGGAGTAAATTCAACATCAGCAATAGAAGTAATCCCATGCGAAATAGTATCTTTTATCCTCTCATAAATCTCTTTATCTGCACAAAAACAATCACCATAAATAAACCATAATGATTTGAGTTGTGATTGAGTAGTATAACCAATCGCATAAAGCATATCTTTTTCACTCCACTGTTCACACTCTCTACACGCTTTGGTAATCATCAAACTATCGGCATGAAGTTTTGCTTTGGGATACGAACTATTAAGAGCAATGGCACTATTTTTTGATTCTAGCTTTTTTATCTCTATCGCATCGCTATTTTTGAGTATCAAATCAGGTGGATTGTTTTTATTGCCCATATATGCATAAATGTTTTCAAAAATTGACAATCTTTTTAGTTCATCATCTTCATTTAAAGTATTAGCAAAAGCATTTTTGATAAAATTTTCTAATCCTTCACCCATATTATTGGCTCGATTATTACCACTTTTTAGTGTATCTATGTTTATTTTATTATTGTTTACAATAGTCACGAAGGCTTTAAGTATATTTGACATTTATTCTCCCTATCTTTCCTAAACGATATTTTATCTAAAAAAAGATGATTGAAGTCTAAAGATATCTTAAAATGCCTTATCCACTACTAACACTTAGATAACACACTTAGACTATAATGAGCTTATCTAAACATAAAGGATTTACGATGAAAAAGTTAGGATTTTTAGTTTTGGTAGCTTCAGCTATGGCATTTGGGGTTGATTATAGTACAATGTCTTTAACCGAATTACAAGCTCTTAGAGGAACAGTAGCCCAAGCTGACCGTAGTGCATTTCAAACAGAGATGCAATCAAGAATGTCAGCATTGACACCAGAAGAGCGACAGGCAGTCTCTAGCTCTATGAAACAGAGTAAAAGTGGAACGATGAGTGGCACAGGAACACAATCAAGAAAAGGTTCTATGCAAAGGGTTCAAAGTACAACTTCGACGGGAGTTGGAACGATGCAACGAATGCGTGGCGGTAGATAAATCTAAAGGTATGAAAATGAAAATTTTACTCATGGAAGATGACATGGTATTGGGTGAGACTATCGAAGAGATGCTTTGTGGTGCTGGATATGATGTTACTTGGGTGAAAAATGGCGAAGAGGGTGCGATAGCATCTTATGATGATAAGTACGATTTGTATATTTTTGATATCAATGTTCCTCTAATGAATGGTTTTGAACTTTTGGAGTCTCTTAGAGAGGCTCAAGATGAGACGATGGCGATTTTTATCTCGGCGTTGACCGATATGGTTGCTATGACTAAAGGTTTTGAAGTGGGGGCAGATGATTATATAAAAAAGCCCTTTTATCCTCAGGAGTTACTTCTAAAAATAGATGCGAAATTTAAATCTAAAAAAAGAACGCTTACTCATGTGGATATAAAGTTCAATCAAATCTCAAAAGAGGTAAAATTTTTAGATAAAGTTATCTCATTGGGAGCGGTGACGCTCTCGTTATTGGAACTTTTTATAAATAATATCGGTCGTACGATTTTAAAAGAGGAGCTTATGGATTTGATGGAACATCCTAGCGAGATGGGTTTAAGAGTGGCTATCAATAAACTCAAACACATCACGAAATGGGAGATTTTAAACATAAGAGGGATTGGGTATCGCATTGATAAGAGCTGAAAAAGAGTCACTTACAAAAAGTTTTGCTGTTTTTTTTCTTTCTCTTAGTATATTGGCTTTTTTGTTGGGTTATTTGGAGTATTTTAAACTCAAACATGAGACCCAAGAGAAGATTTTCAATGAGATGAGAGTTTGTAGTTATGACCTCAAATGTACAAATTATGAATTTGATTTTGTACCGTTGGAGTCAGCAAAACTTTATCATTTAACAGAGTCTTCGACACAACTTTTTGCACTTTTTTCTATCCCTAAAAACTCACAATATGCGATAAAACTCTCTTTATCTAAAGCAAACTATGAAGAGATTTTAAAAGAGAAACAAAGAGAGGTTTTTTACCATTTTATCTATTTGATGATTGTGATTATTTTGATTTCGTGGTTCTTTTCGCTTTATGCACTCCATCCATTGAGAAAAGCGTTAACTTTGACAGAGGAGTTTAGCAAAGATATATTGCATGATTTAAATACACCTCTATCTTCTCTTAGGCTCAATATCAATATGCTCACCATTGACGAAAAAGATACAAAAAAGCTGGAACGAATAAATAAAAGTATAGACTCCATCGTATCATTGGGGCAAAATCTTAAAAATCATTTGGCTCATCATGATTATCAGGTTGAGATTTTTGATTTGCATGGGTTAATAGAAGAGAGGATGTTAGTTTTAGAAAAACTTTTTGGTCATATTGGTTTTTATCTCAATAATGAGAGCTTTAAGCTTTTGACCTCAAAAAATGCTTTTATTCGGGTGGTTGATAATTTGCTCAATAATGCTTGTAAATATAATATTCCAAATGGAGTAGTCAAAATCGAGATAGATGAGAAGCGTAAAATACTGCTTATAAAAGATAGTGGTTATGGGATTGAAAATCCTCAAAAGATATTTGAACGATTTTATCAAGAGAATAAAAACTCAAGAGGAGATGGTTTAGGGCTTCACATCGTTAAAAAAATTTCTGATGAGATGAAGATAGATATCAAGGTAGAGAGTGTAGTGGATAAGGGAACTATTTTTACACTTGATTTGAGTAAGATTGTGTATAAAAAAGGATGATAAAATGAAAAAAATTACTATTTTAATGCTCTTTTTGACATGGAACATTATGGCAGATGAGTCTATCACGGTTCAAATAGAGGCTATCAAAAATGCCCCACCAGAACAAAGAGTGGAGATGATGAATAGACTTAAAATGAAAATTGCACAGATGAATGAAGAGCAGTCGGCTGAGTCTATCAATGCGGTGTATGGAAAAATGAAACGACAAAGATTGCAAAATTGTCAGGCTCAAGGAGCAAATCGTCAATTTAGAAATAGAGGTGGCAATGGAAAAAATAGAGGTGGCAGACAATGAAAAAGATAATTTTATCTCTCATGCTCACTAGTCATCTTTTCGGATATAGTGATAGTGATATGGATGGAGTGGAAGATGGTTATGATAAGTGTGCCAATACACCTTTTAGTGATTTAGTAGATTTGAGTGGTTGTTCAAAACAAAGCTTGTCAACTAAAAAGATGCTTAATTATGATGTCGTTGTAGGGGTTGGATATTCAAACATCAATTATAGCTCAAATGAAAAAGCCAATACCACAACTTCGTCACTTCAAGCTGATTTATTTTATGAAAATTGGACATTTCAAACCATAGCCTCACGATATCATTCTAGCTCTTCAAGTAGTGAGGTTGATGGATTTGATGATACACAAATCAATCTTTTTTACAACTTTTCACCATTGGATAACCTAACTTTAAATTGTGGTCTAGGTGTTGTCTTGCCAACTTATAAGAGTGGATATGACAATGAAGCGATGGATTATAGTGGAAATATAAATGCTCAATATAATCTGAACGATAAAAAATATATCTTTGGAGCTTATGGATTTACACAAGTCAATGATAAAGATGTGGCAAACATAGAGTATCAAAATATCCATAGTTACAGAGTTGGTGTTGGACAAAATTTTGATGATGTCTCGTTAAATCTCTCTTATTCGCAAACCGATAGTATCTATAAAGAAATCGTGCCACTTGAAGCTATCTCAATGAGTTTAAATTATCCATTGAACAATCATTGGTTTACAAGAGTAGATTATGATTATGGTTTGAGCGAAAGTACAAGTGACAGTGCAGGGAGTCTAAACTTAGGTTACTTTTTCTAGCTAACAGTTAACTAACGCTACTATCTTATAATTACTTATCTTAAAAATTATAGGAGCATAGTATGAAAAAGATAGCATTAGCCACAATGGCGTTAGTTCTTATGACCTCTCAATATGGATGTGCAAATCCTCAAAATGGGTATAGAGGAGCAAAAATATCTCAAACGACTACAACACTTTCACAAGTACAACTCAATGATTTACTTTTTATGTATGAAGAAGAGAAGGTAGCTAGGGATGTTTATAGTGTTTTAGCTCAACATTGGAATGTGAGAGTTTTTTCCAATATTACTCAAAGTGAACAAAGACATATGGATGCGATTAAAACGATATTGGACAGATATGGAGTTAAGGTAAATGTAAGTGATGGGCTTGGCTCTTTTACTATTCCAGAGTTAAATCAAGCCTATCTTGAGCTTACTCAAAAAGGAGCGTTATCCTTAAAAGATGCACTTGAAGTTGGAGTGGCTATCGAAAAGATGGATATTGCAGATTTAGAAAAACGAATCCCAACAGCCTCAAATGATACCAAAGTTGTGTTTCAAAACCTTTTAGACGCAAGTTACAAACACCTTAATGCTTTTGAGAGAAATCTAGCAAATGGTGGAATGGGTGGCATGAGACAAGGACGAAGATGAGAAATCGTATCGCAATTTTTTCATTTGTAACGCTCATGCTTATAGGTTGTGGGAGTAGTGATGGTGGAGGTAATCAACAAAAACTTACCATTCCAGATATCAATGCCTATCCGCTCTCCACTTTAACTGAAGATATGAAGTATGCGTTGAGTTATATGTGGCATGAGGAGAAATTGGCAAAAGATATCTATCTTTCGTTAAATGAGATAAATTACAATAAAC
>SDAZ01000072.1 GCA_006212005.1 Sulfurovum sp. | reverse complement strand
CACTTTTAGTTCTTTTTAAGTTAATAAAGATTTAAACTCTTTTTTACACAATAAATATGATATAATGAGAAATGAGTATTATTATAAATAAGGACATAGTGTGAAACAAAAAACAATCGCCAAAGCAGTGGAAGCCGTAGGTATCGGATTGCATAAGGGTGAACCTATAAAACTTAGATTGGAGCCTTTGGGATGTGACTCAGGAATCGTCTTTTATCGTGAAGATGAAGCTTTAAGCATTCCACTTTCTCCATCAAGTGTAATCGATACAAGAATGGCAACCGTTATCGGTTCAGATAAGGGTTTTATCTCCACAATAGAACATTTTTTATCGGCTATTTATGCGTACGGAATAGACAATCTTAGAGTCGTGGTTGATGGTAATGAGATGCCCATCATGGATGGTTCAGCCATATCATTTTGTATGTTACTTGATGAAGCAGGAGTGGTTTCTCAAGAAAAAGCAAAAAAAATTATTCGTATCAAAAAAGAGGTTAGGGTAGAAGAGGGTGATAAGTTTGTCTCTTTGTCTCCATCTTCAAAAGCATCATTTGAATTTAACATAGATTTTAAACACCCAGCTATCGGAAAACAAGTTCATCATTTTAATTTTTCTACTAAAGAGTTTGTTGAAAATATTGCTCGAGCAAGAACTTTTGGATTTGCTCATGAGATTCAATATCTTCAAAGTCAAAATCTAGCATTGGGTGCGAGTTTACAAAATGCGATAGGATTGGATTCTCAAAGGGTTTTAAATCCTGAAGGTTTGAGATTTGATAATGAATTTGTTCGACATAAAATCTTAGATGCGATGGGAGATTTGATGGTTATGGGTTACAATGTATTGGGTAAATATAGCTCTTATGCAGGAAGTCATAAGCTCAATCATGAGTTGAGTGTTAAACTCTTTAGCGACAGTTCAAATTATGAGATAGTTGCAATAGACTCTATAAAGGCTGTGGAATTTGCATCAAGTTTTGCCAAAATATGAAATTGTTATTATCTCTCTAGCTTCTCCATTTCTTGTAGGTCTCTACGCCAACTCAGTGTTGGTGGAGGAGTTTAAAAGTGATAAAAAACTCTCCGATTCTCTTCAATCGATGATTATCCCTTTGATAGAAAAATATGATATCTCCGCCATCTACTATACAAGTGGGCCTGGCTCATATATGGCGATAAAATTGACTTATGTTATCCTTAAAACGATAGAGATAACTTATGATATTCCTTTCTTTGGAGTAGAGGCTTTTTTATTTAATGACAATAAACCTATAAAAGCAGTTGCAACCCTCTATTTTATCAAGGAAAAAGATACTATAATTACAAAAAAATTAGACAAGGTAGAAGTGAGCAGTTTTCAATTGCCAAATGTACTGAACCATTTGGTTCTGCTTCGGGATAATCTCCCGTTATATGTTCTTCCAATAATTTAAAAGGGGATAGGTGTTTATATCAGTACCAGCTACATCTGCCAACTTGGGGCCTGGGTTTGACTCTTTAGGTTTGGCTATTGATTTAAGAAATGAGATTATTATACATCCTTCAAAATCTCTTTTTAGTGTAACAAAGGGTGAAGGCTCAGATAACGCACGAATACGAAAAAATACACTATTTATGAGTATTTTCAATGAAGTTTACTTAAAATTGACAGGACAAAACGATACTTTTAGGTTTGAATTTTTAAATAGAATCCCAATATCAAGAGGTTTGGGAAGTTCGTCAGCTGTTATCGTAGCGTCTATCACTGCAGCTTATGTTGCAGCAGGAAAAAGTTACAATAAAAGAGAAATTTTAAATCTTGCCCTCAAATACGAGCCTCATCCAGATAATATTACTCCTGCCGTTATGGGTGGATTTAATGTGGCTTGTGTTGATGATGGGAAAGTTTATAGTAAAAAGAGGCGTGTTCCAGATTATCTTAGAGCCGTTGTTGTGATTCCAGAAACAGCGATTTCCACAGCACATTCAAGAACCATTTTACCAGATGTTTATAAAAAAGATGAAGCGGTCTATTCGCTCTCAAGAAGCTCTTTGATGACAGCACTTTTTATGAGTGAATCGTGGGATTTGCTTAGAGTTGCTTCAAAAGATAAATTGCATCAAGTACGGCGTATGAAGCAGATGCCTGAACTTTTTGATGTGCAAAAGACAGCGTTAAACAATGGGGCTTTGATGAGTACACTTTCAGGTAGTGGTTCAACTTTTTTTTCACTATGTTATAAAACAGATAGTGCAAAGATTCAATCAGCACTTGAAGAAAAATTTCCAAATTTTAGGGTTATGACAAGAATGCTCGATAATTTTGGCGTTATTTCAAAGAGTTAAACAACTTTTGGGTATAATAATGAAAAAAAATGAACCTATACGCATGTGCATTTCTTGCAGGACACGAAAACCACAAAAAAGCTTAATACGACTTCAGCATAACAACAGTACAATCGTACCATTTAAAGGGATTGGAAGAAGTTTTTATGTTTGTAGAGAGTGTAGTCTTATTGAAAAAAAACTAAGAGGACTTTTTAAAAGATTTAGTTTAAGCAATGAGGCGAAAGAGCAATTGATTCAGTATTTAGAAGGAGTTAGATAATAAATGGATAAAATTAAAATCCAAGAGATAGCATCAGAGGCAGGGGCATCTAATGCTACACTAATAGAGAAAGCAAAAGAGTTGGGGTTTGATGTAAAAGCTGCAAATAGTACTCTTAGCGTAGAACAAGCAGGTATATTGATGGATTATGTGATGAGTGGAATGAAACCAAAAGTGATTCCCCAAGCAGAGACAAGCAGTGCCGTTGTTAAGAAAAAGAGCATAGTTGCTAGTAGTAAAAATTCTAAAGTGGTCAAAAGACCAAAAATTGGAATTACTGTAACTTCAAAAATAGTTAAAACTCCGACCATCGTTCCTGTTGTACCAGTTGAGCCTAAAGAGCAAGAGGTTGCAAAGATTGAAGTTGAAGAGATTAAAGTTGAAGAGTTGGTTTCTAAAGTTGAAGTTCCAGTAGTTGAGATAGTAGTTGCACCTATTATCCAAGAGCCTAAAGAAGAAGTAGCAGTTGAACCTAAGGTTGAAGAGGTTGCCAAAGTTGAAGAAGTGGTTGCAACTCCTGTACGAAGAGTTCCAAAAAAACGACTCAATATTACGATTGTTAAAAAAGAAGATGTTGAAAAATCAAGAGTCAATATCGTTCGTGTTGAGCCAAAAGTAGTTATCAAAAGAGATGATGCAAAAGTTAAAGTAGCAAAAAAAATACCAACTTTAGTAGCTAAAAAAGTGACTCCTAAAAAAATGACAGTTTCAAGAGAGAGTGGAACGAAGATGTTATTGGACGATAGAGATTTTGGTGGTACAGATAGCTTTAGTGTATTTGATACCAATGAAATCGTGCTTTTGGATTTTTCTGATAAAAACATTTACGATGAGATGATGCGTAAAGAGCAGAAGCAAAAAGAGGCAAACAAGAAAAAAGATGGCACAGCTCCAAATGTTTGGCATAATAATGCTCCTGCAAAAAGAAGAGGTGGTGCTAGAAAACGAAAAAAATATACAACAACGAGTGCAACTGAAAAGATTTCAACTATAAAAATTCCTGAAAATGTGCGTGTTTATGAATTTGCTGAAAAAACAGGTAGAAGTGTTGGTGAAGTTATCAAAGTTCTATTTACTTGCGGTTTGATGTTTACGCAAAATGACTTTTTAGATAAAGATGCGATAGAGTTTTTGGCGGATGAATTTGAAGTTGAAGTGATGACCATTGACCCGTTGGATGAGCTAGATTATGTAAAAAGTTATGATGAGATAGAAGATGAAGAGTTAGAAGAGAGACCACCTGTTATTACGATTATGGGGCATGTTGACCATGGTAAAACTTCATTACTTGATAAGATTAGAAAAACAAAAGTAGCTGATAGAGAAGATGGTGGGATTACTCAACATGTTGGTGCGTATCAGGTTGAGAAAAAAGGTAAAAAAATTACTTTTATTGATACCCCAGGTCACTCTGCGTTTACAGAGATGAGAGCTAGAGGGGCACAAGCTACCGATATCGTTATTATTGTTGTTGCGGCTGATGATGGTGTGATGGAGCAAACAAAAGAAGCATTAAGTCATGCAAAAGCTGCTGGTGTTCCTATCATCGTTGCGGTAAATAAAATAGATAAAGAGAATGCAAATCCAGAGCATGTAAAAGCTCAGTTGGCAGAAGAGGGTATTACTCCTGTTGAGTGGGGTGGAGAGCATGAGTTTATCCATGTGTCGGCTAGAACGGGAGAGGGTATTGATGATTTGCTTGATACGATTTTGATTCAAGCTGAGATTATGGAACTTACGGCTGATTCGAGTAGAAATGCAAAAGCAGTTGTTCTTGAAAGTTCGGTTCAAAAAGGGTTTGGTTCTATTGCCAATATCATCGTAAAAAATGGAACACTTCGTGTAGGTGATAGCGTTTTAGTTGGTACGATTTATGGTAAAGTCAGAACACTTATCTTAGATGATGGTAAACAAGTTAAATCAATCGCTCCAGGGACTCCAGCTGCTGTTGCTGGTCTTAGTGGAACGCCTAGTGCTGGTGAGATTATGGTTGTTATGGATAGTGAAAAAGAGGCTAGAGAGATAGCAACGAAAAGAGCAGAGTATGCTAGAGTTCAACAGCTCTCTTTGAGTACAAAAGTTTCACTTCATAACTTAAGTTCGGTTATCGCAGAAGGTAATCTAAAATCTATATCTGTTATCGTGAAAGCGGATGTTCAAGGTTCACTAGAAGCGATTCGTGGTGAGTTATTGTCGCTTAAAAATGATGAGGTTAAAGTCAATATTATTCATGAAGGTATCGGGGATATCAGTGAGAGTGATGTGGCACTTGCTGGTGCATCTGCTGGAACTTTGATTTTAGGATTTAATGCTAAACCAAACACAACGGTTAAAAATAAAGCTAAAGATTTGGGTGTAGATATCAGACTTTACAGTATCCTTTATGCACTTATTGATGATATGAAGTTGGCTCTTGGTGGATTGATGTCTCCTGTTATCTCTGAAAAAATTACAGGTAGTGCTGAAGTTAGAGAGATATATACTGTGGCTAAAGTTGGAACGATTGGTGGATGTAAAGTTATTTCAGGTTCGATTTTTAGAAATTCTGGTGCTAGAGTTATTCGAAATGGAGATGTTATTTATACAGGTAAATTGGCGTCTCTTAAACGATTTAATGATGATGCAAGAGAGGTTAAAAACGGCTTTGAGTGTGGTATCATGCTTGATGGCTTCAATGATATTTTACAAAACGATATCATCGAGACATTTCAAGAGGTACAAAGTGATGCAGTTTTATAGAGAGCAAAATTTATGAGAGATAATAGTAAAATAAAGCTTAAACGGGTTGAGTCACTTTTAAAAGAGTTGATTCCTGAAGCATTGGCAACGATGCAAGACAATAGAGTTAATGCTTTAAATGTTGTTGATGTTGTCTGCTCTAAAGGGCGATATGATGCTAAAGTTTATTTAGACAAATCTTATTTTAACGCTCAAGAGCAAAAAGAGATTTTAGCTCAACTTAGAAAGGTCAATGGGTATCTTCAAACCTATATTAAACAAAGCGAGGGATGGTTTCGTTCTCCTGCTTTTACATTTGAGTTTGATGAACAAAGTGAGCAGATAGCTAAAATTGAAAATTTAATTAAAGAGTTAAGAAAGAGTAGCGATGAATCTTGAAGAGCATATAGAAAAAATTGTTGAGTCTCATGGGGCATTTTTTTATGGAACAGAGAGTTTGAAAGATGATGGAGAGACTATTTATCGTGTTTACATTACTGCAAAAGGTGGTGTGAATCTGGATATGTGTTCTGATATTGCAAAAGAGTTGTCTCCATTTTTTGATGTTCATCCACCTCTTAGCGATGGATATTATCTTGAAGTTAGCTCTCCTGGAATTGAACGACGACTTTTAAAACCAAGACAGTTTAAACACTCAGTTGGTGAGATGGTTAAGTTGAAAATCAAAGGTGGAGATAAGCCAGAGGGTGAGTTGATTGAAGCTAATTATGAGGGTATAAGCATTAAAATTCAAAAAGATGATGAAGTAAAAAGCTATCTTTATAGCGATATCCTCCAAGCTCGAACCTATTATGATTGGAACAGATAGTTATTTTTTAGATATTGCCATCTCTAAAGCATGGGAATATCAACTTTTAACCTATCCAAATCCAGCTGTCGGAGTAGTAATAACCATAGATGGTAAACTTTTGAGTGTTGAAGCTCATCAAAAAGCTGGAACTAGCCATGCTGAAGTTTTGGCTTTTTTATCAGCTTATGAGTCTTTGAGTGGTGAACAAATCTCTTTTGATAGATTTGACGCTCATAAAGCTCATGAATTTTTGCTCTCACTTGAGGCTGGATTTTTTTCTCAAACAACTCTCTTTGTTACACTTGAACCTTGTTCTCATATCGGTAAAACCCCCTCTTGTAGCTCTCTTATCTTAAAACTTCAACCTTTAAGAGTTGTTATTGCTAAACTTGACCCAATAGATGGACATGGTGGCGGAGCTGGAATGTTGGAGCAACAAGGGATAAAAGTGGACATCATTGAGAGTAAAGAGGCGAATGATTTATTAGAACCTTTTATGATTTGGCAAAATCGTGCTTTTGTTGTTTTTAAATTGGCTCAAACTTTAAATGGTAATGTAGGTGGTGGATATATAAGCTCAAAAGAGTCTTTAACTTTAGTTCATCGGTATCGAGAAGTTTGTTCATCCATGCTTATCGGTGGAAATACAGTTAGAATCGATAGACCAACACTAGATTGTCGTTTTTTAGAAGCCAATCCAAAAGCTCCAGATGTTTATATTTACTCACGCCAAAAAGAGTTTGATAAAAGCATTCCTTTATTTGATGTAGTCAATCGCAGTGTTCATATCGTTGATAATGTAGATTTTTTAGATAAACCATCGTTTGTTTTGATTGAAGGAACAGGGAGTTTGCTCGATTCGTTACACTCTTATGTTGATTGGTTGCTCAATTTTGTAGCACCTAAGTTTTCAAATCATAGTTTATCTTATAATGTTGAGATGGATTTAGAGTTTTTAAAGTGCCGAACAGTTGACGGCAAAGATATATTGATATGGAGTAGAAATAGTGGACAATAAAAGCAGACAAAGTAAGATAGTTGATATGTTCGATGAGATTGCACCAACTTATGATTTTACAAATAGGGTTTTAAGTTTTGGTATTGACAAGAAGTGGAGAAAATTGGGCTGTGAGAAAGCTTATGAGATTTTAAATCAAAAATCTTTAGAGCAGATTAGTGATGTTGCATGTGGAACTGGTGATTTACTTCTTTTTTGGAAAGATATCGCTGATAAAAAAAAGATAACAGTCAATCAATTTATTGGTATCGACCCTTCTGTCAATATGTTGAGTATTGCAGAAAAAAAAGTTGATTTTGCTGAGTTTATAGAGGGTAAAGCTCAAGAGCTACCTCTTTTCGATAAAACGAGTGATATTATCTCTATCTCATATGGTATCAGAAATGTCGTCGATAGAGTAGAGGCGTTAAAAGAGTTCAATCGTGTTTTAAAAGTTGGTGGATTGGTAGTTATTTTAGAGTTCACGAAAAGAGAACAAAAAGGCTTTTTTTCTAAGATTATTGATTTTTATATGACAAAGATTTTACCAACCATTGGTGGATTGGTTTCTAAAAATTATCAAGCGTATAAGTATCTTCCAGACTCTATTGAGGGCTTTTTAACCACTTCAATGCTTACAAATGAGCTTCAAGAGGCAGGATTTACGATGAAATATACAAAATCTTTCTCTTTTGGAATCTCAACTCTTCTTATCGCTCAAAAAGATGGCTAATGCTATGATGAGTGTCTCTTCACTCAACACAAAAATAAAATCACTTCTTGAAGCTACATTTATAGATGTGGCACTAGAGGGTGAAGTATCCTCTTTAACTTACCACAGCAGTGGACATATCTATCTTTCATTAAAAGATTCTAACAGTTCTATAAAAGCAGTGATGTTTAAAGGAAATGCTTCAAAATTGAAATTTAAACTCACCATTGGTTTACATATTGTGCTTTATGGTTCGGTTTCGGTCTATACCCCAAGGGGTGAATATCAGCTTTATGTCAATAAAATTGAACCATTTGGGGAGGGTGCTTTATCTTTAGCGTTTGAACAGCTGAAAATGAAGTTGGCATCTAAAGGATATTTTGAGCTATCTCATAAAAAACCAAAACCAAAAGTGATTAAAAAATTGGCTTTAGTGACTTCGATAAATGGTGCAGCACTAGCTGATATGCTCAAGATTATAGAAAAAAGATGGTCTTTGATAGAAGTTGTGATTATTGATACGCTGGTTCAAGGAGGTTCTTCTGCTTTATCGATTGCTACGGCGTTAAGATATGCTGATAGTTTGGAGGTTGATGCGATTATTGTTGGTCGTGGTGGTGGAAGTCGTGAAGATTTGTGGGCTTTCAATGAAGAGGTTGTAGCTGATGCGATATATGAAGCAAAAACTTTTATTATGAGTGCTGTCGGACATGAGATAGATTTTTTGATTAGCGATTTTGTAGCTGATATGAGAGCACCAACTCCTAGTGGAGTTATTGAGATGCTTTTGCCTGATAAGCAAGAGTTACTTATTTTGTTAAATGAGCTTCAAGAGCGTTATAAAAAAAATATACATTTAAAACTTAATGCAAAGTTGAAAGAAGTAGAAGATTTGAAAGCCCAAACGCAAAGGTTTAATCTTATCAATAGGCTAGAATATTATCAAAAAGAGTTTGAAACTTTATATAAAAATTTAAATAAAAATATAAATTTAAAAATTAATAATATCTCTTTTGAACCAATTAAAATAGCTCAAAAACTAGATACACACATTCACTACTCCTTAAATCACAAGCATAGAGAACTACTTTATATAATAGATAATTTTGAGTTAAATAATCCCAAAAATGCTCATAAAGAGGGTTTTGTTGAACTTCTAAAAGACTCACGAAGAGTGACTTTATCGCACATTGAGATAGGTGATAGAGTCATTTTAACCGATATTACCGCACAAAAAGAGTTTATTTGTCTTAAATAAGGCTCTTTTTATATCTTTTTTAACATCTTTTAACTTTATCTAAAATTTTTATAACCATTTCTATTATTATTTATTATGTCATGCTCTTAAATTAAGATTTTTTTAAGATTTATACTTTCTGTAAGCTAAATATTCACAATATTAATATATTATTAAATTATATAATTAGATTTATAAATTAATATTTTGGAGTTTTTCATATGTCTAAAGCAGAAATTATTTCTCTTAAAGAGAATTCAAAAGAGGTTATCAAGGGTGATTTAAATAAAAAGTATCTAATCGTTGATGCTAAAACGGGTAAATCTTTCAATAAAATATTTATTAAAAAGAATAAAAAGAATTTAGAAATTTATAGTAATGAAAATGATACAACACCAGATTTAATTATCGAAGATTATCAAGGCGAAGAGCTTTTGGGTTTAAATGAGGGTGGAGAAGAGTTTGCTTATAACAAAGAGTCGTATGATGGTACACTTTTGGGAGAGAATGTAACAAGTTTGGTTTT
>SDAZ01000071.1 GCA_006212005.1 Sulfurovum sp. | reverse complement strand
TAGATGTGGTTCGATATCGATTTTGACTACACTATAATCAACACTTTTCAAAAATCTCTCAAGTGTATCTCCACCCCATTCGATAAAATGCCAACCATCTTTATCAAACTCTTCAATGATACCCAAAGAGAAAATATCACTTGTCTCGATGCGATAGAGGTCGTAGTGATACAGATTATCGCCATAAAGATGTTGAATTGTAAAGGTAGGTGAGGTAACTGAGCTATCAAGACTCAAACTTCCTACGATATGGGAGACTAGAGTGGTTTTCCCTGATGCTAAATTTCCATTTAAAAATATAATGCAATTTTTATCTAAAATCTCATAGAGATACTTACTCACCAAATTTAGCTCACCAACAGAAGCAACAATCTCTTTTTTTTCTATCATAATAAAATCCCTTAATGATTCTTATAATTTTTGTGATAGTGATATAATCTTCTCCAAGTGCCGACTTGCTTTTCCACTATCAATTGTGCTTTCGACCATGTAGATAGCCTCTTGTAAATCTCTAGCACTTCCTTCGGTAAATAGAGCAAAACTAGCATTTAAAACTAAAATATCTCTTTTTGCACCCATCTCTTTTTTATTGAAAATATCTCTGATGATATTGGCATTTGTATCTGCATCACCACCAGCAACAAGATGAGATGGCACTTTTTTAAACCCATAAAGTTCAGGATTTATCTCACCATAGGATATATTTTTATCTCCAACATAAGCAAAATGAGTATTTGCAGACAAAGATATCTCATCCATACCATCTTCACTACTTACAACATAAGCACTTATTGTATCGAGTTCAACTAAAGCCAAAGCTACTTTTTCGATATAATCCTTTGAAAAAAGCCCTAAAAGGTACTTTTTCGCACCAGCTGGAGAGGTAAGAGGACCTAAAAGATTGAAGATGGTACGATGTGGTATTGATTTTCTTATCGGCATAATATGTTTCATCGAAGGATGGTGATTTTGAGCAAAACTAAAACAAAATCCTACTTCTTGAAGCATTTTGATTTGTGACGCTGGAGTTAAGTTTAGATTGATTCCTAAAGTCTCTAAAACATCAGCTGAACCTGCCTTACTTGTAACTCCACGGTTTCCATGTTTTGCTACGAAACATCCCAAAGAGGCTAAGATGAGAGAAGATGCACTTGAGATATTGTAACTTCCACTCTTATCTCCACCTGTTCCGACGATATCAATAATCTTATCTTGAAGTTCTACGGGCATAGGAAGTTTGATGGAGTGTGAACGCATAATATTTGCACAAATGGCGATATCATTCTCATCTTCTGGCTTATTGTACAGCTCTATCAAAAATGCTTCTGCCTCTTCACCGCTTAACTCATTGTTAAAAAGTTTCTCAAATCTATCGTTCGTACTCATATTCAAATCCTTATATCTCTTTTACAAACTCATCTTTTTTGCTTTTTGGAATCGTTTTTGTGGTTGGAATTGCCAAAACTTCATAGTGTTTCTCTCCACTTAGATAAGCGATGGTTATCTTATCTCCAACAGCCACATTTTTACTCGCCTTTGCTACCATGTTATTGATAGAAACAACACCATTTTTGACCATATCAGAAGCGATGGTTCTTCTTTTGATGACATTGACAGCACTTAGCCACTTATCTACTCTCATTTTAGTTTTTACAGCACTGTGAAGTGGTTTGGGTTATCTCAAGAAGTCGATATTTTGCATCAAGTGAGCCTTTATTGTTCGCTTTTTTCCAATAATAAAGTGCGTTATCCATATCAACAGGCGTCCCATATCCCTCTTTATAGTGCAATCCTATATAAAAAAGCACATCAGCATCATTGGTTGACTTTAGCTCATGAAAAAGCTTAAAAGAGAGTTCCAACTCATTATTATTAAACGCATCTATCGCTTCTTGTAAAGTAGCCATTTTTTATCCTATCTTAAATTCGGCTTCCGCCTTTTGTGCTAAGGTTATCCCTTTAAAAGAGAGCTTATCACCTACGATAAATTTCTCCTCTTGAAGAGTTTTTAGCACCTCTTTTCCCTCTTTGATATCAAACATCCCTGTATTTACCAAAGCTTTGAGGGTATCCATAAGTGTCTCATCAGCCTCTTGTTTATAGATAGCCAAGAGAAAAACTTTTTTGACAATATCTTCTTCGTTCATATTATCTCCTTTTGGTGCAATAAATTGCACCCTACGAATTATTTTAAATCATCTTTTTGTAGGGTGCATTTTAATGCACCATTTTCACCAAAACAACACCATTTGGCATTATTTTATTTAGTGAAGTTGAGTGTTAAGTTTAACTTCTCTAATACTTCTACTCGCAGTGATTTGTCCAGTTTGAGAATTTTGTCTAAAGTGAATACCATTTAAAGAGGCAAGTTCACTACCTTTAAATATATTTTTTATCTCTATGCTAATCGTTGGATTTGCTTCTTGAATTTTTGCTAAAGCCTCTTCGTTTATACTTACTTTTGTTCCTGCTAAAATCGCAATCCCTGCATCAACGATACATCCATCACCTAAAGGAATTCCTGTGACTGAGTTTGCTCCTAAAAGTGTATTTTCACCGATAGATATTGGATTGCCATCTGTTCCACTCAAAACTCCTAAGATACTTGCACCTCCACCGACATCACTTCCAGCACCCACAACAGCAGAACTTGAGATTCTACCCTCAACCATAACAGCACCTAAAGTTCCAGCATTGAAGTTAATATAACTCGCTCCTGCCATAACCGTTGTTCCACCTGCTAATTGTGCACCCATTCTTACTTTTGAGCTATCAAGGATTCGAGTATTATCTGCTGGAATGATGTGTTGAAGATATCGTGGAAATTTATCTACACTATCAATACATGGAAAAGTTCCATCAAGTTTCATCTCTATCTCATTATCTCTAAGATATTCTAGTTCATAAGGAGTGTTGCCAACCCATGCTACATTACTCAAAACTCCAAATGCTCCATTTAGATTGAGACTTCGTAGTGGTGCAAATGAGAGTGAAAGAGCATAAAGTTTTAGATAAACCGACTCTACACTTTTTGGATTTGTATCTTCAAAGATAAATGCAACTCTAAAATCTCTACCGATATCTTTCATCCTTGCCAATGTTTTGATAACTTGAACATTTTTATGAGCCTCACCTACTGCTTCATCTAAAAAAGGAGCAAACGCATTTAGAGCATTTGCAATAAAATCGTCATTGATAGTAGCTACAAATTCGCTAGAGTTGAAATCAACCTTGATATCTGATTCGATTAAAGCTTTAATAAAAATATTCGCTGAACCAAAGTTTTCTTTCCAATTTGCTACAGCATACGAGGCTTGAAGAATTTTTTCGCTATTTTTTTGACCTCTATCAACTCTAGCGATTCCAAAGCCTATTGGCTCTTTATATCCTTCAATACTCTTAATTTCTGTAACCAACTCTTTAAATTTATCTACGCTTTCAATGATAGAAATAGCCATCATACACCCTTTAGTTTTTGCAAATTATAACGAATTTCTCTTAGAGATAATACTTCAATGCGTTAAGATAGCTTAGATTGTTTGGAAGTGTATCGGTATAGGCTATGTCAAAGGCCGTTCCATGGTCAACAGAAGTTCGTAAAATTGGGAGATTTAAAGAGATATTGATGCTCTCTTCAAAATATAGAGCCTTGAGAGGGATTAAACCTTGGTCATGATACATTGCTATAAAAAAACGGTATTTATCTCTATTTTTTTGACTAAATGCTATATCTGGTACTATCGTATTTGAAAAGATTTTTTTCTGATATTTTAGATTAAAGTTGTCTATAACACTATTTAAAATCTTCTCTTCATCTCCTAAAACTCCATAATCTCCAGCGTGTGGATTGAGTGCGAGAACAGCAATACTTTCATGAATTTGAAGCTTATCTTTGATACTTTGGTAAAAATTTTCTAAAAATCGTCCAAATTTTAACGCATCTCTTGATTCTAAGGCTACTTGTGAAAGTGGGATATGCTCTGTGTAAAGTGCTACAAACATCTTTTCACATCCCAACATCATGATAGCTTCACTATCAAAAAAATCTCTCAACGCATCGGTATGACCTTTGTAGTTTATTCCTGCCATCTCCCACGCTTTTTTGTGAATCGGAAGTGTCATAATCCCATCAACTTTGCCATCTTTTGCCAACTCAACAGCTATTTTAAAAGATTCAAAAGCATATCTTCCACTCTCTTTAGAGATAGTTGATGGCATTATCTTAAATCCTTGGCTAACATACTCAACACACTCAAAATCATCAGGAATCTTTAGTTTCAAAAGCTCACTAGCCAAACTCAACATCTCTTTATCTATGATATACATAGGTGTGATAAACTTTTTAACGAGATGGTGATTTTGAAGTGCTAAAGCGATACCGATACCATTTAAATCACCGATACTGATGGCTATTTTTTTCATTTTAGTAGTTCTCTCATTTCGCTTATCGCATTTTGGAGTCCTACAAAAATAGACCGAGCGATGATACTTTGACCGATATTTAACTCCTCAATAGCTTCAATCTTTACGATATCTTTGACATTATGATAATTGAGTCCATGTCCAGCAGCGATACAAAATCCCATATTTTTAGCACTCAATGCCACAAGCTCAAGATTTTTTAGTTCGTATTTCAACATCTCATTTAACGCTTTTCGTGGAAGTTCAAGAGATTGTATAGTATGATGAGAAGCTCTTAGATTTGAATTTAACATAGCATAAATGTTTGCATATTTTCCTGTATGAAACTCAAGCCACTCCACTTCAAGTTCTTTTGCCGTTTGTAAAATATCCTCCACTGGGTCGATAAAAAGTGAAACTTCTATCTCATGAGCATGAAGTTTATCGATAACTTTTTTGAGTTCATTGAAGTTTGAGACGATATCAAGCCCACCCTCTGTTGTTACCTCTTGGCGTTTTTCAGGAACTAAAGTGACACGATGAGGTTTTATTTTTATTATCAAATCTATAACATCTGGGGCTATTGCAGACTCAAGATTTATCGGAAGTGGTGAGAGGTGACAGATATTGACAGCATCACTATCTTGTATGTGTCTTCTATCTTCTCTTAGATGAATGGTTATCTGCTCGGCTCCACTTCGTTTTACGATACTAAGTGCATCCATGATATCAGGGTCATTGACTCTTCTAGCCTCTCTTAAAACAGCGATATGGTCGATATTTACACCTAGTTTCATCTAAAAATCCTCCATTAAACGAATGGTTTCTTCTTTAGTTTCAAGATTTTTTATCCAAACTTTACCCTCTTTTAACTCATCTTCTCCTAAAAACAGAAGATATTGAGCATTTGCTTTATCTGCATTTTTTAGATGAGCTTGAAGTTTTTTTGGTGCATACTCGACACTTACTTTTTGAGTTAGTCTAGTTTTTTGAGCTAAAGCCAAAAGTATCTCAACACCCTCTTGATTCATCGCTCCAAAATAATACCCCTCACGAGTGCTAATAGGCATCTTTACAAGTTCCCAAATCCTCTCAATCCCCAATGCAAAACCAACAGCAGGAGTACTTTTCCCATCTAAGAACTCAACCAATCTATCATATCTTCCACCACCAGCGATGGCACTTTGACTTCCTATCTCATCACTTACAAACTCAAACGCCGTTTTGTTATAATAATCAAGCCCACGAACAAGATTTGTATCTATCTCATAATTTACATTTGCACTATTTAAAAGAGATTTGAGTTTTTCAAAATCACTATCACATGATGAACAAAGATTAAAAGTAAGTTTTGGAGAATCTGTGATTAGCTCTTGACAGTGTGGATTTTTACAATCCAGTACACGGATAGGATTGGTATCAATTCGTCGTTGACAATCATTACAAAGTTCCTCTTTAATCGGCGTTAAAAAGTTTATAAGGCTCTCTTTATAAGTTGGCATACACTCAACGCATCCTAAAGAGTTGATTTTGAGTTTATATTTTATCCCCAATGCTTTAAAAATCTCACCTATCATAGAGATAATCGTAAAATCCTCATAAACACTGCTCTCTCCAAAACTCTCACAGCCAAATTGGTGGAACTCTCGAAGTCTGCCTTTTTGAGGCTTTTCATAACGAAACATCGCTCCATAGTAGTAAAATCTATGTTTTTGATTTTGAACTCTATCAAGTTTAGCTTGAACAAATGCTCTTACAACCCCAGCCGTTCCCTCTGGTCTCATGCAAACATCATTTTCGCCTTTATCGATAAATTGGTACATCTCTTTTCCAACGATATCGCTACTTTCCCCCACTGAACGCTTAAAAAGTTTGGTCTCTTCGAGTATCGGGGTTTCTATATAGCCATAGCCATAATTTTGTGCTATCTTTGAAGCAGTTTCGATGATATAGATAAATCTTTTGCTCTCTTCAAATGTGATATCTTTCATTCCACGAAGTGCGTTTATCATGGACAATCCTCTTGTAAAATTTTTGGGAATTATATCATAGATTTTGTAGGGTGCAATTTATTGCACCGTTGAGATTTTAAGGTTTTTTATTCTGTTAACTGCTTACATCCATCTGAAGTTAAATCAACACAAACGAATTTTCCATTTTCTATTTTAAATTCAACTTTTCCCAATGCTGTTGAGTTAAAGATGTATTTATCAGGAGTTCCCGCACTAAAATACCATCTATCATTGACACCACTTTCCGAAGTTACTGCATACTCCATCACATCAGCCTGAACATTATCTTTATCTTTGCTAAATTTTCCAAATACTGTAGTTGCATCACCAACAGCAGTTATCGCTGTAAAATCGCCTCTTAAAATTCTCTTTTGTCTTTCCATAGATAAAGCATTTCTCACACTTGCCACTTGAGTTTTTGCTTTAGAGATATATGCGTCATCTCTGGTTGCTGCTAGTTTTGGGATAGCAACTCCTGCCAATATACCCACAACAACGATAACAAAAACGAGTTCGACCATACTAAAAGCTGATTTGAAATTTTTCATATTTGTTTCCTTTTTTAAATCACTAATTTTAAATAAAACAGATTATTTAAAATTAATCATCTTTTAACGCTTATTCCACTGATAGCATAATTCTTTCCATGTTTATAAGCTAGATTTTTTATACCTAAAAGATAACCCAAATCACCATCAACACTACCTTGTACATCTGTTTGTGTAGTTACTTTTAGATTTACATAGGGTGTCGTATTGGTGGGATATATTTTTGAGAAGTTAAAGAAAATGGTTGGAGAGCTTTTATCATCACATGAGTACGAATACTCTCCATCCGTTCCATTCTCATTTATATCTTTTATCTTGTCAACTTCTACACTTGTCATCTCTTTTATATTGGTTGAAAATTTACCTTGAGAAGTATAAAAAGCACTCACATCGGTTATAAAAATCGTTATATCTTGCAAACAAGTTGCAACTTTAGCGTCATCTCTTGTAGCATTTAGTTTTTCTGCTGTAAAAGAGGCTAATATCCCTATGATGACGATAGAAAATATTAGTTCAACTTGAGTAAAAGCCTCTTTCATAGTGATATCAACCTAAACTCCCAAAAGGGAGAGAAGATTATCTTTTTACTCTGATACCACTGATAGCATGGTCTATACCTACTGCGTCAGCTATATGTTTATTTTCAAGCATAAGACCTAAATCACCATCAACACTACCTTGTGTTACAGAAGTAGCTTTTGCATTCATATTCACTCTTTTATTACCAGCACCATCTACTTTTAACATAAATCCAAAAGTTACAGCAGCTGCTGGAGCATCCCCACCTGTTGGGTGATCACAAGCATATTCAATTTCTACTGGGGTTGTATCATCAAGCACAGATATGTCAATAGTCTTATCCATAAGTTCAACATTTGTCATCTCTCCAAGTGTTGCTGCAAACTTACCTTGTGAAGTATAATAAGAACTTAAATCTTTCATCAAAGTAGTAACATCAGCTGAACATGTAGCAACTTTAGCATCATCTCTAGT
This sequence comes from Sulfurovum sp., assembly GCA_006212005.1. GTDB lineage: Bacteria > Campylobacterota > Campylobacteria > Campylobacterales > Sulfurovaceae > UBA1140. The sequence goes on along the minus strand of SDAZ01000071.1, from coordinate 1,650 downwards.
TGCGGCTAGTCTAGGGATAGCAACTGCTGCTAATATACCTATAATTACGATTACGAAAATAAGTTCTATCATCGTAAAACCTTTACTCATTTTTACCGTTGGGTTATTGTTTGTTTTATTCATTTCTGAATCTCCTTATAATTTATTTGTCAAACATTGCTAGTATAACACAAAAATTAAAATAAATAAAGAGAATTACTAAAATTTCTTAATAAATTTTTAATTTTATATTTTATTCATTATTTTTTTCTTTTAATTTAATCATAGCTATTTCTAAATGTTCTTGAATGTTAAAATTATCCCTTAAAGTCTTCAAATAGAGCCGTAAAATATCTATCTTCTTATTTTCTTTGTTCAAAGATATTTTATTTAATTTTAAGTCTTCTATTAGAAATTCTGCAAATTTATCCTCCAAATCTATATCAAAAACTTTACCATCTATCATAATTGACACTTTTTTCATCGAAACTCCAAATAATTTATGTTATTATTATAACATTAAGAAACCCAAGGAAGGGCATGAAAACTTTAGCAGATTTAATTACACAGATAGATAAGTTGATTTTACGATGTGATAAGCTAGAGAGTGAAAACAAGATGTTACAAAATCGAGTCTCCATGCTCTCCAACGCCGAACAAACTATCTCATACATAGAGCTAGAGAGAGATAGTGCAAAGTTTGAAGTTCAACTTTTAACTGCAAAATTAGAGAGATTAAAAAAATTGGAAAAATTAATTAAGGAACTTTGATGAAAAAACCTTTTGAGGTGAGTAGCCCATACGCTCCTTCAGGCGACCAACCTCAAGCGATAGAGATTTTAAGTAACTCCATCTTAGAAAATAATCAATATCAAACCCTTTTAGGAGTAACAGGCTCTGGAAAGACCTATACTATGGCTAAGATTATCGAAAAAGTACAAAAGCCAACGCTTATCATGACGCACAATAAAACTTTAGCTGCACAATTATATAGCGAGTTTAAGAGTTTTTTCCCGAATAATAGAGTAGAGTATTTTATAAGTTATTATGATTATTATCAGCCTGAGGCGTATATCCCTAGACAAGATTTATTTATCGAAAAAGATAGCTCTATCAATGATGAGTTGGAGCGACTTAGACTTAGTGCTACGGCTTCGCTTTTGAGTCATGAAGATGTTATCGTTATCGCTTCAGTTTCCGCCAATTATGGTTTAGGTTCACCAAATGAGTATAAACAAGTTATTCAATATCTTAGGGTTGGAGAAAATTACAATCAAAAAAAGCTTTTGCTTAGACTTGTAGAGATGGGATACAAACGAGATGACAAGTTTTTCGATAGAGCCAAATTTCGAGTCAATGGTGAAGCGATAGATATCTATCCTGCATACAGTGATGAAGAGGCGTTGAGAGTTGAGTTTTTTGGTGATGAGGTTGAACAGATATATTCGTTTCATCCATTGACCAATAAAAAGATAAAAAATCTCAAAGAGGTGACTATCTACGCTTCGAGTCAATTTATCGTATCGCAAGAGAAGTTGGCGTTGGCGGTTAAAAGCATCGAAGAGGAGTTGGGTAACAGGCTTGAGTTTTATGCTAAAGAGGGTAGGTGGATAGAACATAACCGTCTTAAACAAAGAGTTGAGTTTGATTTGGAGATGATAGAGGGAACGG
>SDAZ01000070.1 GCA_006212005.1 Sulfurovum sp. | reverse complement strand
ATTTTGGAAGGATTATTTTTCAAACTATCTATCATGTAAGTGCTTATATTGAGCTTTTAAAAAAAGGTGAGATTGTTATGGGAGAAGAGATATATCTAGTTGTTCCATCGGGCAATTTTGGTAATGCATTGGGTGGATACTATGCTATGAAAGCTGGACTTCCAATCAAAAAAATTCTTATCAGTTCAAATAAAAATAATATTTTGACAGATTGGATAGAAAACGGTGAGTATGATTTGAATTCAAGAGAGCTTATCCAAACTTCGTCTCCTGCGATGGACATCTTAAAAAGTTCAAATGTTGAGAGAATCCTTTTTGATAAATTTGGAGCAACAAGAACAAAAGAGTTGATGGAGTTACTTGAAAGCAAGGGTGGATACAGTTTAACTAAAGAAGAGTTGGAGATGTTGCAAGAGGATTTTGAGGCAACTTATGCAACAGATGAGGAGTGCAGTGCATTTATTGCTCACTATGCATCAAAAGATTATATTATCGACCCTCATACGGCAACTTGTGTTAAAGCGTTCAAAGAGTTTGTTCCTGATGACGCTAAATGTGTTATTTATTCAACAGCAGAATGGACAAAGTTTGCTCCAACTGTGGCTAAAGCTTTGGGAAGTGATGAGGTTCATGGTGATATTGAAGCATTAAATTTTGTCAAAAATAAGTGTGGAGTAAAAGTACCACCGATGATAGAAAAACTCTTTGAAAAAGAGATAATCCACAGCGTGGTTGTTCCTAAAGTTGGTATCAAAGATGAGATACTGAAGTTTTTATAATCCCAATCCAGAGATAATCCTTTGGATTTGTCGTCTATGAACCATAGTATGGATATAGACGAAAATTGACCAGTCAAAATTATTAAACTCTACAAACCATGGATGTTTTTTAGTCATTTTTGACTTTTTCTTCTCCAAAGTTTTTATAAATTTTATATATGAATCTGAAAATTGGTTAAATTTTTCAAGATAATCTTCATTGTGTTGAGGTTTTACTGCTTCAATACTAACTTCTCTCTCAAATGCCTTCTCTTTTGAGAGTGTATCTATGAGTTGTTGTATGCCACTACCAACAATCGTTAGATGTTCCAATACCATGTTGATAGAGTATCTTCGGCTATCATCTTCTATCCCAAAAACTCTATCGATAATTATCTCTTGTGTTAATCTTTGGTTAGGAATTTTTTTTAAAAGACGATTAATCTTATCGACCTCTTTTTTAAACATATAAAGAGCCAAATCCCATGTAAATACTTTTTGTGCGATAGGGATTAAAATGACTTTTATAAATTTTCTTTCAAAACTTGGTAGCCCATTACCTGCTGGTGCTAATCTCATCTCTATTCCTTTTTTAAGTTTTTTTTCATTATAGTTATTTTTTCCTTAAAATTAGAGTAATTACTCTAATAATATTTAATGTGATATAATTTTAAAATCAAATAGATAAAAGAGAGTTACAAATGAACATAGATTTTTCAAAGATAAGTGAATCCACAAGATATAAACTCATGAGCAATACCATATTTCCACGCCCGATAGCATGGATTACAACCGAAGATGAAGAGGTGGTAAATTTAGCTCCCTTTAGTTACTTTGCACCCATCTCTTCAAATCCTCCTTATATAGTGGTTTCTATCGGTCATAAAGAGGTTGGAGAGATGAAAGATACGCTTTTAAATATCCTAAAACATAAAGTTTGTACGATAAATTTTGCCCATAAAGAGCAACTTGAGATGCTAAAATTGAGTGCAAATGAACTTCCTAAAGAGATTAGTGAATGCGAAAAATATGGCATAGAGACAAAAGATATCATAGAAAATTTTCCTCCAATGGTAGAGTCAAGTTATTGTGCGTTGTTTTGTGAATTTGTTCAAAAGATTGATATCCAAGGAGAGATTACCCCTATTATTTTGGAGATAAAACATATCTATCTAAAAGATGAAAATATTGACGAAAAAGGGTATATCCATCTTGAAAATGTCGGTAGAGTTGGAAGTGAATTTTTGATAGATAGTTTGCGTGTGAAGTAGTTTTTAGATGAAAATAGAAAAAAAATCTATAACAAAAGAGCGAATTAAAAGTGTTGCAATGGAGCTTTTTAATCAGACTTCATCTCTTTTGGTTACTACAAATCATATCGCTAAAGCGTGTGGGATATCGGTTGGCAATCTCTATTATCATTACAAAAATAAAGAGCAAATCATTAGAGAAATTTATGCAGATATGTCTGACAAATTTGAATCTTTTGAGATGTACGAGAAGATACAAAAGAGTGAAAAGCCGATTGTAACGATTATTGAGATGTTTGACGGATTGGGTGAGCTTTTTTGGGAGTATCGTTTTATACTTCGTGATGGGCTACTTTTTATCGCTATGGATACTGATTTTAAGGCTATGTTTGTTGCAAATCAAGCTAAAAGGATAAAACAAATAGAGGGAGTTTTTCATTTTCTCATAGCAAAAGATATTATTGTTGAGATGACTCAAGAAGAGATTGAACTAAGAGCAAAACATCAATGGTTTATATCAGCTTATTGGCAAACTTTTGCATCAAGTAGTGGTGAGATAACTAAAGAGTCGATAAAAGAGTCAAAAGAAGTAGTCTTTGAACTACTTCTTAAGCCTATACTGAAAAAAGAGTTTATTATTTTACTCTAATACTCATTTAGCTCTTTTGAACTTAGTGACAACCACATCCAGTTCCACAACTCTCAGCACTCTCTTTTTTTGGTGCAGGTTGAGGCGTACTACATGCACTTACTCCTGGTGGTGTTGTTGGTTGGATTTGTGCATTTGACGCTCCACCACTCTCATTGACCTCATCCATAAATGCGATAAGTTTTGATGCACACTCATGATATCTTTTTGCTGTAATACTATCTGCTTTGTGATAAACGATAGGCATACCCGTATCTCCACCGATTCTAATCGCAGGTTCGATTGGTATCTGAGCTAACAGTGTTGTATCATACTCTTTTGCCATAACTGTACTTGTTCCCATTCCAAAAATATCGGATTCTGTGTTACACTCAGGACAGATAAAACCACTCATATTTTCGATAACACCAGCCGTTGGGATATGAAGTTTTTTAAACATATCAAGGCTTCTTCTACTATCATCAAGGCTAACTTCTTGAGGAGTTGTAACCGTTATACCTGCCGTTACAGGAACGCTTTGAGCAAGAGTAAGTTGTGCATCACCCGTACCTGGGGGCATATCGATAACCAAAACATCAAGTTCACTCCAAAGAATATCTCTTAAAAACTGCTCAATAGCTTTCATAATCATCGAACCTCTCCAGATAAGAGATTGCCCAGATTCCATCAAAGACCCCATACTCATCACTTCAACACCATAAGCTTTAAGTGGAAGAACTTTGTTGCCCATGATTTCAGGTTTTTGTTCATTTACACCCATCATTCGAGGGATATTTGGCCCATAAATATCTGCATCAAGAAGTCCAACTTTTTTACCTTGCATTGCCATCGCAATAGCAATATTTACTGAAGTTGTAGATTTACCAACACCACCTTTTCCAGAACTTACCATAACAAAGTTTTTGATTTGTGGAGCGATATTTTTTCCACTTACAGAGTTACTTGCTTGTCTTGGTGCTTTTGGTTGATTTACAGCTACCTTGATATCGGTTGCACCTATTTTTCTAAGTTCGATATCGATTGATTTTACCAACTCATCTCTAACCTCTACGGCTGAAGAAGTGATGTCAACGACAACTGCTACGCTGTTAGCCTCTATTTTTACCTCTTTAATAAATCCAAAAGTTACGATATCTTTTGTAAAACCTGGGTAGATTACATTTTTTAACGCTTCTAATACACTCTCTTGTGTCATCTATTTACTCCTTTTATTTGAAATTTTTAGAAATGGTGCAATAAATTACACCCTACATCAGTAAATTAATGATAATTTACGCCTCTTGCATAGCCTCGCCATGTTTTTCAACAATACTTTGCGTTATCTTATAACTACAAAATTTTGGACCACACATACTACAAAACTCTGCCTCTTTGAAAACATCTTGTGGTAGAGTCTCATCGTGATACTCTTTTGCTCTATCTGGGTCAAGTGCCAACTCAAATTGACGATTCCAATCAAACTTATATCTCGCATCACTCATCTCATCATCGATATCTCTAGCATCTTTTCTTCCTCTTGCAATGTCTGCGGCATGTGCTGCTATCTTATACGCGATGATACCTTCTCGAACATCTTGTGCATTTGGAAGACCTAAATGCTCTTTTGGTGTTACATAACAAAGCATACTAGCTCCATGCCAACCCCCAACAGCAGCACCAATCGCAGAGCTTATATGGTCATATCCAGCAGCGATATCAGTAACCAATGGGCCTAAGATATAAAATGGTGCTTCATGACAATACTCTCGCTCAAGTTTCATATTTCGCTCAACTTGATTTAGAGGTACATGCCCAGGCCCCTCTATCATCACTTGAACATCTTTTTCCCATGCTCTAAGTGTCAACTCCCCTAAAATTTTTAGCTCACTGAGTTGTGCATCATCACTAGCATCAAATAAACACCCAGGGCGAAGACTATCACCCAACGACAAAGATACATCATATTTTCTACAAATATCTAAAATGGCATCATACGCTTCATAAAATGGATTTTCTCTGTGATAGTGCATCATCCAAGCAGCCATCAAACTTCCACCACGACTAACTATTCCCATCTTTCTTTTTGCAACATGAGGCATAAATCTAAGTAAAAATCCTGCATGAATGGTAAAATAACTAACCCCTTGAATCGCCTGTTTTTCTAAAACTTCGAGCATTGATTCTATCGTTAAATCTTCTATTTTATTGTTACAATCATGAAGTATCTGATACATTGGAACGGTTCCAATCGGTACAGTAGAGTGAGCGATAACCGCTTGTCGAATCTTATCCAAATCTCCACCCGTACTCAAATCCATAATGGTATCAGCACCATATTTTAAACAAACATCAACTTTTTCTACTTCACCAGCTACATCACTAGCAAGTGCTGAAGAGCCTATATTTGCGTTGATTTTACAACTAGAAACCATCCCAATCGCCATTGGTATTTGTGAAGTGTGGTTAACATTGGCAGGAATGATACATCTACCTCGTGCTATCTCACTTCTTAAAAGTTCTGCATCTATCTTTTCTACTTTTGCTACAAACTCCATCTCTTCGGTGATTATCCCTTGCTTGGCATAATACATTTGTGTTCTAACGGAATCATTTTCTCGTTTTTTGAGCCACTCTTTACGCATATTCTATCCTATAATCTAATATTTGGTAACTATTGCAGTTATACCAATCAAACCTTAAATTAAAATATAAAATATCTATATTTTTTTCTAAGCTATAAAAATAGTCAAGTTGTTACAATAGGTAAAAGTGTTTCTTAAGGTTACTAGTGTATAATTTGGTAACATATTTTTTTTCAAGGATGTCGATATTGAGTGTAACTCTTGTTCTTTTAGGGGCTGGAAGCTCTTCGAGGTTTGATTTATCAGTTAAAAAACAGTGGATTTGGAGTGCCGATAAGCCGTTATGGTTACAAGTACTAGATGACTTTGCCAATATTTATCATTTTGAGAAGATTATCATGGTCTCTTCAAAAGAGGATATTCAAGCGATGGATAAATTTTGTCAATATCAACTTATTGAGGGTGGAAATTCTCGTCAAGAGTCGTTAAAAAATGCTTTAAAGTTCGTAGAAACAGAGTTTGTAATGGTATCTGATGTTGCAAGATGTTGTTTAGATGTAGAGATGATAAGTCGTGTTATTGAGGCAAAAAAAATCAATAGTTGCGTTGTTCCTACTCTGAAAATGACGGACACAGCCTATTATAACAGCTCACCGATTGATAGAGAGTGTGTAAAAATCATTCAAACTCCACAACTAAGTGATACGACTCTTTTAAAAGAAGCATTGGAAAGCTCTAAAGAGTTCACTGATGATAGTTCAGCTATTGCTTTTATGGGTGGAGAGGTTATCTTTGTTGAGGGGTCAGTGTTGGCTCATAAGCTTACTACGATTGAAGATTTGAAAAAACTTCCATGTCTTAAAGCTCCATCCTCTCGTCCTCTTGTAGGTTTTGGGATTGATATTCATGGCTTTGAAGAGGGAAAAGAGATGGTTTTGGGTGGAGTGAAAATCCCATCAACATTTGGTTTTAAAGCTCATAGTGATGGAGATGTTGCAATTCATGCGATTATTGATGCACTATTAGGTGCTAGTGGCTTAGGAGATATCGGTGAATTTTATCCAGATACTTCAAGTGAGTTTAAAAATATAGACTCTAAAGTGCTACTTCTTGATACTGTGAGAAAAATAGCTACATTTGGGTATGAGATTGGCAATGTTGATATTACCATTATTGCACAAAAACCACGATTGGATAAACATAAAAAAGAGATTCGTTTTGAACTCTCAAAATTATTGGGGATAACTCCAAATAAAATTAATATTAAGGCTACAACAGCTGAAAAAATGGGTTTTATTGGGAGAAGTGAGGGTGTTTGCGTTGAGGCAGTTGCTTCGTTATTTTATGTAGATTGGAGAGAGAGATGAAGATAACAATAATAGAAAATGAGCTTTACCTTGCACAAAGTATAGCCGCAAAACTAAATCAAGTTGGGTATGATACAGAGATTTTTACTTCGATAAAAGAGGCTTCTATCAACAGTACGGGGGATGTATATCTCGTATCTGCAAATCTACCAGGTCAGAGTTTAGTACCTATTATTACAAAATTTAGCCATAAGATTATTATTTTGATGGTAAATTATGTCAATCACGATACGGTTAGTATTCCTCTTCAAATGGGAGCTAAAGATTATATTGTAAAGCCTTTTATGATGGAGGAGTTGCAACGAAAAATTGAACATTACAAAGAGTATCAAGAGCTGAAAAAGTATAAAGAGTTGTATCGAGATTACAGCGAATATCAGCTAAAAGATATCAATGTGATGAAAGATATTGACAAATTGACGCTTCCTGTGGTGATTACGACCAATTATATGAAGTTTGTTGATAAGTTGGCATTTGAGTATGCAAACATTAAAAATCGTGTTCTAGTTTTTGTTCCACTTGACGCAAAAGATTGGGAAGATAAGATAAAAGATTCGAACATGAAACATATTTTATATATTGGTGACCTTCAAATTTTGAAAAAAAGTGAAAGAGATAGACTTTTTGAACTTCTTGAGAATCGTGATTTTATTATCGCTTCGTCTAACTTTATCTCAACGCCATATAAGTCGATTGAGTTAAATACGGACAATAAGCTCTATAATGAGAACGAAATTTTGACTATAAATGATTATGTAAGATTTGTTGTGACAAACTTTCAAAATCAGTTTCCAGATACCGAACTTTCGAAAAAGTTAGGGATATCTCGAAAAAGTTTATGGGAAAAAAGGAAAAAATATGGTCTCTTCAAGAAAAAATAAGACACTCTACATAGACACAGAAGCACTCTCCTCTTTGGCATTGGTTCAAGAGGGGTTAATCACTCCTGTGACAAAACTTATGAATAAAGCCCAAGCCGATGAGGTCGATGAGACTAAAGTTTATAAGGGTGTTCCTTTTCCATTTTCTTTTATCTTAGCTCCTAGTGGAAGACGAAATGAAGAGGTTTTATTGTCTTTGAAAAAAGGTGAAGAGATAGACTTGGTCAATGAGGGTTATGTTGTAGGTTCTTTGATTGTGGAAGAGACCTTTGAGATTGATCCTGTGGCTCGAGTTGTAAATATATTTGGAACTTGCGAAGAGAGTCATGCAGGAGTGACCAAAACCATCAATAGAATCGGTAAAATCGCTGTCAGTGGTGAGTATAATGTGACTTATCCTATCATCTCGCAACATTTTAAACGGGTTAAAAGTCTCATCAAAAGTAAAAATGCGAAAACCATCTCATCGATTATGCTCAATGGTTCCCCACTTCATCGTGCGCATGAGAGAGTTTTGAGACAAGCTTTGGATGATTGTGATTTGTTGATTATTTTTTTACTTAAACCTTTTAATACCATCGATGGGCTAAGATATGATATTCGTCATGATGCGTTGTGTAAGTTTATCGAAAATTTTTTACCTCAAAATAAAGTGATTGTTGTTCCGCTAGAGACCTCTTATATCTTTGCTGGATACAATGAACTTATTTTAGATGCGCTTGTTGCTCGAAATTATGGATGTAATCGTTTGGTTGTAGGTAAAAATCATGATGGATTGGGACTTTATTATGATGAAAATAGACTCAACACTATTTTTGATTCTTTTAAAAATATCAAGATAGAGATAAAAACAACTGAAACTTATGTCTATTGCAATCAATGTCGAACTTTGGTAAGTACGGTTTCATGTCCTCATGGAAGTCACCATCATATACACTATCACTCACCATCAATTTTAAAATTGATTGAAAATGGGATAATGCCTCCGAGTATTTTGGTGCGTAGAGAGGTTTCAGCATCAATATTGTCAGCTCTGTTTCCAAATCGTTTTGATGATGATTTACAAGAGATATATTACGCTTTGATGCCGAGTTCTGGAATCATAGAAAAACCCTCTCAAGAAGATTTTTATGTTCAACTCATGGGGCTTTATCAGACAAGCTCATTAACCTAAAAAGGAACTTTATGTCATTACAAAGACTTTTTTTAACTTTTGGTGGAGCTGGTGAAGCTCCAAAAGCATCAGGAACAGTGGGTAGTTTTGCAGGTCTTATTGTAGGCATTGTGATACTTCATTTTTTAACGATGGAGACGCTTTTTATGCTTACTTTGGCGATTAGTATTATCGGTGTTTTTGAGATAAATAAATATGAAAAAGCTCACCAAAGTCATGATGATGGTTGGATTGTGATTGATGAAGTTGCAGGGATGTGGATTGCTTTGATGATGGTTTATTCGACTTTACCTCATCTTTCATTTGAATATAAAGAGTTTATCGCTTATCTTTTTGCATTTGCCTCTTTTCGGTATTTTGATATTTTTAAACCATCAACCATTGGTAAGATAGATAGAGATGTTAAAGGCGGTTTAGGTGTGATGGGAGATGATATCTTAGCTGGATTTGCTGGTGGTATGCTCTCTATTTTAGGGCTTTTGGCTATCGAAAAAATAATTACTATATTCTAATATTATGGAGCATGATGAGCTAGATAAATTGGTGATATGTAAAAAATGTCATACCCTTCATGAAAAGATAGATATTCATGAAGGTACAAAAGCTCTTTGTTCCAATTGCAACACAGTTATCTATCGCAACCACTTAAACATCATCGACACGATTTTAGCTCTTAGCATGACTGCACTGTTTGTCTTTATCGTAGGTATCTCCTTTGATATCATCAGCATAAATATCGCAGGAATCAATAAAGAGATATCTCTAGTAGGAATGATATTTACCCTCATCAAAGCAAAAGAGTTTGCAGTAGGTATCATTCTTTCATTCTTGCTTATTTTATTTCCTCTTTTTATCAATCTTTCGCTCTTCATCATCGCCTTTTGGATTCGTTTCAAACTCAATGGCTACCTTGTCAAACGAGTACTTATCTTTTTATCCCACATCTTACATTGGAGTATGATAGATATCTTTTTTATCTCCGTATTGGTCGCATTGGTCAAACTTTTTGGCTATTC
>SDAZ01000069.1 GCA_006212005.1 Sulfurovum sp. | reverse complement strand
TCTTTTCATCGTAAGGGAGTGAGCGATTGGTGCTTATGACTTTGAGTTTGTTCTCATATTTGGTGATAAGCATATTGATAATGGCTTGTTTAAACTCTTCCAATGAAAGCGTTTTAATCGATTCATCAAGTGAAAGTTTGAGAAGATAAGGATGGGAAAGCTCTTGCTTCAAAATCAGCTCATACACTTTTTGATACTCACCAAACATCTCTATATCAATATATGAGACAACATTTGCCAAAAGCTCTGGGGCTTCGAGCATGGTTTTAAGTGTTCCCAATTTTGCCATGTCACGATTTTTGATATGAATTTTCTCTTGAACTTTTGCCATATTTTCATCTTTAAATAAAGCCACAGAGATACCCAAAAGTGAGGATGCGAGAGCAACATAGGACTCTTTTGCGACGCTTGAGAGTGAATTTAGATATTTTTTTGTTTCACTAAAAGCTAACTCTTTTTGAGCAATAGAGGCTAGATTGTAACTAGAGATGCTTTTTTCAAGAACAAAATCAATAATCCCCTTTCCACTACGAAAAAGATTTGCTACCTCTTGTTCTTTGCCATTGGCTATCATATCGGCTGGGTCAAGATTGTCAGGAAACAGTACAACACTTCCATCAAATCCGTGAGTAGAGAGTAAAATTGAGGCTTTTAGGGCTGCATTAACTCCCGCTTTATCACCATCATACGCCAATACAATATGAGGTTCGGCTTTTCGTAAAAGTGGAAGATGATGTTCGGTGAGTGCTGTTCCTAAAGTTGCAACTGCATTTGTAAAACCACCTTGATGAAGCATAATGACATCAAGATATCCCTCACAGATGATAATCTTTTGAGTTTTATAGATACTCTCTTTAGCAAGATGATAGCCGTAGAGAAGTTGTGATTTGTTAAAGAGTTTTGTTTGTGGTGAGTTGATATATTTAGCTGGATGATTTGTGATGGTTCGTCCACCAAAACCTACAATCATACCACTTGGTGAATGGATAGGAAAGATGATTCGTTCTACAAGTCTAGCATACCATTTTCCATTTTCACTTTTATCGATGATTCCAGCCTCTTGGGCTTTGAACAATGAGAGCCTATTTTGGTTGAGATAGTCAAGAACATCATACGATTTATCAACATACCCAACCCCAAACTTTTCAAGTGAAGCATGTGAAATTTTTCGTTTGTTCAGATACTCAAGTGCTGTTCTATGTTTAGCAAGATTTTTGATGTACCAGTGCAACAGACTATCCATTATCACTTTTATCTCGCTATTGCTATCGTTCTTTTGCGTTTTTTGAAGGGTAATATTTAAAATAGATGCAATCTTTTCCAAAGCTTCAGGATAACTCACTTTTTCAAGCTCTTGTACAAATTTTATTGCATCGCCACCAACACCACAACCAAAACAGTGGTAAATCCCTTTTTGAGGACTTATAACAAAACTAGGTGTTTTTTCACCATGAAATGGGCAGTTGGCTTTGAAGTTTGCACCAAATTTTTTCACCTCTATATAGTGTGAAATCACCTCAACAATCTCTATACGACTTTTTAAATGCTCAATGGATGCGTTATCTATCATGATGAAATTATAACTCTTCCCCTACGCTTACTCGTTTAGTTGTAGCGATATCAAGGCTTTGGGCGTCATTAAAAAGTCTTCTTTTAAATGCTTCAATACCGTATCTTCCTATCATTGCAGAGTTATCAGAAGTATATCGCATATCGATATTGTAGATATTTTTTTGGTAAACTTTACAAAGCGAAGCAAAATGAGAGTAGATGTATCGATTGGCACTAGCCCCTCCAACGATAGCAAAATCTTTTATCTTTTCACTTGCAAAAACTTTTTTACTTTTTTGGATAAGATGAAGTGTGAGTGCTTTTTGAAATGAGGCAGAGATATCACATCTATCTTGCTGGGTTAGATTGGATGCTCCACCTAAAGACTCTATCGCAAGTCGTACGGCATTTTTAAGTCCTGAAAGCGAGAATGCAATCAACGGTGAATTTCTAAGTGGAACAGGAAAATCAAATCTATTTTCATCTCCATCTTTTGCAAGAGCTTCGATAATCGCTCCCCCTGGGTAACCTAAATTCATCATTTTTGCTGTTTTATCAAAACTCTCACCCACACTATCATCAATAGTACTTGCCAAAATCACCATTTTATCAAAACTCTCTACTCGTATTAGTTGGGTGTGTCCACCAGAGATAAGTAAAACGATAAGTGGTAATTTTTCCTCTTTTTCGATGAAAAGTGAGTAGATGTGACCTTTGAGATGATGAATGCCGATAAGAGGAATCTTTTTAGCCATCGCCAAGGTTTTAGCCATAGCAATACCTTCAAGTAAAGTGACACCAAGCCCAGGTCGATTGGTTACAGCTACGGCTTTTAGATGAGGAAAAAACTCTTTTGTTTCGCTAAGAATCTTTGGTAAATCAACAGCATGAAGTCGAGAAGCAAGTTCTGGAACAACCCCACCATATTGGCAATGCTCTTTCTCTTGTGAGATTTTTTTATGAAAAAGCAATTTTAAATCATCTATGCGAGTGATGGCAACAGAACTATCATCACAACTACTCTCTATACTTAAAATCATTTTTCGCCTTTTGCAATATACGCTCTAACTTCTCTATCTATCTTGATAATATCTTCAAATGAAGTTGGTTTTATATCTTCAAATCTTTTATAAGCATCCAATACAATATCACTCATTCCAAAAAAGTCACATCTATTTTGCTCAAATGCCCAAATCGCCTCTTCATTGGAAGCATTTATAACGACACCTCTGTGAGGATTTAAGAGGATATCTTCTTTTATTGCCCAAATCGGATAACGGTTTTCTTCAATTTTTTTAAACTCTAACTCACCAATAGAGAGTAAATCAACAGGTTTTAAAATAGGCTCATTTATCTCAAGCCCCAAAGCAAAAGCGATAGGAAGTTTCATATCAACACCAGCAAAATGTGCTGTAGTTGAACCATCTACAAACTCAACCAATGCGTGAATAATTGATTTTTTCTCAATAACGGCATCAATATTATTGGTATTAAATAGCCATTTTGCCTCTAACATCTCAAAAAGCTTATTGGTCATTGTGGCACTATCAATGGTTATCTTATTGCCCATCGACCAGTTTGGATGTTTGAGTGCCTCCGCAAATGAGGCGTTTTTCATATCTTCAAGCTTCCACTCTCTCAAAGCTCCACCACTTGCAGTGATGTAAAGTTTGCTAAATGCTCTTTGATTTTGAAGATACCAAAGCCCAAAATGTTCACTATCTATGGGTGAAATCTTACTCATATCTATAAACTCACCAGCCACGACCAAAGACTCTTTATTGGCTAAAGCAATCTGTTTGTCACACTCAATCGCCATCATCGTGGGTCTCACTCCTGCATAACCGACAAGAGCGTTAACCACCATTTTGCTTTTTGAGCGTTTGATAATCTCTTCTATCCCTTCATTTCCTATAAAAACATTGTTGTGAGCGACTTTATCTTTATCTTCGAGATGAGATATTGCTACCATTTTTGGGTTAAATTTTGCGATTTGAGCGTTTAAAAGCTCAATGTTTCTACCAGCTACTAATGCTTCTATCTTGATATTATAACGCTTTGCAATCTCAAGCGTATTGACCCCAATAGAACCTGTTGAGCCTAAAAGTACAATACTCTCCATTAGCTGTAAACTGCTCTAAGTGCGATAACCATAACAACTGCTCCAAAAAGATAACCATCAACTCTATCTAAGACACCACCATGACCTGGAAGAAGTGTTCCACTATCTTTCACTCCAGCTTCTCGTTTGAGATAACTTTCAAATAAATCGCCATAAACTGAACCAACAGCGGTTAAATGCGAAATAATAAGTGCTTCGAAAAAACCAGCTGATATTTGAGAGTTGAAATAACCAAAAATAGTACCTGCAACAGTCGCAAATGCGATTCCTCCGATAACACCTTCCCATGTTTTATTGGGTGAAGTTTTTGAAAAAGGCGTTTTACCTACACTTTTACCAACGACAAATGCACCAACATCGGTAATGACAACGATAACCAAGAGCCAAAACATCCATACGATACCATATTCTTGATACAGAGTTAGAAAAAATAAAAATCCTGCTACTGGATACAAAAAGGGTAAAAGCATATTTTTTTTATGATGCTCTTGTGTAAAGGCAATTTTCCCACCTAAAAAGATAGCAAATAGAAAAAATAAATCATCAGGGTTTGGATAAAAATAGGCACATATCCATATAATCGTAGCATACACATAAGCTTGTGGGTAGTCTATATTATACAATTTTTTTGCCTCGTTAAATCCAATAAAATAGAAAACTCCTAAAAACGCCCACATCAAAGTTCGATTGTCTATCAAGCCAACAATCGTAACGACAACTAAAAGAGCGATACCAGTCACCCATCGTTTCATATGGTCTGTAATCAAGTTCATGTGAACCCCCTATTAAAATAATTATAAGATTATACTATATTTTACGCATATTTATAAGCTTTTATTGTAGAAGAAGAGAGACTAAAAATTAAGATAAAATTGCTACACTTTCATTTGATGCGACGAAGTTGCATTTTATAAAAGGAGAAAAAGATGAATAGAGGTATTATACTACTCTCTTTTGTTGCTACCTCGTGGCTTTTTGGAGTTGAAGAGTTAGAAAAGATTGTAGTTACTGATGTTACACAAAATTTGGAACAAAGTGGTAAACTCAAAGATGTTATCGTTAAAACAGAGGTTGTTTCTAAAAAAGCGATAGAAGATAAGATGGCTTCAAAATTTTCAGAGGCTGTTGATGGTGCTGTTGGGGTTCAAAGTGCTACAGGCTGTTCATTGTGTGGACTTAAAAGAGTTAAGATAAATGGACTCAAAGAGGAGCATACGACGGTACTTTTTGATGATGTTCCTATGCATTCAACGGTTTCGAGTTATTATGGTATGGATGCCATATCAATGGCTGGGATAGAAACTATCGAGATAGCAAGAGGTGGTGGAAGTGCGTTGATTGCCCCTGAATCGATTGGTGGGGTTATTAATATCAAGTCTCAAAAGATAAAAGCTAATGCTCTTGAAGCGACGATTGAGAGTGTTGACGGCAAGATGGCTACTTCTATTTTGGGTAGTCTTGTTACGCCTGATGGAAAAACAAAAGCCTCTTTAAATGTGAGTAACTCTAAAACTTCGCAAGTTGATGGAGACAATAATGGTGTGAGTGAATCTCCTAGCATAGACAATAAATCGGTTAGACTCAAGGTTTCAAATGATATAGGTGAGCATGATAATCTCAATTTTGTTTACAATCGGTTGGATTCTAAGGTTAAAGGTGGTGGAGTTGATGGTTATACTTATGGTGTTACAGGAAATAGTGACCCTCTTTTTGTGGATAATGATGTGCGTAAAAAGTATATAGGTGAAGCAGTTGGTATCACTGAAACGATAGAAACCATAAGAGATGAAATCGTTGGAAAGTGGCGACGAAAACTCAATGATGATGGTGACAATATGGCATTTACACTTAGTTATGCAAAACAAAAACAAAACTCTATCTATGAGAGTGATACTTATGACAATGTCGATGATAGTTATTTTGGAGATATTCGATTCAATAAAATGTTAGATGATGAAAATTTGCTTACTTTTGGACTTGATTATAAAGATGAAAAGATGCGTTCTGAGTCATCTTTTTTTACCAATCCAGCTGTCAATAAAGATGATTTTGACTCTTTAAGAGTGGGAGTTTATATCCAAGATACCTATATGCTAAGCGAAGATACAGAGATAGCTTTGGCACTTAGAGCCGATAAATTGAAAGTTGATTGGATAGATACAGGAAGTGGTGATGAGATAGATAAAACAGTTTTAACGCCTAGGATTCATGTTAAACATTCTCACGATAAAGAGTTTACTTCAAGACTCTCTTTGGGAAGTGGTTATCGAGTACCATTGACATTTTTTGAGTCAGAACATGGGCTTTTAGATGGTGGCTTTGGGGTAGATATTTCAGATATTGAGAAATCAAAAAGTGCAAATTATACTTTAAGTTATGATGATGAGCGATTGACTTCAACGCTTTCGTTTGGGGTTATAGAGCTTAAAAATCTAGCTTATATAGATGATAGTGGGGCGATTCCTATCTTAAAAACTTCTGATGAGACGATGTTTAACAAAAATTTGGATATTACAGCTGGATATCAACTCACTCCTGAAATAACTTTTGGTGGAAGTTATGAACACTATTTTTACGATAAAGCCTATAAACTCGCAAGTGATGTGGCATCAATAGAGGATAGAGCGAAACTTTCATTTGATTATGACAAAGAGGGTTGGGGTTTTAATACAACAGCAACTTGGATTGGTTCAAGGGATTTGAGCGAGTATGGCTATAAAGGGTGGAGTGACGCAGATGATGTTGGAGACGATAGCAAACAAAAAGCCTCTAAAGTATCCTCGTATTATACTGTTGATACAAAGCTTACGAAAGAGATAAATAAAAACTTTTCGCTTTATGCTGGAGTAAAAAACATTTTTGATTATACTCAGGTTGAAAAAGGTGAGAGTCCACTTTTTTATGATGTTGATGGTGGTTTTGATACGGCTTACATTTACGCACCTCTTAGAGGACGAGAGTATGTTTTTGGAGTAAAGGCTACTTTTTAAGATATCTTTTTTAAAAACATAAGGCTATAATGGTTAAAAGGAATTTTATGAAAACATTTAAGCACTATATTCTTTTAACCATAGCCATATTGGCTTTGGTTGTTGGCTATTTTTATTTTTCTAAAACAACAACTCAAGAGACTTATAGAAAGCTCAAAAAAATACCCTCGCAAGTCGAAACAAAGATTAATGCTTTAAATCTAAACATTGAAAAAATAAACACTCTGCCACCAAAAGAGCAAACTCGTAAAGATGGTTTTAGTGCTTTAAAATTGACTGGGGATGCAAAAAAACAGATAGGTGTTACTGTTAATTATGACCCAGCTTACTCAACTATAAGTTATCCAAATGGTGATGTTGATATTGCTAAAGGGGTTTGTACGGATGTTGTGATTCGTGCGATGAGAAAACAAGGGATTGATTTGCAAAAGTTGGTACATGAAGATATGAAAGCTCATTTTTCGGTTTATCCTAAATATTGGGGGCTTCATAAAACTGATAAAAATATCGACCATCGGAGAGTTTTAAATCTTGAAGTTTTTTTGCAAAGAAAAGGTAAATCTATTAATGTCTCAAAAGAGAAAAAAGAGTATCTAACAGGCGATTTGGTGACATGGAGGATAAATGATAAATTGCCTCATATCGGTATCGTTTCGAATAAAACTTTGCGTGATGGTACACCTTTGGTCATTCATAATATTGGTCGTGGGACGCAGGAGCAAGATGTTCTTTTTAGATATAGAATCATTGCTCATTATAGGTGGTAATAAAGACGAATTTTTATTCGCCTTTATTTGATATATTTGGAGTTTTTAGCAGTGGCAATCACGCTACCCATAACAGATATCATCTCATTCGCACTACCAAATCCTTCGACTCTTTGCATAGATTCACCACTTGGCGACACAAAGATAACGGTCGGGGCAATCTCTATCTCTCCCGCATTTTTAATCGCAGGTAAATCCTCTTTATCAATATTTATTTTTAAAAGTACAAAATATTGACCCAAAAGTCTTTTCATTGTTGCATTAGAGATTAAAGCACTGTTAAGCTTTTCACAAAAACCACAATTATTGGCTTCAACTTTAACCATAACGATTCGATTTGAAGCTTTTGCCATACTCAAAGCAGAACTAAGTGTTGAGGCAGTCATCATTTTTGTTGCTCTATTGTCATCTTTTGCCAAAGGATTTAGAGATGTTGGTAAAACATTCATCGCACTAGCAAGTGGATTTTCATCACCACCCATCAATCCTGATAAATAACTTTTTGTTGACTGGTGAGCATCTCTTCTTGTTTTAACACCATGTGAACTTATAGCTCTTTCCCATGGTAGAAGCTCAGCTTTGGCGATACTTTGTAGCCACTCTTGGATGGGATGATTGGCTGATATCGGTGTAGATGTGTTGTTATAAAACAGATTTCCAGCAAAAAGTACTTTTTGGTCTGGAAAATAGGCATAGATATTGGTATTATCTTTGCTAAAAGGCTTTCGTATCATTACTTTAGTACCACCCAACGAAAGATTGATATTTTTATCAATACCTTTATCTAACGCTTTGACTCTCGTATTTGCAAAAGCATCTGGTGAGATGAGTTTACTCATTGAGGGAACTAAATTTTTATTGAAACCAGAAGGACCCACTAAAATAGCACCTCTCTCTTTGTAAAAATCATTTCCTAAAATACTTGTTTCACTTGTAGAAGTATTTATAAGAAATTTTACAGGTAGTTTCTGTTTTTGTTGCATTGCATTATAAGCTTGTTGTGCGTAGTTGTAACTAGGGCCACTATCGATGACAATGTAACTATCTTTTGTCTTGACATAACAAGTATTGACCGTATTTCCACCATTTGTAATATCAGGAGTTGAAGTTAAACCAAAAAAACAATCAACATTTTGAGTAACACTATATGGAGTTAAATGGTAGTTGAAGCCAAAAGCATAAAAAGAAGAAGCAATTATGACTATAAGATATCTCATCAAACCTCTCTAAAATTAATATATTTGTAAGAATAACATAAAAATCGTAAAAAAGTCACATCTTTAAAACAATGTTTACTTGAAAAATAAAATAAAAGCGATAAATTTACTTTATTTGCTTTTTTTTACTAAAAATATGTTAAAAATAGATAATTTTTCATGTATAGATTTTTTAAAGCATAAATAAAGTTAAAGTTATTTTAATAACTCTTTCGATAAAATATCGCCACTAATAGACTCTACGATATTTTAGAGTCACTAAAAACAATATTTACATGAAGGATTGGCGAATATGGCTCATCATAAATCGGCACAAAAACGGATTAGACAGACTGCTGTAAAAACAGAGAGAAATAGATATTACAGAACGAGAGCAAAAAACATCACTAAAGCAGTTTTAGAAGCTGTAAGTGCAAATGATAAAGTTACTGCTCTTGAGGCATTTAAAGTTGCAAATCAATCACTTCACTCAATGGTAAGCAAAGGCTTTATCAAAAAACAAACAGTTGCTAGAAAAGTTAGCAGACTACACAAACTTGTAAATGGTATGGAAGCTGCGTAAGCACTTCCAACCTATTTCTACTCTTTTCACTATATATACAAAATCTTTTTTTTAGGCTCTTTTATGTTACAAGATAGACTTAAACCATTTATCAACCGTTATGATGAGATTACCTCTCTTTTAAGCTCCCCAGATATAACAAATGATATAAAAAAAATGACCGATTTGAGTCGTGAGCAATCAAATATGTCACAACTTGTTGAAAAAGCAAAGAGTTACATTGCAAATATCCAATCCATCGAAGAGAATAAGCTACTTTTAGATGATGAGGAGCTTGGTGAACTTGCGAAAGAGGAGTTGATAGAGCTTGAAGCATCACTTCCTATTTTGGAAGAGGAGATGAAAATCTTGCTTATTCCAAAAGACCCAAATGATGATAGAAATATCTTTTTAGAACTTCGTGCAGGTGCTGGTGGAGATGAGAGTGCGTTATTTGTTGCTGATGTTTTCAAGATGTATCTTCGATTTGCAGAGAGTGTCAATTGGAAAGTTGAGATTGTAAGTTCAGCCGATGGAAGTGCTGGAGGGTACAAAGAGATAATCGCTCAAATCAGAGGAACTTCGGTTTACTCAAAATTAAA
>SDAZ01000068.1 GCA_006212005.1 Sulfurovum sp. | reverse complement strand
AAATATCATTGGATAAACATCTCTGATTATGCTTCGACCTTTACATTAGAAAGTTATATTAATAAAATTTTAAAGAATTATGGTAAGGATGATTTTTTTGAAATTAAATTTAGGTAGGTACTTATCTCCTAAATTATATAAAAATTTGATATTAATTTATTGATTATATCTTAAAGTGCTATAATAGTTGATAATTTTATTTTAGGAGAGATGATGAAAAAAATGATTTTAATAATAACTATGTTTATGGCAACTTCATTGTTTGCGGATGATGATTTGATATGTAATGATATTCAGATAGATTCTATTTTAGACATAGAGTCGATAGAAGTAAATAATGCTAAGGAGTTTAAGAGCTTTATTAATAAAGTTGGTATAAAGAAGAGTGACCATCTGATAGATTTTAAAGAGACAAATTTGTATGTGAAAAGTGCGAAATCTTGGATGAAGAAGAAATTTCCTAAAAATTATAAAAAGATTGGTTACACTAAACGCACTCTCTCTTATAATATCACAAGAAATGAATTGATTCTTATTGCAACACGCCATTTTGATTGTAATGGTGAATTAATTCTTGCACCAAAAGCAACTATTGAAAAAGTTGATTCAAATGCTACCATTGGTGAGATTAAAAAGCATCTTAAAATAGACTAAAATTGTTTAAATCATGAAAATCTGCTTTATCTTTGAAATGTTTTCTTGCCCAATAGCTCAATTCATTCTCATTGGTAAGTAAAACAACACTAAATGCCCCGTGTAGATGTTCAAAATCTATCATCGTTAGCGTTGAAATATCAAAAGAGATTAACATTTCAGCACTATACTCATCATGAAAAAATTCTATAAAAAGAGTAATATTTTCTATATCTCCTGTTTTTTGCCTATAATCACTAAATTCATAAATCGCCCACTCTTTTGATGGAGAGAAATTAAATTCTATATAGCCATTTTGCTCTTTTTTAACTAAAAAAAGTTCAAAACAAGTTGCATCCCAAAGTCCATGAGTAAACTTTGCGTCTCCATATTTTGGAATCTTCAAAGATAATATATCCCCAACAATAATATACTTAAGTTTTAAAATTGAATCTTCTACAGTAATTTTAGATTCTATCTTTACATTTGGATAATTTGTACTCTTATTAGGTATCAATCTCATACCAGACCCCTTATTTCTAAAATCTCTTTGAGTTTATTGCCATAATTTGAACTCGCCAACCCCATCTCTTTGATGCGTGAAAGCTGAAGTTTCAAAGAGTCATCTACCATGGTTATAACTTCATCAATATCATCGCTCATCTGAATAATATTGAGTTCATCTTTTGTAATCAAACCGTTATCTATCATATTGGTAGCAAAAAATTCAAACAACTTTCCCCAATACTCTTTCCCAACTAAGATAACACTAGAAGGTGGAGTTTTTTTTGTTTGTATCAAAGTCAAAACCTCAAAAAGTTCATCTAATGTTCCAAATCCACCAGGCATAATAATATACGCCAAAGAATATCGAACCAACATCACCTTTCTCACAAAAAAGTAATCAAATTTAATCTCTCTATCAAGATACTCATTACCTTTTTGTTCATGTGGAAGTTCAACATTTAAACCGATAGATTCAGATATTCCAGAACTTTTTGCACCCCTATTGGCTGCTTCCATAATACCCATAGAACCACCAGTGATAACGCTATAATTGCTATCTGCCAACTTTTTAGAGAGTTCCATCGCTTTTTGATAATATATATTTTCTTCTTTAAGTCTAGCACTTCCAAAAACAGTAACAGCAGCACCTATATCATCCAACTCATCATAGCCCTTGACAAAATCCGCCATAATCTTAAAAAGACTCCATGAATCTAAATAAATGCTATTTTTATCTCTTAATTTTCTATCCATTTTAAATCCTTTAAAGGATTTATTTTAGCACAAGAATACTTTTAAAAGTTATAATTTAGTAACAATTAATTTTAATTTTTTATATTTGTAAAGAAAGTGATTGATATCAAAAGTATGGCGCGGCGGACGGGGCTCGAACCCGCGACCCCCTGCGTGACAGGCAGGTAATCTAACCAACTGATCTACCACCGCACCGAGAAATTTTATTTAATTTTAAATTGCTTTTGCAAAAACGAAACTAGTTTCGTGAGCTTTCTGCTGAAGAAAACTTAGCGTTAGCGTAGCTAATATGGACTTTGTTCATATTGCGTTATTTTAAATGGTGGTCCCTGCAAGACTCGAACTTGCGACATCTACCTTGTAAGGGTAGCGCTCTACCAACTGAGCTAAGAGACCGAAAAGACAAAAATATGGCGACCCTTAGAGGAGTTGAACCTCTGTGACTACGATGAAAGCGTAGCATCCTTGGCCACTAGATGAAAGGGTCATCTAGCCCAACATTGTCATTATGGTGTCCCCTTTAGGATTCGAACCTAAGGCCCATTCATTAAAAGTGAATTGCTCTACCAGCTGAGCTAAGGAGACAAAAATGGCGCGGCGGACGGGGCTCGAACCCGCGACCCCCTGCGTGACAGGCAGGTAATCTAACCAACTGATCTACCACCGCACCGAAAGTTTTTATGGTGGTCCCTGCAAGACTCGAACTTGCGACATCTACCTTGTAAGGGTAGCGCTCTACCAACTGAGCTAAGAGACCGAAATTGTTATGGTGTCCCCTTTAGGATTCGAACCTAAGGCCCATTCATTAAAAGTGAATTGCTCTACCAGCTGAGCTAAGGAGACATGATTTCTTATCCATCTGTGAATAAGTGGACGGAATTATATCCTAAAGATACTTTATATGTCAAGACTTTATTAAAATTTTTATAAATTTCTTTCTAAAAGTTCGATTGCCGTGTATGTTGCACTATTTTGAACACTATTTCTATCTCCATCAAAATGATATCTATGTATAATTTTGCCATGAGGAGTAAGTATTCCGATATAAACCGTTCCAACAGGTTTTTCATCACTTCCACCTGTAGATCCCGCTATCCCACTTACGGCAATTGCATAATCGCTTGAAGCAAAACGGCTAATACCATCTAACATCTCCGATACACACTCAATGCTAACAGCTCCGAACTCTATAAATATCGACTCATTTACCCCAAGCCATCGATGTTTTATCTCATTAGAATAAGTCACACACGAACCATTGAATACGCTAGAAACGCCACCAATAGCGGTAAAGGCCGAAGCAATTTGTCCTCCAGTACAGCTCTCTGCAAAGCTTATCGTTTGAGTGTTTTGTTCTAAAAACCTGACTATTTTTGTTATTTTATCTTCTAATCTATCTTTATCCATAACTAATTATATCAAATATAAATAGAGTTTTAGATATAATACGCAACTATTATTTTTTAAAGGCTATAGATATGGATTTTAAAGAGACGCTATTGCTTCCCAAAACCAACTTTCCAATGCGAGGTAACCTTCCAACAAATGAACCAAAACGATATAAAAAATGGTTTGATGAGAATGTTTACAATCAAATGAAAAAAAATCGTGTAGGGTGTGAAACTTTTACACTTCATGATGGTCCTCCTTATGCCAATGGAGATATTCATATCGGTCATGCCTTAAATAAAATACTTAAAGATATTATTTTAAAATACAACTATTTTCAAGGCAAATCAGTACGAATGACAGCTGGTTGGGATTGTCATGGACTTCCAATAGAGCAAAAAGTTGAAGAAAAGATTGGTAAAAG
Source organism: Sulfurovum sp. (assembly GCA_006212005.1). Lineage (GTDB taxonomy): Bacteria > Campylobacterota > Campylobacteria > Campylobacterales > Sulfurovaceae > UBA1140. The sequence goes on along the minus strand of SDAZ01000068.1, from coordinate 6,101 downwards.
TAAAAAAGATGCCATGCCTATTTCTCAATTTAGAGAACTTTGCCGACAACACGCAAAAAAATATGTTGAGATTCAAAAAAACTCTTTTAAATCTATGGGGATTACTGCTGATTGGGATAATCCTTATGTGACGATGGATTTTAAATTTGAAGCAAATATCTATCGAACGCTTTGTGAAGTTGCAAAACGAGGGCTTTTGGTTGAAAGACATAAGCCAATTCATTGGTCATGGGCAGCTCAAACAGCACTTGCTGAAGCTGAAGTTGAGTATGCTGATAAAGAAGATTATTCAATTTATGTCAATTTTGAACTTACTGATGAGGCGAAAGAAAGACTTAGTATTGATGGGAATGCTGGAGTTGTAATCTGGACGACAACACCATGGACACTTCCTGCAAATACGGGAATATCTTTAAATCCTGATGAAATTTATCTCTTAAGCAGTGATGGATATATCGTAGCACAAAGCCGATATGAAGATTTGGTCAAAGAGGGTGTTGTAAATGCAGATTTTATAAAAGAGATAAATGCCACTGATTTGGAAAATCTCAAAGCCATTAATCCTCTAAATAGTAGAGATTCTCATATCATTTTAGGGGAACATGTAATGCTTGATGGTGGTAGTGGAGCAGTTCATACAGCCCCTGGGCATGGAGAAGATGACTATAAAATTGGGCTTAAATACAATCTTGAAGTTATCATGCCTGTTGACGAGAGAGGATGTTATGATGAAAGCGTTAAGGGCTTAAAACTTTTACCTGATGAGTTTGTTGGGATGCATATTTTTAAAGCAAATGAACCTATATTGGAACTTTTAGGTAAAAATCTTATCAAAAGCTCAAAATTTGTACACTCTTATCCTCATTGCTGGAGAACCAAAAAACCACTTATTTATCGTGCAACCAATCAATGGTTTATAGCAGTCGATGAGTTAGGAAATGGTAGCTCAACGCTTAGAAATGATGCGTTAGATGCTATTGAAGGAGTTAACTTTTATCCAACAAGTTCAAAAAATAGACTCAAGCCGATGATAGAAACAAGACCTGATTGGTGTATCTCAAGACAGAGAAGTTGGGGAGTTCCCATAGCCTTTTTTAGAGTTAAAAGCACTAAAGAAGTTATCTTTGATGAGAAAGTTTTAAATTTTATTGCGATGATATTTGAACAATTTGGTGCTGATGCATGGTATGATATGAGTATAGAGCAACTTTTATATGCAGGAAGTGGATATAAGCCAGAAGAGTTGGAAAAAGTCAATGATATCTTAGATGTTTGGTTTGATAGTGGTTCAACTTGGAATTGTGTTTTAAAGAGCCGAAACTATGATGCTGGAGAGTACAGTGCTGATGTTTACATAGAGGGAAGTGACCAACATCGTGGATGGTTCCAAAGTTCTTTACTTTTAAGTAGTGCCATTCATGCAAAAGCTCCTTATAAAAATTTGATTACTCATGGATTTACCGTTGATGAGCAGGGTAAAAAGATGAGTAAATCGGTTGGAAATGTTGTTGCTCCAGATAAAGTAATGAAAGAGTATGGAAGTGAGATTTTACGCCTTTGGGTTGCCGTGAGTGATTATCAAAGTGATTTAAAAATCTCCAATAATATCTTAAAGCAGACAGCTGAACAGTATAGAAAAATACGAAATACTTTTAAATTTTTACTATCAAATGTGGATGATTTGGAAGTTTTGGTAGATGAAAGTGAGTATGGTGATTTGGACAGATGGATACTCTCTAAAGCAGGTGAAGTTTTTGCAAGTATAGATAAGAGTTTTGCAGAGTATGATTTTTTAAGGGGATTTGCGACGCTAAACCATTTTGTAACCAATGAACTTAGTGCGATTTATCTGGATATTACCAAAGATAGACTCTATTGTGATGATAAAAATGCACCTTCGAGACGAAGTACCCAATCAGCAATGGCACTTATAACAGAGTCGATGATGGGTCTTGTTGCTCCTGTTCTTACTTATACGGTGGATGAGATTTTTGATTTTGCACCAAATATTATCAAACAAGATAAAAAATGGGTCTTTGATATGGTCTATAAACCGTTACCGAAGATTGAGTCAATGATTGATTTTACAACACTTATTGAAGCAAAAGAGAGTTTAAATGAAGCCAATGATAAACTCAAAAAAGCAAAACTTATCAAATCAACGCTTGAGCTTGAGATAAGTGGAGATATCGATATTTTTGGACTTAAAGATAAAAAAGATTTGGAAGATTGGTTTGGTGTGAGTGGTATCTCTCATGAGTCTAAAGGTGAAATTTTAGATTCATTTAGCTTCCATGGAGAGAATTTTAACATTCATAAAGCATCTCATGCAAAATGTCCTAGATGTTGGAAATTCCAAAGCAGTAGCGAAGAGCTTCCTTGCCCTAGATGTAATGAGGTTCTTAATGTTTGATATGTCAAAACCAATAGGCTTTGAGGTTATAGGGCTTTCGATTCTATTCATCTTTGCGATGATTGGAGTTGGACTTGTGATTACAAATTATTATAAGAAAAAAAGGATAAGTTGATGGTAACACTAAAAGAGGCATTAAGCTTAGATAGTGAGGCTTTAGAAAATTTAAAAAAAGAGATGCAAACAAAAGCGATTGAAGGTGGACTCAACGCGTATATTGATTTTAGCTCTTCAGGTAGTGGTGTGCCTATTTTGATAAAAGACAATATTCAAGTTAAAGATTGGTCTATCACGAGTGGCTCAAATATTTTACAAGGTTATATAGCTCCTTATGATGCAACAGTTATAACCAATCTTAAAAATGCAGGTCTATCTCCATTTGGAAGAGCAAATATGGATGAATTTGCAATGGGTTCGACAACAGAGAGTAGTTTTTATGGGGCAACTTTTAACCCTCACGATACAAGTCGAGTAGCTGGTGGAAGTAGTGGTGGTTCAGCGTCTGCTGTGGCTGGTGGTATTGCGATTTGTGCTTTAGGAAGTGATACGGGTGGTTCGATTCGTCAACCTGCTGCTTATTGCGGTTGTGTTGGGATGAAACCAACTTACGGAAGAGTGAGCCGTTTTGGACTCTCTGCGTATGCTTCTAGCCTTGACCAGATTGGACCTATTACTCAAAATGTCGAAGATTGTGCTATCCTTTATGATATTTTGGCGTCTCATGATGCAAAAGATTCTACAAGTGCTACCAATGCTCAAGCAAATATCATGGAAAATCTAAATCCAAATCGAAAACTTACCATTGCTGTTATTGATAATTATGTGAGTGAAGCTGATAGTGAGATTCAAGAAGCGTATTTTAAAACGGTTGAATCGTTAAAGTCACTTGGACATACGATTATCCATAAAACAATGAGCAATACAAAATATGATATTGCAACTTATTATATCGTAGCAACGGCTGAAGCAACAACCAATTTAGCTCGATTTGATGGTATCAGATATGGTAATCGTGCAGAGGGTGACAATTTGGCTCAAGTTTATCTCAATACTCGTAATCGTGGCTTTGGAGATGAGGTTAAAAGAAGAATACTTTTGGGAAATTTCGTTCTTTCAAGTGGATATTATGATGCCTATTATCTAAAAGCTCAAAGAGTCAGACACCTTATACGAGATGAGTTCAATAAGATTTTTGATGAAGCAGATTTGATTCTCTCTCCAGTTGCTCCCTCTATTGCTCCAAAAATTGGCTCTATCCACGACCCGTTGGAGATGTATAAGAGTGATATGTACACCATTGCTATCAATCTAGCAGGACTTCCAGCACTCTCACTTCCTGTTGGGAAAAATAGTGAGGGTATGCCTATCGGTTTACAGTTTATTGCCAAAGCGTTTAATGAACAAGCTCTATTTGATGGAGCTAAAGGATTAGAAAAAGAGATAAATTACAAAGGATTGGTATGAAGATAAAAAAAAGAGCATTGACATTTGATGATGTATTGTTAGTTCCACAGCACTCTACAGTTTTGCCTAAAGAGGTAGATTTAAAATCTAAACTTACAAAAAGGGTATCTTTAAATATACCTATCGTCTCTGCGGCGATGGATACAGTGACTGAACATAAATCGGCAATTGCTATGGCACGACTTGGTGGAATCGGTATCATTCACAAAAATATGGATATTGCTTCTCAAGTTTTAGAAGTAAAGAGAGTTAAAAAGTCTGAAAGTGGTATCATTATCGACCCTATTTTTATCTCTCCAGATGCTACGGTTAAAGAGGCTGATGAAATGATGGCTGAAAATAAAATTTCAGGTGTGCCAGTTGTCGATGACAATAAAAAACTTCTAGGTATCATTACAAACAGAGATATGCGTTTTATCACAGATATGAGTGTTACCGTCACAACAGTGATGACAAAAATGCCTTTAGTAACCGCAAAAGCAGGAACAACACTTGATGAAGCAATGGCTATTTTACAACGACACAAAATCGAAAAATTACCTATCGTAGATGAAAATGACATCTTAAAAGGTCTTATCACAATAAAAGATATTGAGAAACGAGAGCAGTATCCAAATGCAAATAAAGATAGTTTTGGTCGCCTTAGAGTAGGAGCTGCTATTGGTGTGGGGCAACTTGATAGAGCTGAAGCATTGGTCAATGCTGGAGTTGATGTTATCGTTTTGGACTCTGCACATGGTCATTCTCAAGGTATTATGGATACCGTTAAAAATATTAAAGCCTCTTTAGATATTGATGTTATCGCTGGAAATATCGCAACAGGTGACGCTGCAAGAGATTTGATAGAAGCTGGTGCTGATGGGGTTAAAGTTGGTATAGGGCCAGGTTCTATCTGTACAACTAGAATCGTTGCTGGAGTTGGTGTTCCTCAAATATCAGCAATTGATGAAGTAGCACAAGTCGCAAATGCTTTAGGTGTACCTGTTATCGCAGATGGTGGGGTAAAATACTCTGGTGACTTTGCAAAAGCATTGGCTACGGGTGCGAGTTGTGTAATGTTAGGTTCTGCTTTAGCTGGAACTTATGAAGCCCCAGGAGAGATGATACTTTTTAACGGAAGACAATTCAAAGAGTACCGTGGAATGGGAAGTATTGGAGCAATGAGTAAAGGAAGTACAGATAGATATTTTCAAGAGGGAACGGCTGCGGATAAGTTAGTTCCAGAAGGGATAGAGGGAAGAGTTCCTTATCGTGGAAAAATCGCTGATGTTGTTCATCAAATGATAGGAGGATTACGCTCTTCTATGGGATATTGTGGTTCAAAAGATATTCCAACTTTTTGGGAAAAAGCTGAATTTGTAGAGATAACCAGTGCAGGACTTAAAGAGAGCCATGTTCATGATGTAACGATTACAAAAGAGTCTCCAAACTATCATATGTAACTTTAAACAGTAAACTCCAACTTATTAAAAAAGTTGGAGTTTGGACTTATTTTATAAAAAAATAGTTAAAAAAAATCTTTACTTCAAAGCTAAAAAACTTCTACTAACATCTAAAATCGTGCTACAATACAATAAAAAGGTTATATCATGAATACAAATATTCCTTATATTGAAAATAATATAAATTTAAATTTATTAGTTTTACGATGTAAAAATATAGAAATAAGTAAAGAATTTTATGAAAAGTTACATTTAAATTTTAAACAAGAACAGCATGGTAATGGTTTTATTCATTATTCAACTCAAATCAATGAACTTGTCTTAGAGTTATATCCATTAGTTGGTAATAGTATTGATAATATTCGTTTAGGATTTAAATTAAATGTTCAGAATTTAAAAGATTATTTAACTTCACAAAATATCGAAATTATTTCTCATTATGATTTTAATAATTCAATAGTTTATGTTGTTTTAGATCCTGATGGTCGTAAAATAGAATTACAAAAAAATTAACTTAGTGCTGAAAAATTTGCAAAAGATTCTGATTCAAAATTAGGTAAAATAAAAGAGGCTTCACAGGGTTATTTTTCCATAGAAGAGAGCGATACAGGTAAAGCTTATATGAAAAGTGTTCGCGTTGTCACAGATGTAACATAACCCAAATTGCTAGTTAAGAAAAATTAAGTAGAGTTCCATAAAACTTGGACGGCAAGTTATGGAACATAAAATGATAACATTATTCTGCTTAATTGATGAATTCTTGAAAAGCATACAATATAAAG